>JARDZO010000358.1 GCA_029240815.1 Brevibacillus sp.
GTACTGGCCGCAAGCGGTTGCAAGAAAATTCCAGCAACTCGCAGATTCGTCCTTTGGGCGCAACGAACAATGTTATGTACAACCGTTTTCAAACCGGTCACAATGGTTCCTTCCATTTCCAATCGGACACCGATCATTCCGCGTGGGTCTTTTATACTACCTTGCCCATCGACAATATACTCCTTTGGAACGACCTCAATAATTTCCCGGTCCGGTGGGATGGCAACAACCTTTGCTGCTTGAATAACGCGTTGGATGTCTTCTTCTCGTATCTCACGGTCTTCGCTGGATACAGCGACAACCCCTTGTGTCTCATGCAGCTCAATATGATTCCCAGTGATACCGACATACACTTCTTCGATCGAAACGCCAACCATGCGCTCTGCATGGTCAACCGCTTCCCGGATGGCATGCACGGTTTGGTCGATGTCGACAATCACGCCCTTTTTAATGCCTTCTGAGTGCGATTGGCCGACGCCGATGATGTTGATGGAACCGTTGTTGATTTCGCCGATCATTACGCGTACTTTGGATGTTCCAATATCTAGGCTGACGATGAGTTCGTTGCTTACCAAACCTGTGACACCTCCCCTGCTACGACTTTTATTTTGCTAAAGTGAGAACACCTGCATAAATTATTCCACACAGGACAACCATTCCCTTTTTTTCATCTTTAATTTTTGTAAAAATATGACCATCTTCCCATTTTTTAATCTAGTCCTGCTGGTTAATCCAGCGAGATAGAACAATCCTCCTAATCACTGCCAGATTATTGAACAAGCGCACGCCGAACGCGACGATGGCTGCCAAGTAGAGATCGATCCCCAAAAATCCGCCAATAAAAGCGAGACCTGCCGCAAAGAGCGTATTGAAGAAGAATCCGGACAGGAAAATCCGAACATTAAAAGTACGCTCCAGAAACGAACGAATCCCACCAAAGATTGTATCCAAACCGGCCAACAAGGCAATGGAAAGATAGCTGCTATATTCCTGGGGCACACGCCAATCCAGCAAGAAGCCGACAGCGAGACCGACAATCAGTCCGAAAAGCGGGAGCCACATGTTACGAATCTCCTTTTTCTTTTACAGGTTTCATATATTGGATAGCACGTGTTTCGTTATTGGCAGAAATCATGAGCTTGTCCTTTTTTTCCGCTAACACCTTTTTATTCGCGAGCAGAAAGTTTTCCTCCACCCCTTCAAGCTTTAAGCCCGACAGTAAGATATCCGGGTCCCCTAATGCTTTTAACTCGTAAGGAGGCTGGATCGTTCGGGTATCGATCTGGATGGCATCTCCTACATTGCGGATCGCGGTTGTGGAAATCAGCCTATGACCATTGATCGAAACGGCTTGCGCACCATTCGCAAACAAGATGTTGACTAACCACCGTAAATCTTCGTCGTCGATCGTATAATCACTAACGACTGGTGCCGTCATATTTTCGTCCAGGATGTGTTCATCGGGAATTTGAGCATCGACCACTTCGAGTACGACACCCTCACCCTCCACTGCGACCATCCCAGCCATCCTGCGGTTGCGGGCTAGCTCCTCTTTCATGACCGAGATACTCTCATCTTCGCTCAGTGAGGTTTCATACTGGTAGTACAGCTGATTGTACTTAGATATATCCGCCAACAGGTTCTTATGTTTCTCCAGTTCCTTTTGCAGGGTCGTCCGCAGCTCAGCGATGCTGCGAGATTCCTTGTGGACGGGGTGCAAACTGCTTCGCAACTGGACTGTCAACATCACACCTATGATAGCACTAATAATGGCAAGAATAAATGTGATTTTACGGCTTTTTTGTAACATAGGTAAACGCATCCTTCAACTAGGAGTGTTTGGTTTTGGCGTCACCGACAAATGCAGGTAACTGAACATGGTCCTTTTTGGCTACATCGATCTGAACAAAGTCTTGCAAAGAGTGTAAAACTCCGCCTGGAAGGTTCAAGGCGCTCTCCATCGTCATCGGGTCTCCGATCGCAGTCACGACAAACGGTGCCGCTGACTTAATCCCATTCACAATAATCGTAGGCCCCACGCATCGAATGGAAGAATTGCTAACCAACCGCTGACCGTTGATACTGATTGCTTCTGCTCCCGCTGCCCGCAGCTCATTAACGACCAGTCGCACATCCTGCTCATGGACGATGTAGTTGGCGATGTCTGCACTGTTTGCGGCATTCTGGCTGTCCTGCATCGTGATGACGATCCCTGGCCCCTCAACGGCCACAACACCCGCGAGCATCCGTGCTGCCTCCAGCTGGCCCAGCGTATCCGCTGCTTCCGATTTTCGCTCGGCCATCGCCTCTTCTACTTTGCCCACCTGACGCTGAAGATCAATCAGTTGATTTTCCAGATGTCTGTTCTGCTCTTTTTCTGATAGAATCCGGTCATTGAGCTGAGTTTCTTGTTGGAATAACTGGTCGTTGTAACGCTCTTTGCGCGTCAGTTTCGTGGTCTCAATCGATGTTGCGACCAGAAATCCGGTACATAACGTCACGACAGTTAAATACAGATGAAATTTGCGACGTCGACTCATGGTCAGCTTTCCCCTTTTTTTATTACTGCGGCTTTTGGGATTGATCCTCTGTCTGCTGGAGCGGAACAGCTTCACCAGCAGCACCGTAAGGCACAAACCAAGGCTGTTCAAACAGAGACAGGACTCCTTTCGAGCCTTTTGGCAGCTCCTTTACAATCGCCGGATACCAGTTCAGCATCTTGTCCAACTTGTAGACAACACTGCGCACTTCGTTGCCATCCCGCATGAACAGGGTAACCCTTTGCTTGTCATAAACAGTCGGTGTCAGTGTAATGTCCGATATTTCTCCAAGAACAGCAGGTGAGAGCTTGGACAACGATTTGGCCAAATTCGGGAGCAGCTCTGGCGATGCCCATGAACTGATTAAAGGCCTGTCCACCACGCGATCAGCGAAATTGATCTGTTTGAGTACAAAACCGTTTTCCAACAGCGGGTAGCGAGTGCCGTCCTGACCGTTCCAGAAAGCGACCCTTTTCTGTTCCTTGACGTGGAGCTGGATGATACCTGGGAACGATCGGCTAATCGTCACCTCTTTGATGCCCTCTAATGGAATCAGATTTTTTTGCACGCTGCTTTCCCACACATTTAGAAACTGCATATCCTTCTTCAAGCCAGATTGATTAATAATCTGTTCCGCCGGATAGATGTCGTTGCCAAACACCTGAATTTCCTGCACTTTGCTGTATGGAGAACGAATAAATACGATAATGAGTACGGTTAAAAAAAACAGCACCAGCAGAAAGACCAATTTGCGGTTTCCTCTTCGACGGGGGCGTTGTTGCTTGACTTGCGGAATGCGTTCCTCGTATACCGCCATGACCCTATCCTTCCTCATCCATGCTAGGCTCTCGCCCGCAAATTATTAATGAATAATAGAAATAAATGGATTGGATTGGAATATATGTAATGATACAAAACAGGGAAAGCGGCATAGCACTATGCCGCTTAGCTCTCCCCAGTTATATCGACACCCGCGATATGTTGGCCCCAAGCTGACCCAACTGCTGCTCGAGCCGCTCATATCCCCTGTCGATATGATGAATCTGGTTTACTGTCGTCGTTCCATCTGCAGCAAGGCCAGCGAGTACCAGAGCTGCTCCTGCCCTAAGATCTGTCGCTTCAACATTCGTCGCCGTCAATTTGTTGACTCCGCGAATGATAGCCGATCCCAAATCCACGTATATGGAGGCGCCCATTCGCGCCAATTCGTTCACATGTTTGAATCTTCCCTCAAAAATAGTCTCCTTGATAACGCTCGTTCCCCTAGCCTGAGACAAAAACACCATCAACTGCGCCTGTAAATCAGTCGGGAATCCCGGAAATGGCGAAGTGATGATCCGGTCGTAGGCGCGTGGACGCGATGTACTTTTGATTTCCATTATATCATGGCGGGTCTTGATTTCAACACCACAGCTACGAGCCACTTCAATCAATGCCGTGAGATGTTCAGGCAAGGTATTGGTCAATTCCACATGACCTTGCGCCACACCTACTGCCAATAGGAAGGTTCCGGTGACAATCCTGTCCGGAATGATTCGGTAGCTGACAGAACGCAATTTGGGAACACCCGTGATTTCAATCGTATCCGTACCTGCACCACGGATACGAGCTCCCATCGCGTTCAGGAAGTTTTGCAAATCAATGATTTCCGGTTCTCTCGCAGCATTGCAGATGCGAGTCGTCCCTTTTGCCAATACGGCTGCCATCATAATGTTTTCCGTCGCACCCACACTGGGGAAGGATAGAAAGATATTGGTTCCGCGCAATTGCTTGGCACGAAATGTAATGTAGCCTTCCGACTCTTCCATTTTGGCTCCCAACGCTGTCAACCCGGATAAATGCAAATCAATTCTGCGCTCCCCGATGTCACAGCCACCCGGCCTAGATATCGTGACTTCGCCCAATCTTGCCAATAGCGGGCCAGCCAGAAAAATGGAAGATCGCATCTGACTCATCAAATTATCTGGTACCAGCGGAACGGAGACAGACGATGTGTCCAGATCTACGCAACCGTCCTCGTATTTCGTTTTCGCCCCAAGAGAGTCCAAGATTTCCAACATCACCTTGATATCTTTCAGATGGGGGACATCATAGATATAGAATTGCCCTTCCGCGAGTACTGCAGCAGCAAGTATGGGAAGAGCAGCGTTCTTAGCTCCTTGGATCCGAAGCGAACCGGACAGAGGTCTTCCGCCTTCGATCGCAAAAGTCTCCAAACTTTCACCTCCGTGTTACCCCTCG
>JARDZO010000101.1 GCA_029240815.1 Brevibacillus sp.
AAGAATTTATAAGATTCTTATCCAGTATAAGTGCAACATAGCGAGACCTCGAACGATAGTGAGAAGGCGAGACTTGTGCCCTTTGGGTACTAAGGCTCCACCAAAAGCTTGGCGTAGCCAAGTTTTCTAAGAGTGAAAGGAGGGGGGAACCTTGGACACCATTCAGCTACTGATGGATGGATTCGGTTCCGCTTTGTCGCTGGAGAATCTGCTCATGGCTGCGGTGGGTGCCTTGATCGGTACCTTTGTCGGAGTGCTGCCTGGTCTCGGCCCAACTTCGGCGATTGCGATTCTGCTTCCATTGACAGGCGTTCTAGAGCCAACTCAGGGCATCATCATGCTGGCGGGCATTTACTACGGAGCGATGTACGGAGGGTCTACCACAGCCATTCTGCTCAACATCCCGGGGGAGCTGTCGTCCGTGCCAACTTGTCTGGATGGCTACCCTCTGGCCAAAAAAGGAAAGGGCGGCCCTGCGCTGGGGATTTCCGCGATTGCCTCTTTTGGAGCAGGCGTACTGGGCGTTATTGGGCTGGTCTTTTTTGCTCCGATTCTGGCAGATCAGGCACTGAAGTTTGGTCCTCCCGAGTATTTTGCTCTCATGCTGCTCGCTCTCACTCTCATGGTCAGCTTGTCTGGAGGTTCTTTAATCAAGTCGTTTTTGATGGGGGCATTTGGCTATGCGTTGGCATTGGTCGGCTTGGGTCCCTCCTCAGGCATGCCCCGATTTGATTACGGCGTCTCCCAGCTGATGGGTGGATTTGACATGATCAGTATCATCATCGGTCTATTTGCTGTGACAGAGGTGCTAAAGGGGATCGAGGAACGTCGAGCATCTGCTGTAATCTCCAAGACAGGAAGCGTCTACCCAGGAAAGGAAGACTTGAAGAAAAGTGCAGCCCCGATGCTCAGAGGCGGACTGGTTGGCTTTTTTCTCGGATTGCTCCCAGGCTGCTCTGCCGCCATCACCGCCTTTCTCGCCTATGATCTGGAGAAAAAAGTCTCCCGACACCCCGAAAAATTTGGGGAAGGTACGATGGAAGGTGTCGCGGCTCCCGAAGCAGCTAACAATGCGACGAGCAGCGCAGGCTTTATTCCGTTGTTCTCACTGGGTATTCCGTCTTCGCCGCCGCTAGCCATTTTACTCGCAGGTTTAATGATTTACGGCCTGACACCTGGCCCCGTGCTATTTGAGCAGCACGCTCCATTCGTCTGGACGGTAATCGCATCCATGTTCGTAGGAAATGCGATGCTCTTGATCCTGAACTTGCCGATGGTATGGGTCTGGGTCAAACTCACGCGGGTCCCCTTTGGCATCATGGCTCCCATTATCCTGATGTTTTGCACGATCGGGGCGTACAGCGTGCGAAACAGCATGTTTGATGTAGGGATCGCTTTTCTCTTTGGCGGGCTTGGATTTCTGTTCCACAAATACAAATGGCCTGTCGTTCCCCTCGTCCTATGCTTTATTTTAGGTCCGTTGCTGGAGGAATCATTTATCCAGACCATGGCCATGGGTGCAGGGGATCTATCCATCGTCTGGAATCGGCCGATTTCGCTGGTTCTACTCATAGCGGCAGCTGCCCTATTGGTCATTTCCATCCTGCTGAACAGGCGGACAAATCAGCGGGTGCAGGAAGAACGGTCAAGGGGCACGGATGTCGCGTAGCTAGTATGTACAGGAGGAATAAAGATTGAGAGTTTATAAGCAATGGGCAACTGTCGTGATGTCTTTTTTACTGGCTGTTTCCGTCAGTGCTTGCGGAGCCAAAGATTCGCCACAAACGGAGCAGAGTGCTCCCAAACCGGCACAGGCTTCGCCAAGCGAAACGCCAGCTCCCACCCCTGACTATCCGACCAAACAAATCGAGTATATCGTGCCCTATTCTGCAGGAGGCGGAGTGGATCTCGTTGCACGGGCTACCGCTGACTATTTGAGCAAGGAATGGGGCCAGCCAATTGTCGTGGTCAACAAAGCGGGTGGCGGTGGTGCAGTTGGCGCGGAGTACGCCTTGAAGCAAGCCAAACCGGACGGGTATACAGCACTGGCCGTAAACGTATCGAATACGACGATGCTCACAGCGGGCATGCTGAATTCCCCCGTGAAAAATGAGGATCAGATCTACACGACGCGAATTGGAAAAGGAACGCTGGCTTTTGCCGTCAAGGCTGACGCTCCGTGGAAAGATTTCGCCGAGTTTTCCCAGTGGGTAAAGGCGAATCCTGAGCAATTGACCTGGACGTCGGTCGGCCCGGCAGGATTTTCTGCCTTTGGTGTAGCGGAATGGCTCGATACCATAGGTGCCGATTTCTCCAAGACCCGAATGATCGTGACGAAAGGCGCTTCCGATTCCGTGCCAAAAGTGGCAGGGGGCCATGCCGTTCTCGCTGTTCATACCGTTGGTGAGATCATGCCGATGCTGCAAGCGGGCAAAGTGAAGATTCTCGCCGTATCTGGCAAGGAGCGCAGCCCGTTTCTCCCCGATGTACCGACAGCTGAAGAGCTGGGCATCAAAGGACTGAGCGTGTTCTGGTGGACGGGAGTTTCCTTTGCCAAAGGTACGCCAGACTACGTGGTTACAAAATGGCAGGACGCGATCGCCAAAATGGAGAAAGATCCAGTGTTTGCCAAAAAGTTGACTGATATCCAGATCGAGTCGTCTTACGCGAATCGGGAAGATTTTAACCAAGACGTCATTCGTGAGACGGAATACTACACAGAATTGGCAACGAAAAAGAATATGCGGAAATAAGGGGAACAGCCACAGGGCTACCGTTTGAAAGAATGGCAGCTTTGTGGTTTTTTTCTTTATGACTCGTTTTACGATGCCCTCAGGTAAAGAGGATTTTTCAAAATTCACATAGGAGGTGTGTGAATCGTCACACTTTTCTGTTATGATTCAAAAAAGCATGCATTACGCTCCAATAAAACGTCCAATGCTTAATGGAAGGTGAAGACGGCCATGTTGATACGAGTAGCCGTAATTACTCCTGAGGATTTTGCCCCGCGTATTACGGCGTACGCGGAACATTTTGACCCTATTAAGTTTTCGACATACATCTATCATAACCCGATAGAATGCGATGCCTTGGTAGAGCAAATTCAAGGTGGGTGCGACGTACTGCTGTTTGCCGGTCCGTTGCCCTATTTCTTTGCCAACAAACGATTTGCGGAAAAGCGCTTGCCATCAGTGTATATTCCTTCCGATGAGTACACGCTAACACTCAATCTGGGGCATATCCTGCTAAACCGAAGTGAGGGTCTGCAAGCCTTGTCCGTAGATACCCCAAAAAAATCCTATCTGGAACAGGCAGTGGCGGAGTGGGAGCTCAACAGTTCGCAGTGGTGCGTGACCGATTACAGTCAGATCATCGATGGAGAAGGAACGGCGTTTGATCCAGAGGAAATCATCCATTTTCATCGGGAAAACTATCGGAGCGGCCGGTGCAATTTAATTTTGACCAGTGTAGATTATGTTTATGAACAATTGAAAATGCTGGAAATCCCTTGTGTCAATATGATCGTGCCCGAAAAGAGCATTCGCGAGACGGTCGCCAGGGCAGCCCATATCGGTCAACTGATGATTAGTGAAAATGCACAAATTGCCGTAGGTTTGGCCGTAATCGACCAGCTCCATGAGGATGAGGGAGGGACAAAGCCAGATGCGGGAATCATGCTGCAACAGATGCTGCTCGAATTGGGCAAGGAGACGGATGCATCGATCCAACAGCTCGGGCTGGACCAGTTCATTTTGTATGGGACGAGAGGGAGCATTGAACAGATGACCCATCGTTTTACGCGGATGCCTATGATGGGGAACATGGAGCATTTATTTGGCGTGACCATTAGAATGGGATTCGGTTTTGGCCTGACAGCCAAGGAGGCGGAGGCCCATGCGCGCATTGGTTTGTTCCACGCGCGTAAGCAATCGGACAGCAGTGCTTTTCTGGTTACGCATGAGAAGGAAGTAATTGGACCGCTCGGAACAGACAATAAAGCGTTTCACTTGAAAAGTGAAGATCGGGAGCTTTTGCAAGTAGCGGAGCTTACGGGGTTGAGTATCGCTACCGTCAGCAAACTGTCTGGCTTTATCAAACTGCGACGGGAGAATCGTTTTACGGCAACCGACCTTTCCGAATATTTACAGCTGAGCAGGAGAAGTGCAGAGCGTATCTTGAAAAAAATGATGGTCCATCGGTTTGTTCAATCGGTTGGCGAAGAGCAGCCGTACAAGCAAGGACGACCGAGAGCTGTCTATCGAATCAATTTTTAGAAAATTCCTTGACGCTTGTATGAATATTCCTTTATATTAATTTTTATAAATTAACGACAAGATAGCGACGTTTGTCGATAATCTTTGACAAGGGAGGGTCTGATATGGCTTCAAGAGTGCCTCACGTATTTGTTATTTTGTTTTCTGTCATTTTACTCGCGGCTATTGCTACTTACGTGGTTACTCCTGGTGAATATGATCGTGCTGAGGATGCCAATGGGCGCATGATCGCTGTGGATGGCAGCTACCATTCGGTTGAAGCGGAAAGAGCTGGGTTTATGGACGTGTTTCAATCCATTTACACAGGGATGAACGAAGCGGCTGATATCATTTTTTATATTTTTATTGTGGGTGGTTCTTTCGGAATTTTACGCTCGACGAATGTCATAGAAGGTGCGGTGGGAAGCATCTCCCAGCGGATGGCGGGTCGAGAAAAACTGATCATTCCGGTCCTGATGGTCTTCTTTGCATTAGGTGGGGCCATGCTCGGTTTGGCAGAAGAGACGATTCCTTATATCACAATTCTCGTCCCTCTGATGCTGAGGCTAGGCTTTGACTCGATGACTGGTGCTGCGATTGTTTTGCTCGGGACATCAGCTGGTTTTGCATCTGCCTTTATGAACCCGTTTACGGTAGGTGTCGCACAAGGGATTGCGCAGATTCCGGTATTCTCTGGTCTGGGACTGCGTCTGGTCATGTGGGTCGTATTTGTCGGAGTCAGTATCTGGTTTGTTATGCGCTACGCAGATAAAGTGAAAAAGGACCCGAAGAGTAGTATTACCTACGATTCGGATCTGACGGTGAAAGAAAAGCAACCGCAGTTGGAGCAGTTTACCGGTTTGACGGGAAGACAAAAGCTGGTTTTGACGATCTTGCTGGCTACTCTGGTAGTTCTGGCGATTGGCGTATCAAAATTAGGCTGGTATTTAACTGAAATCGCTGGACTGTTCTTGCTGATGGGTATTCTGATGGGAATCGTTTCAAAGCTCTCGCTAAACAATATCGCGGAAGCGTTTATCGAGGGTTGCCGGACGTTGGTGATGGGGGCATTGGTCGTTGGTGTCGCTCGTGGTATTCTGGTGATTTTACAAGATGGCAAGATCATGGATACGATCTTGTACGGGCTGGCACATGCAGTCGGATCTCTACCATCCGGCCTGACCGCGATCGGGATGTACATCGTGCAATGTCTGATTAGTTACATCATTCCGTCTGGTAGTGGACAAGCGGCGGTTACGATGCCGATCATGGCGCCACTGGGAGACTTAGTCGGTGTGACTCGCCAAACAGCCGTACTCGCATTTCAGCTGGGGGACGGAATCTCCAACATTTTCACTCCGACCTCCGGTTACTTCATGGCGGGTCTCGCGCTGGCGGGAGTCTCGTGGGTGAAATGGGCCAAGTGGATCTTGCCATTGATCATCGGTCACTATTTGCTGGGCGCTCTCTTTGTTACGATTGCCCATTTGATTGGCTATCAATAATCTCCTATAAGTAAAAAGGAAGGGCGGATCTGCCGTGAAAATCACATCGATTACCGTTTCTGGTATCAAGCTTCCTCTGATTCGACCGTTTATCATCGCGTATGACACGTACTACGATATGCCGACTCTCCTGGTCAAGGTGGAGACAGATGCAGGCATCACAGGGTTTGGCGAGGCTACGCCGGATCAACATGTCACCGGAGAGACGTGGGAGGGCACGTACAGCATGCTCGTGCATCATTTGGCTCCGCTCGTGATCGGGGAGGATCCTTTTGCGATCGAACGTATCCACGAACGCATGGCGGAGACGGTCTACGGTTCTCCGTCTGCCAAAGCCGCGATTGATCTGGCATGCTATGACATTATGGGTAAAGCAACAGGGCAGCCAGTCTACAACCTTTTGGGTGGACGCTACCATGAAATCATGCCTGTGCCGTATGTCGTCAGCATCTTGGAGCCCGACGTAATGGCCGGGGAAGCTGCTCAGGCTCTCCAAGATGGGTACAGCACCATCAAAATCAAGGTGGGGACGAATGCAGCACTGGATGTAGAGCGAATCCGTGCCGTACGAAAAGCGATCGGGGATGGAGTCCAGCTGCGGGTGGATGCGAATCAGGGGTGGAAGAACAGAGCGCTTAGCATGTGGGTGCTGGAGCAGGTGAAAGATTGCAAAATCGACTGGATCGAACAGCCGGTTGTTGCGGATGATATCACCGCTCTGGCTGAAATTCGCAGGCAGATTCACATTCCTGTCATGATTGACGAAGGTGTTCATGGTGACCGCGAGATGCGGGAGACCATCGTCAAGCAGGCAGCAGACAAGCTGAATATCAAGCTGATGAAAGCCGGAGGAATTTACCCGGCGTTGAAGCTGGTCGCCCAAGCCGAGATGGCAGGAATGGAATGTCAGGTCGGCTCGATGGTCGAATCAGCGGTGGCAACTGCAGCTGGAGCACATTTGTCAGCAGCCAAGAAAACGATCATCTCCAACGAGCTGGTCGGGCCGTTGATGTTCGCACGCGATGTGGCAGTGTTTCCGTACGAGAACAAAACGATCAAACTGACCGATCGACCTGGGCTTGGACTCGATGTAAATGAGCAGACGATAGCGGAGCTGACTCAGATGTCGAACGTCATTAAAGAGAAATAATAATATATGACTCAGGAAAAAGAGCAAGGTGGTACGATACCCCTCGCTTTTTTTTTGACAAATATATAAGTTTTTTGGTGGGACAAACATGACTATGAGAGGCAGGGTTCCACGAGTTACACAAAGAAACTCCGTGGGAAGCTGCCAGAAGAAGGTAGGTGGAAGAGTCAAGGAAGCTGGAGCATTTTCTCCTTTTCCTCTCCTCCACCACAGCCTCACCGACCATATAACCAGAGAACGCGGGCGCACTTCAACTTCCCGCGTTTTTCTTGTTCGTCGCAAGTGGAGTTTATAGATCCTTTTTCAGATAGTAATGCGTAAACCCGCCTGCATTTTGAATCTCGCCGTATACGTCAAAGCCTAGCTTGCGATAAAAATCCAGCGCTTGAAAGCATAACGTATCCAGCTTGATGAAATCACACTTTTTTTCTCGTGCGATTTTCTCAGCTTCGGCCATGAGCTTGGTGCCATAGCCTGATGCACGAAGCTCTTCGTCCACATACAAATAGTGCACCTCCAGCCAGTTCCAACAAATTTCACTGAGGATGCCACCGAATACATTGCCCTGTGGATCTTTTACAAATAGATTTACTTCTTGATATCTCCCTTTTAGTTCAGCGGGAAAATGGGCGGCATTAAACTCAACCATTTTGTTTCGGACGTAGGCTTTATCCGTTTGATTCGCTTCAACTGAAATATGCAATTCCATCGGGCGTTTTCTCCTTTTGATACTGTAGTAATCATAAGATTCAAACTCCTTATGCTCGACTGGGAGGTCATGTAAAGAGCAAGCTAGCGTCATGCCCACTTTTTCTAAGATTCGTTTGGAGGGATGATTTTGAGGATGAACGGTCGTGATGATTTGTACACTGGCCTTGGTCGGCCTTAGTGCCATACCAAACGTAACTAGCATCGAATGCCAATAATTTGATTTGTTCGTACGGTTTTTCTTTTTACCAGATATGATTTGGAACAGGAACACTTATCATGATAGTTATTGAGGGAAATGGGGGGCAAATGTACTCTGCTTGAGTAAATCGGACTGGTTGCAGGTTGTTCCAGGTGTGGAGCAGAGAGCTACGGATACGGTTCACCTAACGGGCCAAAGTGTCTAACCTCACATTCGCATTTTACAGGCAACGATCTAAACGTACTACTAGCGTGTAGAAGCTTTACAAGCTGAATCTGCTTTTTTTAATAGATCTGCTCCGAACGGGTGATCTACGATATAGAGCCAGCTACCGTCCTGCTGTTTTCTAACAATCTCCGAAGTGTGGCCTTGGATTTGTATTTGACTTCCGTCCGCACCTTTTGTTTGAAGGATAAAGTGTGCACGTAGCAAAGCTATATTTTCAAAAGGGATACAATAAATATTTTTCGATATCATGCTGCCTTGGAATTGCAATAGATCCTCTAGAGTTTTACGAATTTGTTCGATTCCGTGACTAGGATCGCCGTTATGATTAACCAGAATACCATTCGGTTCGTACAAAGCAAGCAGGTTGTCGATGTCACTTGTGTTGTAGGCGTCTGCAAACGCAGCATTCATATCTTCCGGTTTCATAACAGCTTTATTGGTGGATTTCACAGAAATCTCCTCTTTCTTTGGAATAGTTATGTATTTAACTTATCTTAGTCCGAGCAATAATATAAGTACGCAGAAAATGATGACATAGTCATAAAAAACTGACCTATGTGGAGGTAAAGATGCCTTATCAAGACGGGACTTTCGGTTGCCCTGTAGAAGTGGGGCTACAAATGATAAGCGGAAAGTGGAAACCTAAAATCTTATATGTACTGTTTCAGCAAACCAGACGATTCGGTGAACTTCAACGGCTAATTCCCGACATATCCAGGCATGTTCTTACTACGCAACTGCGGGAGTTGGAAGCAAATAAAATCATTAAACGTACTGCATTTTTGACCGTCCCTCCGAAGGTTGAATACAGCTTAACTGATTTTGGGAAAAGCCTGGAACCCATTCTGGAGCAACTGATAAGAGTAGGTGAGCATTACATTTCTTTTCAAAAAAAGGAAGGTATGGAGAAGTGAAATCAACTAACAGGCATTTTAGTTATAAGGAATGGATAACTATAATAAAGAAAACTCGCCCACACTGTGGCGAGTTTTGCTTTTTTCATGCCAATTCGAAGTCAAAACAACTGTCATCTTTTTGATATCAAGCACCTACACAATGGTAGCATCTTTTTCGTAAGTGTAGTTATTCAATAGTGTTTTTCATTGCCTTATACATATTTTCAACATGTTCGTCGACTTCATCTCGTGACATGCGTAAGCGATTCACAGAAGTACCATATCCAATTTCCTTTTTACCCTCTTCTAATCCTTTGAATATTCCATCTGCGAAGGCATCCAATGGTTCTCCATGCGTATGCAGCCCAGCTCCACCTAAATCTGTATTCACTGCCGGAGGAGCAACTTCAATTACTTCTACAGACGTATCAGAAAGTTGGTGTCTTAGACTCATTGTAAAGGAATGAAGCGCCGCTTTCGTTGCTGAATAAATCGGAGCAATCGCAAACGGTGTAAAAGCTAACCCAGATGTCACGTTAATGATAGTCGCTTCTTCTTTTGTTGCAAAAAACGGAGCGAACAGCAGAGAGAGATGGAAAGGTGCTTCAATGTTAGTTGTGATTTCTTTACTGAAATAACCCCAATTGTTCTTCGTATCCGCTTTTAACACATTAAAGCGTTGTTGGATCCCTGCATTGTTAACTAACACATTCACTTCTGGATAGTTCGCTGTTACCCAATCAAACAATGCTACACGTTCGGATTCAATATCCAAATCATTTACACAAGTAATAAGGCTAGGGATTTTTTCTTTCGCATTTTGAAGTACATGTTCCCGTCGTCCACAAACAATGACTTTATTTCCAGCTTTTATAAAGCGTTCTGCAAAAGCTAATCCTATTCCAGAACTTCCGCCTGTAACAAGTATTGTATTTCCTGAAAGTTTCATTGTTAGTTCCTCTTCTCCATCATTTTCTTAGTTAATGCCCAGCTTGTCATACTTCTTTTCTTTCCTGAGTACGTTTTGTATAACGTGTAATTTTCACGTCGATTCCTTTTATGGATTCGGTCATCAACGAAATTTCAGCTAGCACATCTTGCTTGTGATTCTTCATCATCTCAAGTCGGAGTTCAATGGTAGCATCTCCTTCTACAACCCAATCAATATATTGCTTAATACCACTTATTGGCATGTGCGTGTTTTTTAAACATATAACGGTTTCAAGGAGCGCAATTTGATCTTCTGAAAATAACCGCCTTCCAGCTTCATCACGCTCGATTAGTGGTAGCAGTCCTTTTTTTTCATAATAGCGTAACGTTGATTCTGGAATATTGAATTTGGTAGCCGCTTCGCTAATGGAACAATACTTCATCTGGAGACCTCCAAATTTAATCTTTCTTGTCGACAGGGATATGATACGACTTAAACCATGGTTTAAGTCAACTCTGAAGTTTTAAGCATTTTGAACGAACGGGTTCGATAACTCAATAAAACATGAAGAACGGCAGCCTTCGTAATAGGATGCCGTTTTCTCAACTAACGGGCGGATAGCTTAATAAACAAATGAAAGGAACAAGTAATATTATGTGTAATAGCGAAGAATCGGATAAAATGTGATGTATGTGAAGGAGGTACAGTATTATGAAAAAGTTGTATTCAGCTCTTTTTATCTGTACATTAATCGCATTTGCATTAATCGGGTGTACAGACTACGGACTTACAAATAAGCAAGTCGTGGAACAAGATAGTAAACCTACTGTTAATCACAGTTCCAATTCATACGTAAATGCCCAGTATGGTTTTAGTTTTTCTTTACCAGAGAGTTGGAAAGATTATTCGATTGTAACAGGTACATGGGAGGGCTTAGCTGTAGGAAGTGAGACTGGTGAAACAATTGTGGAAACTGGCCCACTGATTTCCATCAGACATCCTCAGTGGACTTCTCAAAACCAACGGCAGGATATTCCCATCATGATATTTACTCTTGATCAATGGGACTCGCTTTTGAAGGGAAAGTTCCATATCGGAGCAGCTCCTGTTGGACCTAAGGAGCTTGGTCGCAACAGTAATTATGTTTTTGCACTGCCTGCTCGTTATAACTACGCATTCCCCCAAGGATATGAAGAGGTGGAAGAGATATTAAAAGAGAATCCTCTTCATGCAACTCAAAATAAATAAGGCGTTGATAAGCGAGAAAGAGAAGCAGCAACCATGTGCTGTTCTTTTGTTTTTATTGAAGCCAACTATTGTTTTACCTTCCATTAGATTGGGGTATATAAGAACCATATTTGCTAATAAAACACAATGATTATAGTTAGGGGGGTGCCAAGTTTGGTAATGATTTGTAAACGTCTGATAGTGGGGAGCGTTATTGCGATCGCTATGCTGATAGCGGGGCAAACAGATGTATTGTCAGCGTCCGCAGCTTCACCGATCTATTTTGTAGCGACGAAAGGGAATGATACCAATCCAGGAACCATAAACGCTCCATGGAAAACACTCCAGCATGCTGCTGATGTCGCCGAACCGGGAAGTACTGTGTATGTAAGAGGAGGAGTATACAAGCAGAAGCTTAAAATCACCCGTTCGGGATCAGTCGAGGAAGGCCCGATAACATTCGCCAGCTATGCAAAGGAAAAGGCAATCATGGATGGCAGAGGTCTTCAAGTGGATGAACTTCAAGGTCTTGTAGAGATTGAGGACGCCAGCTATATCACGATAAAAGGATTTGAAATTCGTAATTTTAAGACATCGAAAAAAGATCATGTACCTGTCGGAATCTTAGTTCACGGCGCTGGCAGTCACATCGACATCCTCAACAACAAAGTTCATGACATTCAAAATACCGCGAAACCATCAGGCAGTGACCTTCTAGGTCGGGATGCTCATGGTATCGCGGTATACGGAACAAAAGCACCTGCCTCGATCAACAACGTAACGATAGATGGGAATGAACTGTACGAGCTGGTGCTCGGTTCAAGTGAATCGCTTGTGTTAAATGGCAATGTGGATACGTTTTCCGTAACAAACAATCTGGTGCATGATAACGACAACCTCGGTATCGTTCTAATAGGATTTGAAGGCGTATCACCGGACGACGCATATGACCAAACGAGAAATGGTGTCGTCAGCGGAAATAAAGTATACAATAACACATCTAACAAAAACCCTTCTTACGGAAGGTCACTTCCAAATGATAGTAACGGAGCTGGCGGTATTTACGTGGATGGAGGGAAAGACAGCGTCATCGAGCGAAACTATTCCTATAAAAATGACATTGGTATAGAAATTGCCAGCGAGCACGCAGGAGGATCCGCCAGCAACATTACGGTTCGCAGCAACATGATATATAGTAACCGCTATACGGGAATTGCAATGGGCGGCTATGATAGCGACAGAGGATCAACATATGACAGCAGAGTAATTAACAATACCCTCTATATGAACAACACATTGAACGATGGAAGCGGCCAAATATTGCTGCAATACGATACCAGGAATAATGTCATTCAAAATAATATCATTGTGGGAAACCAATCAAACGTCCTCATCTATAATGAGTACACAGAGAACGAAGGTAATGTGGTTGATTACAACTTGTATTACGTTACAGATGGAAGTGATGAGGCCACATGGATTTGGAAAAACGAGGAGTACACAGGGTTTCGCGATTACCAAAAAAGCTCGGGGAACGATGAACATTCTATCTTTGGCGATCCCAAATTCGTAAAAGCATCGAAAGGCGATTTTCACATAAGAGCCACTTCTGGAGCAATTGATGCAGGCTATATGGATGATTCCCTCACAGGGAGTCTCGACATTGACGGTCAGGACAGAGTGAAGGACGTAACAGTAAACATAGGTGCAGATGAATAACGAATAATAAGCGATATGCTCGAAAAGAAATAACAGATCCTGACTTCACGTTGTCAGGGTCTGTTATTCATATTATAGGCTGCCGGTTTATTCAGCAGCCACCATCAACTAACGGACAGGTTTGTAAAAAAGCCGGCGAATACGCCGACTTTTGGTTCATCAGTGTTTTGAATCTAGCTTTTTAAATAGCTTGTAGAGTGGGCCTGATCGTAATTTCGTTCACTCCGGACTCCTCTGGTTCTTGTATAGCGTATGCAATCGCTCTGGCGACACTGTATGGGGAAATCGCCATGCCGTTGTTCTGAGTAATCATATCCCTGTATTCTAGAGGAAGGCTACCGATCGCCGTATCCGTGGCTGTCATACCCGGAGATATGTTAGTATCGATATGCAGGGGATTAATAAGAGAATGGATCAAGAACTGATCATTAATTTTATGGCCTCGGCCTTCGTTGGAACGGTAGAATGGTGGATTCTGAACCAAATGCCGCACTCACCGCAAGCTATGGCCGAGCAACTAGCGGAATTGTTTACAAGGAATCATATTTTTTCGGAGTACGAAGACCTAAGAAAGGACTAACCTAACGGGCAGTTATCTTCAAAAACTCACTTTTTCTATAACTCCATGTGAGATTCGGTTCTACGCAACTTATTCTAATTCAACCGGGGAGCATTATGCCAGGGCGTCATTCTTAAACGCAATTTGATCTTAAGCAAAGATTGTAATTTCCCTATTATTACTATCTAACACTTCAATCTTCACAGTTCCACCAAGATGATGTGACACTAAATCAGACAGTTCTTTAAGCGCCATATGAAACTCATCGCTTCTTGTTTCATCTATTAATTCAATACAGAGGAATGCATTCTTCGTATTTTCTGTTAGCATCGTCCTCAGAGCTTCACGCCAATTCCAGCACCTGCATATTGCACCGTCATCATCTTTATAAACAATTTCACCTTCATATGGCGAGGCATTTTCATCACTTCCCAATGGGACAAACGGTTCGTTGCCATTTGCCTGCGTTAGCCGAATATCGCCTACAAAAGTGTCGATATCTTCTCCGCCACACGGAAGCCCATAGCGCAATGAAATTGAATTGTAGATGTCAACCAGCGGGTTTATAGTTCCGATATGATTGCCATTTTTCACTCTTTTTAATAAAGCTTCAATGGAACACCTTGCCCCTTTCTTTGTCTTGAATTTCTGGAAAGCTTCTCGCCAAACGAATATGACTGGATTACTGCTGAATTCCTCCAGACTTAAGAATTTATGTGCTTCTTTCTCTGCCTCCTGCAGCAGCTTCTCGTAGATTTCAACGTCCCTTATTGAATTATCAATCCCCTGGCAAATAACGGTGCCTATTTTTGCATGAGGAAATAACGACCAAAAATCATCTTCAATGATAAATCTAGGCATCAAATATCTCTCCATTTCGTTTTGCTTATTGGCTTGGTAGAATCGCTATTTATTGTGTCACAACACTCTTATGTTTTAGAGGGGCTCGCAAAGGCGGAGAATATCCCTAGAACAATATATAAATAACCAGTTATCCGATTCTGTAAATTTGAACTCACTTTCATCCGCTTTCTAATACTTGCTGCAAGAACTGCATACAGACCATCACTAATAAAAGCTAGGATAATAAATATAGTTCCTAAAAGCAAAAATTGTACGGTGACTGATCCAGCAGAAGGTGATATGAATTGCGGAAAGAAGGCTAAGAAAAAGAGTGCTGTCTTAGGATTCATTACTTCTACGAGCGCTGATTCGTAAAAAATCTTTCGTAATTTTTTGCGAGGGGCTATTGGAATTTCTGAAGTCGTTTTATCAGATGTAGAAAATAAAGTCTTACACCCCAGATAGATAAGATAAGCAGCACCCAAGTATTTAACGATATGAAAGGCTGTTGCTGATGTCATAAGGATCGCAGAAACTCCAATTGCTCCAGCTAATACGTGAACAGAACCACCAAGAGATACACCAAGAACGGATATCAGGCCCGCTTTCTTCCCTTGATCTATACTTCTTGCCATAATATAGAACACAGCTGGTCCAGGTATTATTAACAATGTAGCTGCAGCAATTACAAATAGCCAAATAGTTGAAAACTCCATATTATGCAACTCCTTGTTGTATTTTTGCACATGTTGGGCTCCTCCTTGATTGGTGAAAGCAAGGTTACACTTTACAAGCCGTAAGAATTAGGCCGATTATTTAAATAACCCTTTCCGTTGCTCACGCATCCACTGAGCAACCTGAATTTCCCCTTGTTCATTTGATTTTTCAAGCTCTGCAACAATCGATTTATAATCGGTGTTGTTGCGATTCTGACTCATTTTGGCTGCAGCTTGAATAGAGGTGATTTCAATTTCAAAACCAACTATTCCTTTCATTTCGCTCTCAAGCAACTCAGGATTAAACGTATCCCAGAGCCGACCATTTTCTCGGTGAGATTCATAGTGTTTTAGCATAGAATCCAAAGCCGACTTCAGCTCATCCAGAGGGAGTACACGTGCTGTTCCATACGCATGTACAGCGAGATAGTCCCATGTGGGAACCTCTTCGCCCTCATACCAACTTGACGAAATGTAAGCGTGCGGTCCTTGAAAAATAAGCAACACATCCCTATTATTATCCAAAGTTTTCTTCTGCATGTTTCCGTAGGCAATGTGCCCAGTCGCATAGATTTTCCCTTCATCTTCACGAATTTCCAACGGAATGTGCGTAGCCAACGGGCGATGTTCATCAACAGTAATCAATAAGGCAAACGGGTAAGACTTCATCATTTGAACTGCCTCATCATGATCCATACGATATTGCTTAGGAATGTACACAATAATCATCCTTTCAACTTGTAATAGAACTTTAAAAACCGATAAAAAAACAATATGATACAACCTGACATAAAAAAAGATACAATTACAAACAAATATACATGTCAGGGGGGATGCAAATGAAAAATACCATTTTTACCTTCAAAGATAACTTACCTAAATACAAACAAATCTACGAGAAATTTAAATCATATATTGAGCAAGGAGACATAAAGGCGGATGAGCCATTGCCCTCCATTCGTCAACTTGCAGATTCCTTACATGTAAGCCGTAATACAACATTAATGGCGTATGAACAACTTGTTGCTGAAGGGTATATTCGTGGAGAGGGCCGAAAAGGTTATTTTGTAAATGAATTAGAGCCCCTTTTATTTCAAGAGACTCGCAGCTCTTCTAATCACAAGCAAACAGAGCCGGTACCACCTGTTCGCATTGATTTCCGCGCAGACGTCGTCGATCAATCGCATTTCCCTTTAAAAGCGTGGAGGAGGATCTCGAATCAAGTATTAACGGTAACGGACAGCTTTCGATACGGGGAACCTTTTGGCGAATTGTGCCTACGCGAACAAATCGCAGCCTATATACTCCAGTCTCGTGGGGTGAGGACAGATCCAAATGCAATCATCATCGGAAGTAGTACCCAACAAATGCTTGTGTATCTCGGTCTTGTCCTGAAGCATGATTTTTCTAGCATTATTGTGGAGGATCCTGGTTATGATGGCGCTAGGGAAGCTTTTCAATTAAATAGTTTTACGCTTGAAACGTTACCCGTTTATGAGACAGGTGCTGATTTTTCACACTTAGAACATATGAAATCACGATTAATTTATGTGGCGCCGTCCCATCACAGTCCATACGGGGTAAGCATGCCCATTCAACAAAGGCATGCACTTATTCATTGGGCAAACAAGATGCAAGGATATATTATCGAAGACGATTATGATAGTGAATTTCGCTATACCCAACAACCATTTCCCGCACTCGCTTCCATAGATTCAACGAGAGTTATTTATCTCGGTAATTTCTCAAAGTGCTTTCTTCCAGGAATCCGTTTAAGTTATATGGTGTTGCCACAGCCACTTATAAACGGTTATAAAAATCAATTCACACATTTCGAGAGCACCACTTCACTACTTAGCCAATTCGCAATGGCGAAATTTATGGAAGAAGGGGAATGGAATCGCCATATTAAACGCATGCGTCTTGTTTATAAACGAAAAATGCAGCATTTCGTTTTTGAATTAAGGAATCATTTCAAGCGAAATATATCTATCATTGGCGAGCAGTCTGGTTTGTACTTATTGGTCAAAGTACACTTGGAGCGTTCAGAAGAATGGCTCATTCAACAAGCTTCCATTCAGGGTGTTAAAGTCTATCCTACTTCACTCTTCTTCATTAAAAACAAAACCGATAAACCAATTATTAAACTTGGTTTCAGTAATTTATCATGTGATGAAATCCAGCTTGGTGTGAAGCTCTTAAAAAAGGCTTGGTTATAAAATACATCACACGTCTGCCACTTAAGAACGTCTTCCTTTTAAAGTCAAAGTCATATTGGAGGGATGGACATGAACCAAAACTACGCAACAAACAAAATCGCAACGCAAGTAGGTGAACGCG
>JARDZO010000359.1 GCA_029240815.1 Brevibacillus sp.
TTGTACGTGCTGGCTCATTAAGGCTTACTGTGGGAAATGAGGTGTCCTTTGAGCAGATCCATCTGCTTACGGGAACACCTTTTTTTTGCAAAAAATTGATCTTTACAAGCATGATCCTCCGGGAGTAATATTTGTTTCGTAATAAACAACTTAGAATAACAAACGATTCGCTGAGTCCACAGCATGGAGCGGGGAAACCAACCGTGGCTAGAGGTGTAAAGCTAGCCGCATGGGGTGAATCTCGATTATTCGAGTAGGGTGACTCTTACATCCGAATCCGTCAGCTAACTCCGTAAGCGTACCAAGAGAGGCAACATTTACTTTGTGTATGAATGACATAGTTTGTTTCGCTATGCCCTGAAGCCAAGTGAGTTCCTTCTCCTTTGGCTTTTTTTGTTCCATTTTTACCTGGAAAGGGGTGGTTACCAGAAAAAATCGTTTGTGATGGCTAGATGAGAGGGGAAACTAACAGAAAATGTTTGCGAGGAGAATCAACATGATATCGGGATTGAAACGATTTTTAATCGGCAGACCGATGAAGTCAAAAGAGCTTGGTGAAGAAAAGTTATCAAAAGTGAAAGCGTTAGCCGTGTTGTCATCGGATGCTTTATCTTCCGTTGCCTATGGGACCGAACAAATTCTCTTGGTGTTAGTTGCTCTAGGTGCAGTAGCGCTTTGGTATTCGATTCCGATATCTATCGCGGTTGTTGGTCTTTTAACCATTCTTATTTTGTCTTACCGCCAAACGATCTTTGCGTATACGACGGGCGGTGGGGCGTATATCGTGGCAAAAGACAACTTTGGGACTTCTACAGGATTAGTTGCAGGTGGTTCATTGCTGGTCGATTACATCTTGACTGTGGCGGTGAGCACGTCTGCTTCTACAGATGCCATTACGTCCGCTTTTCCGGTGCTGCATGATCACCGAGTGCTGATTGCGCTTGTCATGATCGTAACGGTGACGATCCTGAATTTGAGGGGAATCACAGAGTCTGCAACCATTTTGATGTATCCCGTTTATCTCTTTGTTGCTGCTATCTTTCTTTTGATTATTTGCGGGGGATATCAGTGGGTGGCAGGGAATGTACAGGCGCAGGCACCTGTGTATGGTGCAGCAGTCCCAGGGATTACCCTTTTCCTGCTGCTGAGGGCTTTCAGCTCCGGGTGTTCTGCTCTGACCGGGGTAGAGGCAGTCTCGAATGCCATACCCAACTTCAAGAATCCTGCTCCGAAAAATGCAGCCGTAACCTTGATCATGATGGGGCTTATCCTCGGCGTCATGTTCATGGGCATCAGCTTGCTGGCCTATGTATATGGCATCTCACCGAGTCCAAAGGAAACGGTCGTGTCGCAAATCACATCAGCTGTATTTGGCAGAGGAATGGCTTATTACTTTATCCAGGCGGTCACGGCCCTCATCTTATTTCTTGCTGCCAATACCGCGTTTGCTGCCTTTCCGCTGCTTGCCTTTATGTTAGCGAAGGACAGATTTATGCCGAACATGTTTATGGTACGCGGAGATCGTCTTGGCTTCTCAAACGGGATCATTTTCCTCGGGATCCTTTCCGCCATTCTGGTGATTTCTTTTGGAGGGAAAACAGAGAATCTGATTCCTCTGTATGCGCTTGGTGTCTTTATCCCCTTTACGCTGTCGCAGGCAGGGATGATGAAACGTTGGATAACGAAAAAGCCGCCAGGATGGTTTACTCCTTTTGTGATTAATACCATCGGAATGCTGACCACCTTGACGATTTGCTTGATCTTCCTGATTACGAAATTTACACAAGTATGGACGATTTTCGTATTTCTTCCGATCGTTATTTTTATCTTCCGCAAAATCAACGGACATTATAAAGACTTGGCGGATGAGCTGCGATTGGATATCGCTGTTGACAAACCACAACCGAAAGGCAGTGTGATCGTCATCCCTGTGGCAGGCATTTCGCAGGTGGTGAAAAATACGATTAGCTATGCGCAATCCTGGTCGGATGATATTGTGGCTGTCTATGTTGGTTTTACGGATGAAGATATGAAGAAGATGGAGGATAAATGGGAGCATTGGAATCCAGGTGTGCGCTTGATCATTCTACGCTCTCATTACCGCAGTATCATCAAACCATTATTTAAGTTTATTGATACGGTTGAATGGAAAAAAGCGGATACGGACCATGTGACGGTCATGATCCCACAGTTTATTACGAAGCGCTGGTGGCATAATCTGCTTCACAACCAAACGAGCTTATTTCTGAGAGCGTATTTATTTGCTCGGCAGGATGTCAAAATCGCAACGGTACCTTATCGTTTGAAAAAATAACCTGATGTGGTTTCATGGTAAACAAAAAACAGGCATAGACCATGCCTGTTTTTTTTCTCATAAGAAGACTCCGATAATGGTCGCGGATAAAACGGAGGCGAGTGTGGAGCCCAGCAATAATTTCAAGCCGAATTTGGCGACAAGGTCTCCCTGTTTTTCATGCAGTGCCTTGACGGAGCCAGTAATGATTCCGATAGAGCCGAAATTCGCAAAGCTGACGAGGAATACCGATACAATTCCGACCGTTTTCGGGGATAAGCCGCTTGCGATCTCTTTGAAGTTTAGCATGGCTACGAATTCGTTGGTAACTATTTTCGTAGCCATGATGCTGCCAGCTTGGACGATATCAGTAGGTGGAACGCCCATCAAGAAGGCGACTGGAGCAAAGATATACCCTAGCACAGATTGAAAGGAAATGTGGAATACCAACGAAAAAAGTTCGTTCACCAGATTCATGAGCGCGATGAAACCAATCAACATCGCCCCGACGATCACCGCGATCTTTAATCCATCCAGGATGCTTTCACTAATCATCTGGAAGAAAGCAGGTCTATCCGTTTCTTCCTGTGTCAGGGGCAGATCCTCTTCATCATCCAGGTCGTATGGATTCATGATGTTGGCCACGATCAAAGCGGACAGAATGTTAACGACGATGGCAACCACGACGTATCTCGGCTCCAGCATGGTCATGTAGGCGCCGACAATCGCGATGCTTACCGCACTCATCGCCGAGGTGCACAGCGTGTAAAGACGCTTCTTGGAGACGAGCCCCAACTGCTTTTTGGTGGTCAAGAACACTTCCGATTGCCCAAGAAAGGCAGAAGAAACCGCGATGTAGTTCTCCAGCTTCCCCATCCCGTTTAATTTGCTCAGCGTAAGGCCCGCATATCGGATGATGAAAGGCAGGATTTTGAAATGGTTGAGAATCCCGATCAAAACAGAGATAAAGATGATAGGAAGCAGCACATCGAGGAAGAAGTTGGAAACCCCGTTATTTTCGAGTCCCCCGAATACAAAATCGACTCCGCTAATCCCCAGCTTCATCAACACGTCAAAGCCGTTCGAGACAAAGCGAATCAGATCAATCCCGATGCTGGTGTTTAATAAGAGAAACGTCAAAACAAGCTGCGCGACGATCATTTTTATGATCGGTGTAAGCTTGATTCCTTTGCGATTATTGCTGGCCGCATAGCCTACGCCGGATACAAACAGCAATCCTGTAACAAAAAAAACGATATTCATTTCTTCACGCTGCCTCCTGTTGCATGACTTGAAGCATGTTGAGCGGCTGGTATCGCTTACAATTTTATTTTGGCCTTGCGGGAAAGTGTAACTGCTTCACCGTGCCAAAAGCCCCACCTGGATTCAAGACAATTTCGAATAATAAGTTACTACCGTGTGAGTAACTTTTTATAGATTACATCGGTCACTTGCCGGTTGTCAATTCCGTTAGGATGGTTGGATTTGTTTTCTATTATGCCTTATGATGAGAAAAAGATGACCAGTGATGCGGATAGGAGGAAACATGTTACAAAAATTTGGTTTTTCACAATATGAAAGCAAAGTGTATGAAGCTCTGGTGTCTAGCGAGGAACCGTTGGACGCTACAAAAATAGTCAAACATTCCGGCGTCCCGAAAGCCAAAATCTATGAAGTGATCGCGCGCTTGATTGAAAAAGGCATGGTCATGGATTCGGTATCGGAGAAGAAAAAGCTGTACAGCGCGCTGCCCCTGCCGCTTGTCATTGAAAAACTCACTGCAGAATTTCAGGACAACGTGAAGCAATTGAAGATAAACGCGAATAAAAAATCATTTTCCGAAGATTTGGTTTGGAGTTTGAAGGTGGATACATCCATTCGGGCACAAAGCAAGCAGCTGATTCAAAATGCAAAAAACTCGATTCGGATATCCGCATGGAAAGATGACCTAATCGAATATTTGCCCTTGCTGGAAGAGAAGGAAGAAAGCGGAGTAGATGTGGAGGTGCTTGTGGTAGGGGCATTAAAGCCAAACATAGCGAAAGTGCATACCCTGATCCCGGCGGAAGAACATCACACATTGGAAAGATTCCGTTTGCTGATCATCGATGAGCGGGAAGTTATTTTCGCTTGTGAGGAGAACCGTTCGTGGCAAGCCATTAAAACGATGTCCAAGCCGTTCGTAAAAGTCTTCACGGAATTTTTCTACCATGATCTCGCATTGGCGAAAATCAGCAGGAAACATTACGATTTGATGATGAATGATGAAGAAATACGCAGTATCCTGATGCAGCTGCGCTATTGAACAAGGATACCAAAAGGGATCTTCCTTCTGTCGCAGATCCCTTTTCGCATGTGGTTTTTCCTCTCCTCCGCTACAGTCTGACATACTGCAAAAAAGGACGCGGGCCGCGTTTTTATAAGTTTTTTGAGCTGCGGTGGTAGGGAGAAGCAGGTTTCCGATCTACGCTCCGGCCT
>JARDZO010000360.1 GCA_029240815.1 Brevibacillus sp.
CCCAGCCTGCTTTCCTTTACCTTGGCAACCATGCTGTTGGCTAGCCTTTGACGAGAATCGAGCGTGTTGAAATGAACACAACGCCAGTGCGGCGTCTCCTCGGATTCGTACAAGCTTGCAGCGTTATTCAGCAAAGAAATAATCAGTTCTTTTTCTATCGGTGTTGCAGTAAATTTCCTTATGGATCTACGTTCTTTTATCGCCTTGGAGAAGTCCAAAAAGATCACCTTTTTCATTTTTTGTTAATACACAAACAATAATTTTAATTTGAAATCAAAGAATCAAGCAGTTTAAATATCATTTTTTGTTCACGAGTAAACTATATAATGTGAAAATGGCGTTTGTCAAACTTACAATTGAGAGTGGATATCATGTGAGGTGTGCGAAAAATGTTTAAAACAATCGAACAAACAGGGTTGACTATGAATTTCGGTCATCAAATTGGATAGAGGTTCAGCAATTGATTAATTGAGATGGATGTGGTAATTTAGTTTACGTGTTAACAATTTAGACGGGTGTTATCCATATGTGACTGGTTCATTAATATAACTTTGTAATATAAAGGGGGAGCATAGTGAATCCATCCGAGGGACTTAAGCAATTTTTATATGACCGATTTCTTCATTTTTTGCATTTGGTAGAGGATATTTCCACAACCGAGATTGAAGAGTTTGCTAATCTCGCAAGGCTGCAAGGACTTGCCTCGTTTCCGAATTTGACAGGCATACACGTAATTGATTGCATCGGCAACAACGAACCAATAAATAACACGTCAATCGCGGAAAAAATGAATTTATCCAAGGCTAATATTACAAAAGTCAGCACTCAACTGCATACAGAAGGTTTCATTAAGCGAAGCCAGATGAACGACAACAAGAAAGAAGTGTATTTTAGCCTTTCGCCCAAAGGCAGGCAAGTCTTCGAAGCGCACACGATGATGCATGAAAAAATGAAACGCAAATTTTTCGATGATTTGAACTCATTTTCGGAATCAGAACTGCAGGCTTCGCTTAAATTTTTCCAAACGATAATTAATCAAAATGATAACGTCGTCAAAGCAGATGGAAAGAAATGACGTAATGAGTGAACAAGTTACTGTGAACTCATTTTTATAACTCAATCAGCTTTATTTTACGAAGGGGAGTTTTACTGGCAAAAAAGCAACAATAACAAAGACACTGATGGATTGAATCTCAGTGTCTTTTTACTGCATGGATTTCCTGATAACTGTTGCCGTGGTCAGTGGTTCACTTATTATTAAAAATCTCTCTCCACACATTTTTGGCCGGTAGGCAGCGCCTATTTATTGAGTGATATTTTTGCGGCAGACCCGTTACGGGGAACCGTACCGCAAGTAAAAACAAGTTTTTTTGCGGGCTGCGCGCTTTATAGATTAAAACAAGTTACCTCAAATAGAATTCCGTCCAGTGCCGTGAAATACAAGGTGTACCCTCCTCTAATCGTTTTAGGTACGTCGGATGCAATTCCGGAAGCTTCAAGCTTCTTATGAAACTCATCAACTTCGGTTGTGGTATCAACGTAGAAGCCTAGATGGAAATCCTTCGGATAGCGATAGTCTACATCTTGGCTAGATGGCATGCTGCTAAGAACTAAGGTAAATCCATTACCGTCATCCATAACAGCAATCGCAGTGCCTTTTTGTTGAACAAGCTGAAAGTCGAATAGACTTTTGAAAAGCCTAATTGCTTCAGATAAGTTAGGAACGCACAAGTTCCCGTTCTATCATCAATTGGCGACCGAAGTGGCAACAATCTGCTTGGTCGCGACATTTAGCCGATTATATAGGTTGGCTGTTGCAATACCTGCGATCAGAGTCGCCAATGCCTGTTCTTCGTAATGTCTGGCAGCCTCGTCGTAGATTTCATCAGGCACGGAATCTGCTCTGTCGTTAATTCGGGTAACGGCTTCGCTGAGTGCAAGGGCTGCTCGTTCCGCGTCATTGAAGTGCGAAGTTTCACGCCATGCCGAAACGGCGAGAAGTCGATCTACCGTTTCGCCCGCCGCTTGCGCATTGCGCGAGTGGAGATCGACGCACACGCTGTCTCCATTGATTTGGCTCGCACGGAGATAAGCAAGAAACAGTGTCTTGTTCGGGAGCCCCACGACCACTGCAAATCCGAACAAGGCTTTGCCAAGCGCTTGCAGGGCTTGACTTGCCTCTGGTAAAATCATGGCGGGATTGTTCATTCTTGGTTTCATTGGATACACTCTCCTTTGTTAAATATCGGTGCCGGTAATGGGCCCTCACTAAGATGACGGATCAAAACTCGGGTATGTGACATGTTCGGGAAAATTCCATTCGGAAGAAGGACTGGAAGATGAGTGCTACGCAGGAGTGGTTGGCTGAGCAATTCGAAGCGCATCGCTCCCATCTTCAGGGGGTGGCTTATCGAATGCTTGGATCGTTGAGCGAAGCGGAGGATGCGGTGCAAGAATCTTGGTTCCGCTTAAGTCGATCGGATACCACCGATCTCAAGAACCTTGGAGGCTGGCTGACAACTGTTGTTTCTCGAGTATGCCTTGATATGCTTCGTACACGAAAAGCCAGAAGAGAGGAAGCGATGGAAGCATACTTGACCGAGGCAATCGTAAGCGATGAAGCTCGTGGCAATCCTGAACAGGAAGCGTTGATGGCGGAATCTGTTGGTCTCGCGATGCTGGTTGTGCTCGGTAATCTGAATCCAGCGGAACGCGTTACATTCGTGCTTCACGATATTTTTTCGATGCCATTTACCGAAATTGCCCCGATCGTAGGGAAAACCGAGATGGCGACCAGACAACTTGCAAGCCGGGCACGTCGTCGCATCCACGGGGACGGTTCGCTCCTGAATCCCGATCTGTCGCGCCAACGCGAGCTGGTCGACGCATTCCTCGCTGCGGCTTACGCAGGCGATTTCGATACGTTGGTTGCAACGCTCGATCCAGACGTCGTACTTCGAGATGATCGTCAGATTGAAGCCGTTGGAGTGATTCGAGGCGCGGCAGCATTGGCCAAGCAAGTATCGGGACGAGCGAAAGCGGCTCAGGTGGCCTTCGTGAACGGTTCTATAGGCGTCATCGCCGCTCCGCGGGGAAAACTTCTCTACGTACTCCAATTTACGATCAAGAACGGGAAGATCTCAGAGGTCGATTTGATTTCCGACTCTGCACGCATACGCAAGCTGGATTTGTCGATATTCCCATCATGAATGAAAAAAGGACTCAGATCCTTATCCCACTCAACAAGTGGGACAACTGTTTCCTAATCCATGGGGGCTTTCGATATGATTGGGAACGTCTGGGAATGGTGCTGGGATCTATATAATACTCAGCGATATGGGAACTATTGAGTCTTCCGGGGAGGCAGTCGGGCCGAGGTTGAGAACAATTGTGGTTCTACGAGTAGAAGGAAAAGCATGCCCGATTTCAAGATAGATGATCTTGGTTTTAGAATAGCACTTACAAAACTTTGATGGTCAGATAGGGACCATGGTCCAGTTAAATGTTGCAATTCAGCGTCTTTTTAGTGAAAAAGTAGTTCTTATTAACCACTCTGAGATGTTAAAATTGTTTTAGTCTGTACATAAGCAGGAGGATAAGGATATGAGGTTGGTTACGCGTTCCGATTTTGACGGGCTGGCGTCGGCGGTTTTGCTCAAGAAGCTGGGCATGATCGAGGAAATGAAGTTCGTACATCCGAAGGATATGCAGGATGGCACAGTGGAAATAACGGAGAACGACATTCTCACGAATGTGCCTTATGTTCCCGGCTGCGGCATGTGGTTCGACCATCACGCCAGCGAAGTCAATCGGGTGAAGGAAGAGGGTTACACTTACAAGGGAGATGCCCGGATTGCGGATAGCGCCGCCCGTGTCGTATACGATTATTTCGGTGGCAGGGACAAGTTCGGTCCGGAGTTCGACAGCATGATGGAGGGCGTGGACAAGGCCGATGCGGCGAAGTTCAGCAAGGAAGACATTCTTGACCCGAAAGGCTGGGATCTCCTGTCCTTTTTGATGGATTCCCGTACGGGGCTGGGACGCTACCGCGACTACCGGATCAGCAACTACCAGTTGATGGAGAAGCTGGTGGAGTTATGCGCATTCAAGACGGTGGAGGAAATTCTAGAGGATCCGGACGTGAAGGAGCGGGTAACCCGTTACTTCGAGCTGGATGCCTCTTTCCGGGATATGCTTGGCCAATACACCCGGACCGAAGGAAATGTTATTATTACCGATCTTCGGGGTGTGGAAACCATTTATCCGGGCAACCGTTTCCTGATCTATGCTCTCTTCCCGGAGCAGAACGTGAATCTGTGGATAGTGGACGGCTTCCAGAAGCAGAACGTCTCCATTGCCTGCGGCCATAGCATCGTGAACAAAACCTGCGCCGCCCACGTCGGTTTCCTGATGCGAGAGTATGATGGAGGCGGGCATGAAGCTGCGGGTACCTGCCAGATATCCTATGATGATGCAGACCGCGTCATCGCGGAGCTGGCGGAGCGGGTTAAAGCTTAAGAAGACGCAGTGTGCGAACAGAACCGATTCGACGGAACCTTCACCGTTGGTCGGTTTTTTTCGGGCCAATTTCGCCGATAGATCCGCTAAGGAGAGCCGTACCATAAGTAACGGCGAAATGAATCACTCCTGTTACAATTGTTATGGTACATTTGTATGCAATAAGACTTATAACGAAATTAAGTTATTGATATATCGCGCCAAGGACATATTATGAAACAGTGCTTTAATAAAGGAGTTGTGTC
>JARDZO010000102.1 GCA_029240815.1 Brevibacillus sp.
AGGCCCTCAAGACCGTCATGGACATGGGCATGCTGCAGGGCATCACCGAAACTTGGGACCGTCTAGAAGAGCGTCTGAACGAGGTCAAGTAAGGAAATATGGGGACAGTCGCCAGGCTTTGAGAGCCGGCGGCTGTTTTGATTTTACTGTGTAAAAATATGGTTGCAAATAACATTTTTGTCATCGTGCAATTAACACGCACCTTCATCAAACAAAAAAAGAGAATGAGCAACACATAGAGGGGATACCTCTTTGCATACTCATCCTTGCATAGAATGTCTGTCTAACATCGTATTCAATTTCTTATTATTGGTTAGAACGGACTTCCTACACATCTAATATGACAGAGTACTCCTGGTTTTGTTTGTATACGATGGTGCTAGCGAAGGGATTTGAACCCCCGACCTGCTGATTACGAATCAGCTGCACTACCCCTGTGCTACGCTAGCATGGTGATTACAAAAAATATAGTAGTAAACTCATCGCCAAAATTCAAGGGGCAACGTCACATGCCATTCCCACCTTCACCCGTTTCCATGTTTCTCATATTGTAGTAAATAAAGCTGCATTTTGTACACTTAGGAGGTTGGCTTGTCGATGACGACGTATTTCGTTTCGGATATCCACGGCCAGTATCAGGCGTTTCAAAAAGCGCTTCGGGATGCTTCCTTTTCAACCAATCAGGGAGATAAATTGTACGTAATCGGAGATATGATCGATCGTGGCCCACAATCAAAAGAAGTGCTGCTGGGGTTGCTCGAACTGCGTCAACAATTTCCTCAGCAACTCTTTCTCATCAAAGGCAATCACGAGCAAATGTTCGAAGACTGGCTCACCGGGCGAGGAAACGCCGAGAATTACCTGCGTTTTAATGGCGGCGATGCAACGATTCGTTCTCTTTTGGGCACTCACCCCCTGCGTCGGGCTTTTGTCGGAGGTCTACCTTCCCCCGGAATTCAGGAAGAAGCACGACAAATCATTCTTGCCCAATACCCATTTTTGCTACCTGCCCTGAATTCTCTTCCCCTGTATATGGAACTTCCTGCGGACGAACGCACCGGTGCTCCCGCCGTCTTGTTGGTTCATGCAGGCGTCAGACCTGGCATTCCACTGGCAGAACAGAATCCAGAAGATCTCTTGTGGATCAGGGAGCCCTTTTACGATTATTATCAGGGAGAAATACCTATCGTGTTTGGTCATACACCCGTTCCCAAACTGCCTGGTTATCCTGGGACAGGACCATGGAGACGGGATAACATCGCCGGGATCGACGGAGGCGCTGCTTACCGCCGCGGAGTCATGCTCGTGAAGTGGCCTTCCTTGCAATCCATCTTTGTGCCGATTCAAGATGTTCACCCCTATCCAATCGTGCAAGTCAACGGGTAAATCGGCAGTTTGTCCAAATGATATATTGTCTCCTGTCCGTTTTTACACTACAATGGGTAGTGGAATCGGGCGACCCGTTCGTGGACAAGCCCGCACTCTCACCCTGTTTTTATAATCAACTTCCCAATCGTACTATGCTAAGATGAGGACGAGGTGTTTTTATGAAGCGTGCACAAGCCATGGAACAAGCCATGTTTGCTTCCTGGGGAATCGCCCTGATTGCCACCGCAGGCAGTCTGTTTTTTTCAGAAGTGCTGAAATACATACCGTGTGACCTGTGCTGGTATCAACGGATTCTGATGTACCCACTAGTCATTTTATTGGGAGTGGCCTCCGCGAAAAAAGATTACAAGATGTCCTTGTACACCTTGATTCTTTCCGTAATTGGCGGTTTGATCTCCCTCTACCACTATTTGATCCAGAAAGTACCCGCCTTGCATGAGCTCGGCAATGCGTGCGGCATCGTACCTTGCAATGCTGACTACATCAACTGGTTAGGCTTTATTACCATTCCGTTTCTCGCTTTGATCGCTTTTGCGTTGATCATTGTGCTGCAAATTATCGTCTTGAAAAATGGAAAGGAGCAATAATCCATGAAAAAAATCATTTTTTTCTCTATCCTCGTGGCGGCCCTGCTGATCGGCGCTATCGTCTACTCCGATATTTCCAACCGCCAGCAAGCCGCAGGAAACCCTTATGGAAAGGCTAATCTCAACCCTGCTACTCTCGCGCAACTGAGCGACCCGCTGTATGACAACCTGATCATGCCTGACGAACTAAAAACGCGTCTGACCAGCAAGGAAGACTTGTTTGTCTATTACTACAGCCCGTTGTGCGAACACTGCCAAGCCACCACTCCGGTCTTGGTGCCAATCGTAAAAGACATGAAGATCGACATGAAAAAACACAACCTATTGGAATTCAACGCCAGCTGGGATGACTTCCAGATCGAGTACACCCCAACCTTGGTTCACTACAAAGGGGGACAAGAAGTAGCTCGCCTGGTCGGAGGACACGAGGCCAACGAGTGGAAGCAATGGCTCGAAGAACAGACAAAATCATAACGTTGCCTCCAGCCTCCCGCTATCTAGTCGGGAGGCTGTTCTTGTATGAACGGTGACATTTATGTGAACACTCCGGGTATCTTTGGAAGAAATAGCCCGAATGAGTCATTAGGCTTTTCCTTTCCTTTGCCTATAATGATGAATGGGGAAGATCCTGGATATCGGAGGCTTGGTTATGATGATCACCTATTTGACAACAACCTTTGGCTTTCGGGCGACATGGAACCCGGAGCTGATCGTCCTTACCGCTTTATTGGGGATTGCTTACTTTTCACTAATCGGACCGCTTCGCCATACCTTTGCCCATGCTGCACCAGTACCATTGGGCAAAAAATGCATGTTTGCAGCCAGCCTGTTTCTTTTCTACTTCGGAATGGGAAGTCCGCTAAATGTCGCAGGACACTTTCTGTTTAGTGCCCACATGCTCCAGCAATCCATGCTGTATCTGGTCATGCCCTTACTCATGCTGGCAGGAACACCGGCGTGGCTGCTGCGTCCATTGATAGAACGAAAATGGTCCAGAACACTCCTGAGCTTATTCAGCCATCCCATCCCTGCGGTTCTCTTGTTTAACGCCTTGTTTTCGTTTTATCACATGCCTGTTATTCTAGACATGGCCATGAATCGGTTGGCGACGCACAATCTGATCCACCTGCTTTTGCTCTTGAGTGCCTTGCTGATGTGGATGCCCGTCATTGCACCGTTGCCCGAGATTCATCGTTTGACCGAACTACAAAAGCTGGCGTATATTTTTGCCAACGGGGTCCTGATTACCCCTGCCTGCGCCTTGATCATTTTCTCTGCTACCCCGTTGTACGATACGTACGTAAGCGGACCTACCATGCTCTGTGCCCCTTTTTTCTCCGCTCCCATCGACAAATCGATGTTTGCAGTTCCATTGCAAGCCCTTGACGATCAGCGGTTAGGTGGTATTATCATGAAGCTGATGCAGGAATTGACTTACGGTTCGGTGCTAGCTTATGTGTTCACCTCATGGTACCGGAAAGAAAAGGATCAGCCTGACGATCAACTGCTTCCTCATTAAAATATTTGAAAAACTCGGCTACGCCAAGCCTTTGGCGGATTATTTGCAGAACAAAAGGAGGCGTGCATGATTATGCCCGTAACGCCTGTCGCGGCGATTCGGCTAAGACGGTTGCTATTGTTTTTACCGTTCCTCGTACTCGTGGCGCTTGTTGCTTCCTGGTTTTGGGGCGGGTCGAAAAACGTCACGGCCACATTGCCCTCTATTTCATTGGAAACGCTGGATGGAGAGGCCTATTCACTCTCTCCCAAACCAGGAAATCTCCGTTTGGTCGAGCTGATTTACACGCGCTGTCCGGACGTATGTCCGACTACGACCGTGAAAATGGTACAGCTGCAAAAACGCCTGAAAGAGGTCCATCTCATGGGCAATGGCATCGAATTTTTGACCGTGAGTATCGATCCACAAAACGATACTCCTGACGTATTGCGAAAGTACGCCAAGCAGCTTGGGATCGATGCCCAAGGCTGGTCCATTCTGCGGGGGGACGATCGTTCCATCCAAACTGTGACCAGTTCGCTAGGCTTCATCGCCAGCAAGACAGAGGATGGATTTATCTCTCACACCACCAGCACTTATTTAGTCGATCAAAACAACGAAGTGATTCGCAAATTTGGCATGGGCGAAGATTTTGATCCCGAGCAAATTTACCAACAGCTGATGAACTTGAAAAAGGAAGGATTGTAAAGATGAAACGGTATTATTTCTCCCTACTCTGTCTGCTCGCGTTGATGGCGGCTGCCTGTGGCAAGGACAACCAGGAAACTGCACTCCCCTCTTCCGAACCGATCGATGCAGCCTTTTCTATGCAACCAACTGAACCTGCGAAAGGTGAACCCATCACGTTTTCGGTCAAAGTCACACAAAAAGGCATATCCGTCGATGATGCCAAAGAAGTCAAATTTGAATGGTGGAAAGATGGCCAGGAACAGCATGTGACGATTCCCGCCACTCTCCAGTCAGATGGTGTCTACACCGCACAGCAGACGATTGATGAACCCGGATCTTACTTTGTTTACTATCACGTGACGGCTCGCGATTTTCATAACATGCAGAAAGTAGCCTTTTCTGTAGGAGATCGTAAGCAAGCAAGCGGAACAGAAAATGGCCATTCTGGACATGCCCAGCCTGCGGCTACTCCATCTGAACATGAGCATGGGAGTGGTAGTGAGACATCCAGTCCGGATCATCCAGCGAGTGGTATCGACTTTCACTTCATGCCACCTGAAACTATTAAGGCTGCAGAAACCGCTTCCTTCACTGTTCATTTAATGAAAGAGAATCAAAGCATTGCCCTGGCGGCTGTGAAATTTGAATTCTGGCTGGGGAATGAGGAGAAGCACACCTTCGTCGACGCAACTGAGACGCAGCCAGGTCAATACAGCGCAGATACGATTCTCCCTACTGCCGGCAGCTATACGGTCAACGTGCACGTGGAAAAAGGCGACGTCCATGACCACAAGAGCTTTCCCGTATCCGTACAATAATGGTTGAGGAAATGAAAAGGCGCATCCCCACAAGTTCTTGGGAGATGCGCCTTTTCCATTAGCATGTAAAATAAGCAATCCTGCCTAATTCCGTGCCGTAATATTCCCAGCGGTTGCGTCTCCAACGATAGCCTGAAACGGAATTACGACTGATGTAGACCGGATAAAACCAGAACGAGTTACCATTTCTCAGCCATACATAGGAATAGCGAAATAAGCAAGGATAGAAACTGCCTGCGTCAATGCGGCGTGTGCCACCGTATCCACGCGATCCTGGTGAGCTCGGCGTCCTGCTTGGCGGCGGTCCTGGGGGCGGTGGTGGAAAACCTCCTGGGGCCCCTGGCGATCCCGGATAACCACCGGGTGGGGGCGGCGGCGGAAAACCTCCTCCAGGTGGCGGGGGCGGATAACGATATGACATGACGTTTCACCTCCTACAAGTCTCCCTATAGGAAATGCAGCAAACGCGGATATGGCATGTGCGTTTGCCACCGGTCATTCACCTATTTTTTCCGCTCCTGTCTTCTATGCCTTTATCCCGCATGTAAGCAACCGCGCCAGAAAAAAAAAGGACAACGCTCTTGCGTCATCCTTTCCTTGTAACGACCGCTTGTCTTTTAGTACGGGCGTCCACCCATGATAAAACGGTATTCCCAATGTGTACCCGTGAAATCTGTCATTTTGACGCCACCCGACTCCTTGGAGAATGTTTGAAGCAGTTTGTCATCCCCCATGTAGATGCCGACGTGGGTAATGCTTTGATTCGGCACGTTAATATTTTTATAATCGGACTCTTTCCAGCCTTTGTAGCTCATAAAGAAGACCAGATCGCCTTTTTTCAGTTTGCTGATGTCCGTCGTGTAAGTTCCGTGACTTTTTACATAGTTAGCTTGGGATTTTGCTCCTCCATTGCCCATGTCAATGTTGGCTCCATCTTTGTAGGCCCACATGGTGAATTCAGAACAGTCCATCGTCTTTTTGTTTGAACGAGTCGATCCGTATTCGTACGGTGTCCCCAAGTATTTCTTCCCGGCTTCAACGACTTTGTCCCCAATTTTCGATGTCTCAGGAGTCGTAGTTCCAGGATTCGGGGTAGGACTGGTGCCTGAATCAGCTGGGAGTACGCGACGTACCCCTACCAATTTTTTCGAATAATCGCTTACTTGTTTGAGAACAACAGCGTCTTCACTTGCAGACGAATAAATGTATTGGTCATTTCCGACGTAGATCCCCATGAAGTTCGGCGCCCCTTTGCCATCTGAAGAGAAGAACAGCAAGTCGCCTTCTTGCTTATTTGTTTCAGTGACCTTCTCGCCAGCCTTGTAGAGCTCTGCAATCGTGTCATCTACTTTGACTCCTACTTGTTTGAATATGTACGTCGCCAAGCCAGCAGATCCAAAAGAACCAGGTCCTGTTGCACCGTATTTGTAGTCCTTTCCGATCAATGTCTTGGCAATTTTGACTACCTCTACAGATTTAGCAGAAGATTGCGAATCCACAGTCTGCGCAGCTGCTGCATGTCCACCTTCAGCGAACATGATCAAGGATGTACTCAGCATGACGGCGACAGTCGATCTTTGTAACCAATCTCGTTTCGTCATTCGTTCTCCTCCTGGCTGTGTCTTTCCCAATGGATTGGGTACGGAACCAGTTTACTGGAAAAACGGGAGCCCTAATAGGCTGAAAATCTTTCCAATTGAGGATTTGATTACATAGACGGATGACCAAAGCACTAACTCTCTTTTTTGGTTGCTACCCTTTTTTTGGAGCATCGTGAAAAAAGCCCTTGTCCTTCTAACAGACAAGTGCTTTCTATTTCGAAACCTATCTATTATTTTTTGGCAGACGGATTTTCGTCGTTTCCTTGCTCAAAAAGAGAACGGTTTCTCCCATCTTCAAACGATGAGATCCTTTTACGAGAAAGGAGGTATCCGGCCCGATCCGTTTGGTCAGCAGGCGATGCAGCCTCTCCTTCGTCCGGCAGTGAACCACCCGATTCGCAGGAAATCCGGATCGTATGGCTGCCCGTGCGATATGGCGAGCGCTCGTTCCCAGCGTATACAGATAATCCACATTCTTTTGGCTCAAATATCGCCCGACATCTTCGTGTCCTTTCACGTCGTATTCACCCATCTCCAACATCGTAGCCAGAACAGCTACTTTCGTCCCACTCCCAACCTGACAGAGCACATCTATCGCAGCTTTGGCAGCATCCGGATTGGAACTGTAGGTATCGTCTAAGATCTGGACATCATTTGCGAACCGATAGCGAGTAAGCCTTTTTCGCTGCGGACGGAAGGTGCTCAAACCATCTCGGATCACTTGTACGGAAAACCCCAATGAATGAGTCACAGCGATAGCAAACAAGGCATTATAAATATTATGCTCCCCTAGTGTCGGCAGGTAAAAATCCTCTTGTGTCCCGCCTACCAAACATGAAAAGCGGATTCCCCGATCATCGATTCGAATATTCGTTGCGCGATAATCCGCCTCTTGATCCATCCCTACAGTAATAAATGTACCTGCGAATGACCCTGCATACGGCTGCTTGCTCATTTCACGAGAATAAGGGCAGTCCTGATTGAGAAATACCGTTCCAGTCGGATTCATGTAGCGGATGAGCTCTGATTTTGCCTTGGCAATCCCGCTGATCTTCCCGCCAAAATTGCCGATATGTGCAGTACCAATATTCGTAATGACGCCAATGGATGGTTGAATCATTTCACAATGCCTCTTGATATGACCACTGCCCAAGATCCCGTATTCGAGAACAACGGCTTTATGCCCTTCTGTAATACGCCTGGCGTGCGCGCGGGTATTTCCTAAAAAGTTTTTGTTATACTGCGATTTATAGATGTTCCATCGCTTGCTCAGAATGGAGGAAATCATTTCTTTTGTCGTCGTCTTACCCGCACTTCCCGTCACCGCGATCACGGGCTTTTGGAGAATGAGTGTCTTCATAGGTGGCACTTTCGCTTTTGTCTTGGCTTTCCTTTTTCCTATACGTTTCAATGAAAATTTCCCCCTCTACACTGTCCTCACCATTGGCTTGGATATTGTATGAGAAAGAGAGACAGCCTGTTTGGACCTTTATCTATGAAAACGCTCCGCTCTTATCCAAAACAAGCAGACCAGTCCCCGAATAGAGTAGAAAAAGAGGGGGGAAGCCTATGAATCACAGAGCTACGATTGCCGCGGTAGGCGATATTCTGATGTGGAGGGAACAGGTTGAGTCTGCGAAAATACCTGGGACGGAGCATTATTCCTTTGCTGACATGTTCGCTCCTGTAGCTTCCATCTTGCAGGGTGCAGATTTGACAATCGGCAATTTGGAAACGACCTTCTCCGGCAGGACTCAACCCTATCAAATTGGGTCCGCTCGCACAGGCTATCCCCGGTTTAACTGTCCAGATGAGCTTGCGCGTGATTTACGGCATGTAGGATTTGATGTACTGACGACCGTCAACAATCACTGTCTAGACGGTGGGTCCCATGGTCTGCTCCGTACGCTTGATCTACTAGATCAGCATCAGATCGCACATACGGGGACATACCGTAATCAACAAGAAGCATCGTCCTTTCTCATCCGGGAGGTAAAAGGCATCCAAATCGGCATACTGGCGTATACCTATGGAACCAACAAGCAAAAAATTCCGGAAGACTCGCCATGGCTCGTCAATCTGCTCGATCAAGCTGTCATCGAACAGGACATCTCCCGGCTGCGTCCACAGGTCGACTTATTGATCGTCTCCCTTCACTTTGGTGTAGAATTCCGCTTTACCCCGACGCAAAAGCAACGCATTCTCGCCCAGAGCCTATTGGACCGTGGAGCTGATGTCATACTCGGCGCACATCCTCATGTTCTTCAGCCTGTGGTTACACCGATCATTGCGGCACCCTTTGGCAAGAAGAAACGCACACTCGTAGCTTATTCGTTAGGAAATTTCACATCAGAGAAAATGCTGACGTTTGATCAGTCGCAATGTGGTGTCATTTTGCGGTTTACCGTGGAAAAGGATGAAATAGGGCAGACAACGATTACCGACATCAACGTCATCCCTACTTATTCTCAACGTTTTTTCTCAGGCGGGCGACCCAAGTTTCGTGTCATCCCGATGAGAGCCTATTTGAAACGGCCAGACAAGCACTTGACACTTCGCGGTCGCAGGAAATTACAGCAACTCTGGAACCGCGCGACTCAGATCATCGGAAGGCGTTTTTTGTAAGAAGTCAACTCCATAAGAAAAGGGGCGTGTATCCGCGCACTCCTTTTCTTTCCTACATACCGCTCCCCCCAAAATGCTACATACCAGTTCAGTTTCCTTCACTTAAGTCGCTACGTCCGCGAACGAAGCCTTCGTCGCCTTTGCCAAATTTGCGATAGGGAGCTCAATTTGCACGCCGATTTTCCCTCCACTTACAATGATCACGTCTAATGATTGGGCACTCTCATCGATGACTGTCGGGTACATTTTTTTCATCCCAATTGGCGAACAGCCCCCGCGAATATATCCTGACACTGCCGTGATGTCTTTGACTGGAATCATCTCCACTTTCTTTTCATTCACGGCTTTCGCAGCTTTCTTCAAATCAAGTTCTGCTTCAACCGGAATCACAAAGACGTAGTATGCCTTGCTAGCCCCTTGGGAAACCAACGTCTTGTAGACAACGCCTTTTTCCCTTCCAATTTTTTGAGCGACCGAGACGCCATCGATTTTGCCGTCATCTGTCGTATATGTCAGCATCGTGTAATCCATTTTTTCTTTGTCCAGTATGCGCATTGCGTTTGTTTTTCCTTGTTTCATTGTTATCTCCTCTCCCCGGGGTGATTTAGCAGTTTGGCGAATGGTATTGGTGAGAACGAATGAGTTAACCCCATAGGAGCTAGGACAAGCTGATCCATTACAGCAGAGAAAGAGTCACCTGTCGCATCTTCAATTACCTGTTCGATTAAGCAGTATCCTGCGTCTGAATAAGAAAACTGAGTGTCCGGTTCATAGGAGACCTGTAGAGGAACAGGATTGTATCGGGCTTGTCCCGTTAATAGTTCTATTCGTGTAGGAAGGGAGTCTCCCGGTTCGTAGCAGTCAAAGCTTCCTTCTCCACCGATCTAATGGTAATGATATCCAAAACACAAGAAAAAAGGTACACATTCTTCACGAGAATGCCTACCCTCTCACTATCGTTTCGTTAGACTATTTTACTTGACTCGGACCAATTGTTTTCCCAGATTTTCTCCGGTAAACAGCCCGAGAAATGCATTCACTGTGTGTTCAAACCCATCAACAATCTGCTCACTATACTTCAGTCGCCCTTCTTTCACCCACTCGGCTAATTGAACAGCCCCCTCGTCAAATCGCTGGGAGTAATCACTGACGACAAACCCTTTCATCAATGAGCTCGTTATCAGTAACTGCGATTGCATGCGCGGACCGATGTCCGGCTTGGTCATGTTGTACAGAGCGATTTGACCGCAAACAGGGATCCGCGCATGCTTGTTCAACAGGAACATGACATCGTCAGAAATCTCTCCACCCACATTATCGAAATACACATCGACGCCATTCGGGCATGCTTTTGCTAATGCTGCCCTGCGATCAGGTGCCTTGTAGTTAATCGCCGCATCAAACCCCAGTTCTTCGAGCAAATAACGAATTTTGTCATCTGAGCCCGCGATTCCAACCACCCGGCATCCTTTGATTTTGGCAATCTGGCCTACTACCGTTCCTACTGCCCCTGCTGCTCCTGAAACTACAACCGTTTCCCCTGCTTTTGGCTGACCGATGTCGAGCAGTCCGAAATAGGCAGTGAGTCCTGTCATCCCCAAAATTCCAAGCGCAGTCGTGATTGGTGCGAGCTGTTCGTCTACTTTTCGCAGTTGAGCTGCCTTTGCTACGGCATGAGTCTGCCATCCGAGATTGCCAACAACGATATCTCCCACCTGGAATTCATCCGCTCGTGACAGGATCACCTCGCCGACTGCTCCACCCAAAATTACCTTTCCCAGCTCATACGGCGGCACGTAGGACTTGCGATCATTCATTCTTCCTCTCATATAAGGATCTACAGACAGGTACAAGGCACGAATGAGCACCTCATCTATTCCCGGTTGGGGTAATGGCCCTTCCTCAAACCGAAAATCCTCGATAGTAGGCATACCAACGGGCCGTTTTGCCAAAATAATTCGTTTGCTAGAGTCCTGCGCCATTCTTCATTTCTCCTTTCGTGACTAAGACTTATTCACTCCCCATATTCTTCCCTTATTGTAACTGGAAAGAACGAGATTGACTGGAATGATTTTTCTCTATAAAATGACCTTGTAACTACCAAAATAAAATTTGTGAGTTACAAATGATTGAAAGGGGGGACTCTCATGCTGTTTTGCCCAAGCATCACACAAAAGGAGAGATTAAAGGATGTTTACAGTTCGCCCCATCTTAATGCATGAGATCCATGTATTTGCAGCAGTCACCACCCCCACCCATCGACAATCGTCTATCATTGAATACCTCCAGCAAATGTTTACAAAAGGTGCCATGCGTCCAGAATGGTGCTTTCTTTTGGAGAGGGAAGGGGAAGGGATCGGACGTGTCGCTTTTTGGACGCTCCCCGGAAAAAATAGACCTTCTGATATCGTGCTGCTGGAACTTCCTTGGGGGGATGAGAACTGCTCGGAGCTCGCTGAGATTCTGTGGCAGCATCTCATGGTGACTTGCCAGCAAGCGGGTGTCGATCAGCTCGGCTATGTTCTGGACTCTCCCGCAATGGCGCCACAATGGCAGGACCACGGAGAACAGCGACAAAAGATTTTGAACAAACTCGGATTTCAATTACAAAGGGAAACATCGCGGTTTGAGTGGAAGACCGATCCCAGTGTCACCCCTCTTCCCAGCGTTTTGGCAAGCATGGATGAACGTATCATTTATCGTAGCCTGTCTGAGGTCGGTGAAACTGCTTTTATTGACGCGATCATGCGCGGCTCTGCGTCTACCCTGGATCGTCTGATTGCCCAAGAGCGTGCTGAGCATGGTCCCCTATCGCAAGCCCAAGAGATCTATCAAGATTTGCAAAGCATGTCATATGAACCTGACTGGTGGGAGCTTGCCTATACACCAGATGATCAATTAATGGGATTCATCATCCCTGCAAAAGGTCCCACTTTTGCGACGATTGGCTACATTGGTGTGCTTCCCGAATACAGAGGACGCGGGTATGTCGACTTGCTGTTGAACCGGGGATTGTCCACACTCGTTCAAGCTGGCGAAACGTTTATTCGCACGGACACCGATATACGCAATCAGCCGATGGCGAACTCCTTTTTGCGAGCTGGCTTCCACCTATTTGCACAGCGCAGCGAATATCGTTTTAGTAACTTTGGCTAAAAAGCAAAAAAGGGTGCGATTGTTTATGCAATCACACCCTGCCCTTATTCATGAAGTTATAAAGTTCATCTGTAAACACATGCTGTCTGCCTATGTCTATTACGGAGCCACATTGACAGCTTCTTTGGAAATAATCTGTCTCAACAGCCCAGTCGCTTCTTCACGATCCAGCTCTCGCACGAGTTCGATTTCGCTAATCAAGTTTAACATCGCATTGTCCAACATGATTCGATCGCTCGTTCCCAGCACCTTGTTTCTGCTAATGAATTGTAAATCGCGAACCACTTCTGCCCCTGTGTAAATATCGCCGCTTTTCAACTTCTCTGTGTTCATTTTTAAGCGTTGCGCTGAGTTTACCGACAGGTCTGGTTCCCTCTCATGGAAAGCAGCAAATACTTGTTCCAATGTCTGTCCATCTACAATACTGCGAATTCCCAGAGCGGACATTTTTTCAACAGGAACCATGATGTCGAGCTCTTTCAACAACATGTGCAACACAAAATAGAGATGCTTTTCCCCGAGAAACTCTTTTTCCTCCATGGCTTCAATGATGCCTGCACCATGCATAGGATAAAAAATCTTGTCTCCAACTTGAAACATACGTCCACCTCCTTTACTTCTAACTCATTCATTATAACACACTTTCGAGAATAAAAATATTTATATTATCATAATAATTTATTTGAAGTCAATATTTTTCTTTGAATAATTTTACTAAAAGTGTATTGTTTCCCCTGCTCAGAAAACTAACCTGTTTCCCAAAGAAAAAGCCAGCTACGAACACGATAAAAACGTGCTGTAGTCTGGCTATTTGTACATGTGACTTACAGATGGGACCCTCCACTTGCATCAATCAGTTGCCCTGTTACCCACCGACTATCGGACGATGCCAGAAAAGCTGCGATATCCGCTACGTCCTCCGGTTGCCCCCACCTTCCAAATGTGGAGAGGCTCGCAGCAAAATGCCGCCCATCAGGATCTTGCAAGGTTGCTGCGTTCATCTCCGTATCGATGATTCCCGGCAAGATCGCATTGACAGTGATGTTACGCGGTCCGAGATGTTTCGCTAAATTAGTTGTTACGGTGTTGATCGCGCCCTTAGAGATACTGTAGCCAAACAGATTTGGAAACGCAATCCTCGTGACAGCTGAGGATATATTGATGATCCTCCCTTCGTCTCTCATCCGAGGCAAAGCTTGCTGAATGAGAAAAACCGGAGCCTTTACATGGAGGTTCATTACTTCGTCAAAAGACTCTTCCGTCGTCTCCTCGATCGTAGCAGACTGGCCGATCCCTGCGTTGTTCACCAAAATATCGAACTGCTTTCCACCCGTGAGCTCTTGAAGCAATCGATCCATCTCCTCAAATAAACCGTGGATACCTTGAATGGATAGTAAATCCGAGCCAATCCCAAATGCTGACCCGCCAGTGTTCTTTATTTCCCGAACGACCGCTTCTGCCTGCCCTCGGTTTTTTCCATAATGAACCGCGACCATTGCCCCTTCCTTTGCCAGACGTAACGCAATCCCCCGACCAATTCCTCTGCTTGCTCCTGTCACGAGTGCAACCTTACCAGCTAACGTAGCCATATACTCATCTCCTCGTATTTTCATTCCTTACACATTCCGTTTTACCACAGAGTGAATTTTGAAATGTTGCTCTCCCATTCGCTGGAAACTGTCGAGGAGAAAAGGATTTTGATACCCCCTTGGGGAAGTATTGGTCGGCAAATATGGAAATGGTGGAGGCGGCAGCGATGAACGCAAGTCAAGGAATAAAGGTCATCAAACTTGAGATGAATGTGGAAGGAGGACTGTTCGTAGTCCATACAGGATTGCTGTGGGATGAAAATGAGGCCATTCTTGTGGATACGGGCATACCCGGACAACTTGATGTCATCAAGAGCGCTATCGAACAAGAGTCTGTTCCATTTCAAAAGTTGAAAAAAATCATCATTACGCATCAGGATCGAGATCATATTGGCAGTTTGCCTGAGATTGTCGAAGCCTTTGAAGGAAAGATCCAAGTGTTTGCTCACGAGGTAGCTGTTCCCTACCTTGCTGGAGAAACGCCTCTGATTAAGAGCGGAGCTATCGCTCCTCCTGTCAAAGTCGATCAGATCCTTCAAGATGGAGACATCCTCCCCTACTGCGGTGGAATCCAAGTGATTTATACGCCAGGTCATACTCCTGATCACATTTCGTTATACCACATCCCTAGCAAAACATTGATTTCGGGTGATGCACTCACGTCTCAAGACGGTGTGCTCATGCCGTTCAATCCCGACTTTACCCCTGACAAAGCGACAGCATTACAATCGATAGCCAAACTAGTCGATTTGGATATCGAGACCGTAATCGCGTATCACGGAGGAGTCTGTACAGGCGGCATCAAGGAGCGTCTTGTGCAAATCGTAGAAAACACTCCCGTGTAAGCACGACGAAGAAACCAATCTCACACCTCTTTCGTGTGAAGATTGGTTTTTTGTGTCTCCCGTGCCCCGCCCAATTTAAAGACAAGAATGCCACCGACGATCACGAGTACACCGAGCAAATGATGCAAGGTAAAAGGCACCTTGTTTAGCCCCAACCAGCCCAAAGAGTCCCACAAGAGGGCGAATCCGAGCTGGGACGTCAGCACGATCGAAATCGCAAACGTAGGACCCAGTCGTCGGATCGCTTGGACCATACAAGTCACCACTCCCACCCCGATCAATCCGCTAAACCAGAACCATGGCTGCATATGCGGCAAGACAAACAGACCTTTTCCCTCAAAGAGCAATCCCATTGTCAAGGAAGCCAAGAATCCCATCCCTAACACGAATGTAGTCGTCGCCCAAGAGCCCACACGTTCATTCACCTTACTATTGAATATATTTTGCAAACTGATGAACGAACCCGCTAGCAATGCCAATGCCATACCTACAACCATCGCTGTTCCTCTCCCATTTTCCTGTCTTTATTCTGGCTGTGATTCATAGATATTGTGACGAGCCATTGCACGCAAACCTTCTGCGTTTTTCACCAAGATGAATCCTTTATTGCGTTCGACTAATCCTTCAGCGCAAAACTGATGAAGGACCCGATTCAAATGTCGATAGCTGGTTCCGAGCAGGTTCGCGGCGTCCATCATGCTCGTTGTGTTCAGTTGCCCCTTTAGTTCAACATCCGTATCGTCAAAAGAGACTGAGAGCAAATAACTGGCTAATCGCACTTCCACCGGGTACATCAGATTAAAGCTCATAGTCGTGGATTTCACGTAAAATTTTCGAGTGATGTGATCCAGGAGAAATTGCAGCAACTGTGGATCACTTTTGCCATGCTTTTGTAACCACCGATGAGCAACACCAAGCATCAGGACAGGAGATACCGCCTCTACTGTGTTCACAATGTCGGTTCCCCGAACGTATTCAATATCCCCGATTAACTCGAGCGGTGTTTTGAAGGAAAGAATCAATGTTTTCCCTTCCTCCGAAGTGGTGTACACTTTCAGCTTCCCCTTTAACAGCACATACAAATTTTGTGGAACTTCCCCTTGGGAACAGATGAGCTCTCCTTGCTCAAAGCTATAAAGCGACAAATACGGTTTGATTTGATCATTGAAAACTGATTCCATCTGGTGAGCTTGTAAATAATCCTGCAGCTGATCCCGATCCAACATTTCTTTCATAACAAGCGTTTACCTCCAGCCTCTATGCCCCGTAGCCTACTCACATTACAGCTTTAGTATCACCACGCCTGCAATCATCAGTGCGATTCCAATGAACTGCGGCAGTCGCATCTTCTGCTTGATCACTCCAAACCAGCCTCGGCTGTCAATCACAAAGGTCAGACAAAGTTGGGAAATGAGCAGGGCTGATACGGTAAGCGTAACCCCCATCTGTTGAATCGCCGTGATATTACTGAATATAATGATGGCCGCGAAGGCTCCCCCGGTCAAATAAAGCGGCTTTACTTGTCGGAAACCTTGCCATTTTGCATCCCTGACGAGCAGCAGGATCAGGAACGCCGCCACGAATCCGGTGAACTGAGTAATCGTTGCCGTTTGCCATGTGCCTACGCTCACACTGATCCTGGCGTTGGCAACTCCCTGCAGGGTAAGAAAGGCCCCGCCTGCTAACGCAAAAAGACTCCCTCTCATGTTGCTGGTCCCTCCACTTGCTTTTTCCTTTATTAAAGGACAGAAACGGGATGAGGGGAAGGACATATGTCCTCAGCATACAAAAAACCGCAAGACGGGCACTTTTCCTCGTGCCGATCTTACGTGCGAATGTCCCTTATTTCATTTTTAATGAAAGCGCACGGATGGAATCAATTGCTGATTGATCACCGGTTGCCAAATAATATTCTTTATTCATTTCTAAAATGACATGATTCCCATTTGGCTTACGATTGTCAAGAGGAATGTAAATAATAGCGTCCTTGTAATATCCAATCAAATTTTTTGACTTGTACGGGTCATATCCTTCCAATTTACCTGTTATTTTCACGCTCGGAAGTAACTCATCAAACATCTCGTCGATCTTTTTTTGCATAGAAGGAGTCCACTCTGCCACTGCAGAACTGCTTTGGAAATCAACTAATTCCTCTACATTCGATAAGACTTCGCTTTGTTTTTGGAACGGATCCTCTTCTTCAACAGGAGCGCATCCAGAAAATATGAATAAACTCACTAGAAAAAGCTTCTTCATTGAGCACCCCTTCGCGATTTCATATGAATCAAGCAAAAACAGAAATTCTATCTTTATTGTTTCTCCACAAAAAAGCCCCGCCCTTTTGAAG
>JARDZO010000361.1 GCA_029240815.1 Brevibacillus sp.
CTTGCAATTTTCCTGCCAATAATTGATTATCAAGCGGAAAAAAGTGACCTTTTGGTAAAAGGTCACTTTCGTATCGTGCTTCAGCCTATTCTCGACGGCTCCGATACAGGAGATACATGAAAAAGGGAGCACCAACTGCAGCCGTAAACACACCAGCAGGTACATCCAGAGGTACGAAAAGAGTGCGAGCAGCCAAATCCGCAAGCAGGACAAAGATTCCTCCTAACAGAGCAGACGCTGGAAGCAATGCTCCATACGAAGAGCCTACCAGCTTGCGAGCCATATGAGGAGCCATGAGCCCGACGAAGCCGATTCCGCCAGCGATTCCCACTGCTGCTGCCGCCAGCGCTACACTGACCGCAATTAAAATGAGTCGTTTCTTCTCTACTCGTACCCCTACGCCTTTTGCGACATCATCTCCCAGCTCCTGGGCATTGAGTGTCCGGGCTTGACTCAACGTAATAAGCAGAAACCCAAAGACCCACGGCAACAGCGCAAGCACATGATCCCATGAGGTTCCGTACACTGTTCCTGACATCCACCCGAGAGCCTGGGAGGCCAAATACAACGGCCCTGAAATCATGAAGTAAACAGATAACGCTCCCATCGCTGTTGAGATCGAGACCCCGATCAGGGCGAAGCGAAACGGTGACAGTCCCCTTTTCCAAGCTGTCGCATAAGTCAGTGCTGCCGCAAAGAACCCGCCGACCAGCGCCACCAAAGGCAACCAATGAATACTGTAGGCTCCATTGGAAAAGGCAATAAAGGCTATCGCCGCTGCTGTCGCTCCGTTGGTCGTGCCGATCAGATCAGGCGAAGCCAGCGGGTTGCGGACCAGCGCTTGCAAAATGGCACCCGAGACAGCCAAGGCCGCTCCCACCATCACGGATACCAATATACGGGGCAAGCGCAAATTGACCACGACCAGCTGATGGGTGCTATCGCCCATGCCGACCAACGATTTCAACACTTCTGACACCGGGATGCGAATGCTCCCCAGCCCAATGCTTGCGACAATCACGCCGACCAACACCGCGATCAACAAACAAAGAATCGTGATGGAGTGTACGTCCAACTGAAACGAATACAATGGCTTTTGACTGCGAACGACCGTATATCTACTCATGCGCCCTCCTTCTCACGATGGCAATGACAAACGGCACACCGATAACAGCCGTCGCCACCCCCACTGGAACTTCCTCCGGCATCAGTAAGTAACGGGAGGCCAAGTCTGCCAAGACGAGAAAAATGCCTCCCAGCACGACGCTGTACGGAATGACCCACCGATGGTCAAAGCCTACCAGGTATCGACAGATGTGAGGAATCATGATTCCCACAAAGCCGATGGGGCCTGTCAATGCAACAGAGCCACCTGCGAGAAGCACAACCACAAGCACGATCCCCGCCTTGACCCATACGGTTTTTTGGCCCAGGCTTTTCGCGACATCATCGCCGAGCGCCATCAAATTGAGAGAGCCTGCCAGCACTATCGCACATGCCCAGCCACCGACCAAATACGGGATGATCATCTGTGCATGGCGCAAATCCCTTCCTGACACAGAGCCTACCAACCAATAGAGTGCTTCTTCCATCGTTTTGTTGTCGATGAGCATAAATAGAGAGGTCAGCGAGGATGCGAATGCGGCAACGGCCGCTCCAGCCAATGTGACCTTTACGGGAGACATGCCCCCGCGACCAGCAGAACCGAGCATGTACACGATCAAGGCCGTCAAGCCCGCTCCCAAAAACCCGACCCACATCAACTGGGAAAAGGAAAACATCGATCCAAACAAAAACAAGGAAATGACAATCATAAATGCCGCTCCGGAATTGATTCCAAACACAGAAGGAGAAGCCAATGGGTTGCGTGTCAATGCTTGTAACAGAACGCCCGCGACCGCCAGACTGCCCCCGACGAAAGCGGCGGTAATGGCACGAGGCACTCTCGTATGTTGAATAATGAGGTGTTCATTACTGCCAGTAAAACCGGTATACGCTTCGATCGCGGTCGTGATACGAAAGTTTTGAATGCCGTATAGCACGCTGGCGACCATAGCTATACCCAAAACGATGACCCCTATGATCAGGACAGCCGACTTTTGAAAACGGCTGCGCAAAAGAGATTCCACGGCTGTTCCCTTCTTTCTCCAATGGCACTTTTCTAATTGTAATCTGATCATTTTCAATCAGTCAATGAAAATGATTATTATTATCAAGTTTTCGTTGACAAGACATTTCCTTAATTATACAGTATGTCTTAAATAACTGATAATGAATATCAATTTCAGGAGGTTTTTATCATGCTTACCTATCGTAGGCCAGCCTTTCAGGTCCTCTGCTCTATCGGCTTATCTCTCATGCTGCTCGTTACAGGTTGCGGCGGTGGCGGTCAAAACTCCACGAATAGTCAACCAGCGTCAGCACAGACAACCCCAACTCCACCCTCTAGCGACACCAGCGGTGAAGGTAGGAAAATCAAGCATGCGATGGGTGAAACCGAGCTCAAAGGGAATCCCGAACGTGTCGTCATCCTCACCAACGAAGGCACGGAGGCATTGCTCAGCCTCGGTGTCAAACCTGTAGGTGCCGTCAAGTCTTGGCAAGGTGAACCATGGTACAACCACATCAAGGACCAGATGCAAGGAGTCACGGATCTGGGCGAGGAAACACAACCCAATATTGAGCTGATCGCCAGTCTCAAACCAGATCTCATTATCGGAAACAAGGTACGCCAGGAGAAAATCTATTCCCAGCTCTCCTCGATCGCGCCTACCGTCTTTTCAGAAAACTTGTCTGGTGACTGGAAAATCAACTTCAAGCTGTACGCAGAAACACTCAACAAAAAGGCAGAAGGCGATGCACTCATGACCACTTTTAATCAAAAAGTAGAAGAAGCCAAAGCCAAGCTGGGTGAAAAGACTAAGACTAAGGTCTCCATCGTTCGCTTCCTCCCTGGGAAAGTCCGCCTTTATATGAAAGACACGTTTGCGGGTGTGCTGTTCAACCAGCTCGGCTTTGCTCGTCCAGCTTCCCAAGATAAAGACGAATTCATGCAAGTGATCGCCAAAGAACAAATGAGTGAAGCAGACGGCGATGTCCTGTTCTACTGGGTCTCTGACTATGATGATAAAGCCGCGGCTGCCAATCGCGACGAGTGGGTCAACGATCCGCTCTGGAAAAACCTCAGTGTGGTGAAAAACAATCAGGTATTCCAGGTAGATGAGGTCATCTGGAATACCGGCGGCGGGCTGTTGTCTGCTACTCTGTTACTCGACGAGATCGTGAAGCACTTCACCAACTAGCAAAAAACGATGCTCATAGGCAAGCAAGGGGGCAGTCTGCTTGATGCGGCTGCCCCATCCTTTCCTTACACGAGTTCACCCTCACGAAAAAAATGAACTAAAAACAGGTTTTTTGTTTGCATTTGGCTCGTTAAATGTCTTATAATAGGTAAGTATCGCTTTTCCATCCTGCACGCCTGTAGCTCAGTGGATAGAGCAATGGTCTCCGGAACCATGTGCGGGGGTTCGATTCCCTTCAGGCGTACCATAGAAGTTGAGAGAAGACTGGATGATTCCAGTCTTCTTTTTTTGTTCTTATTGATCTGGCCACTCCTACAGATTGATATCTGTGAAATACTTTTCGATGTCTTTGACCATCAAGTTCGCCGCCATGATGCCTCCCGACGAATTCCAAATCGCCTCGTTTACTTGATACGTACGATTCTTCTTGGTCACATTCATGTTTTGTGCGAGTGGATCGCTGAGCCATTCTTTTGCCGTCTTGGTTGCCCCGTCGTCACCTTCTCGATCGGATGCAAAGTAGAAAAAAACGTCCCCGTCGAGCACTGCCATCTGCTCTTTTGCAACATCCGCAGTGAATTCATCCTTGTTTTGTGCTTCCGGGCGTGCAAAACCGATCTTTTCGAGAATGACACCGGCAAAGTTGTTTTTGTAATAGACTCTTACCTTGCCAGGCTGGAAGCGAGCCAGAGATACTTGCATTTTGGTTTTATCCCCAAGCTTTGTTTTGACTTCTTCTATGCTTTTATTGAAAGCATCGAGTACGGTTGCACCATCTGCTTCTTTATTCAATGCCTTTGCATACAGCTCAAAGTTCTCAATCATACTGTCACCCAGGTTTTCTGTAAACACGGTGGGCGCAATCGACGAAAGCTGGGAATAGATCTTCTCCTGACGCACCTTAGTACCGAGGATCAAATCCGGTTTCAAGCTTGCGATCAACTCCATGTTTGGCTGTGTTTCATCTCCTACTACTTCCACGCCATCCATTTGATCTTTGATATGGTCAAACCACGGTTCGCCGATCCATGATTTTACCGCCCCTACCGGCTTGATTCCCAATATCAGCAAGCTTTCTGTCCCCTGGTTGGTCAACACGACGATTCGCTGTGGGGTTCCTGTAATTTTTGTCTCCCCCATCGCGTGTGTAATGGTTCTCGCTTCTCCAGCGGCTGGTGCTGGACTTTCCGTTGCTGCTGTCGCTTGAGTTGCATGGGTTGCAGGTGCTGCTGTTTGATTGCCGCATGCCGATACGAGCAATGACAACATCATGAGCATGAGCAGTCCGATTTTTCCTTTGGTAAACAATGAAAACCCTCCCTATCCATCTTTTTCGTTAAAAATGAATATCATTATCAATGAAAAATTTTAAAAAAAAAATAGACCTCTGTATGTTTTTAGCTGCCTCCTTACCTATTCTCCCGATGCGC
>JARDZO010000362.1 GCA_029240815.1 Brevibacillus sp.
GTCGACCATGGCTTCATGTACAGCTGGAGCTTCCAGGATCCAGATGGCCATCTGTGGGAATTCGTGTACATGGATCCGAGCGCGATCCAACAATAAGGGGCGACAGATCCTTTCCCTGTACGAACAAAAAAGCACAGCGAATGTTTCGGACATGATCTCCATGTTCCGTACAACCGCTGTGCTTTGTCTTTTTATGCTTGGCAAGCCTGCATGCTGTGGCTCATCAAGGGACGCCCCATCTTTTCCTGAATGAACAGGGCTGCTGCTTGCAGCTTTTCCAAATCAATCCCTGTCTGCATGCCCAAACCGTGCAGCATGTACAACAGGTCATCTGTCGCGATATTTCCTGATGCACCTGGTGCGTATGGGCAACCGCCCAAACCACCCAGTGAGCTATCAAAGGTGGTCATCCCCATTTCTAGGGAAACGAGCACATTCGCCATCGCCATGCCGCGGGTATCGTGAAAATGCATCGCCAATTTTTCAGCCGGGAAGCGCCGCAGCAATACCTCCAGCACTTCCTGCACTTGGCGAGGGTGAGCCACTCCGATGGTGTCCCCGAGAGACACCTCGCTTACGCCCATCGCAAGCAACGCATCCGTGACGCGAATGACGTCATCTACTGGGACGGCACCTTCGTACGGACAGCCAAACACGGTGGAGACGTAGCCGCGAACGGTCTTGCCTGCCGCGAGAGCAGCCTGAGTGGTTTCCGCCAGGATCGGGTAAGTCTCTTCTCGCGTCTTGTTGATATTTTTCAAATTGTGCGTCTCACTGGATGACATGAATACCGATACTTCGTCCACATGGGCAGACAGGGCTCGCTCCAGTCCTTTTGCATTTGGAACGAGGGCCGCATACGTGACACCGGGTACCCGCTCAATGCCGCTCGCTACCTCAACGGCGTCTGCCAAAGCAGGTATCCATTTGGGATGAACGAACGAAGTCACTTCCAGATAAGACAGTCCTGTATGCGACAGCTGATTGATCCACGCGATTTTGTCAGGAGTGGGGACGAAGACCGATTCGTTCTGCAAACCGTCCCGAGGTCCCACTTCTTTGATGGTGATCTTTTTCGGATCGAATTTCATACGGGCATCATACTCCCAGCAGTTTTGACATCATGTAGGTGGAGCCGTAGAAGATCATGAACTGTACACCGGAGCTAACACCCAGTACACGGTTCATCAATCCTCCTACTGCTGCCATTGTCAGTGTAAGAATGACCCCTACAAGCTGTGCCTCGTGGAAGGCGAGCAAGCAAGCAAGACCGATGAACATACCGACGATCGCTTCTTGGCTGATGTTTTTCATGACAAACACGGTCGCTTTACGCGCATAGTTCATAGCAAATGGATACGCAATCAGTGCTGCGATCACCAGACCAATCAGACCGTACAGGAAGAATTCCCATGGTGTCAGCATATTGTGCAAGTTGTTCACAGGCTCACTCGTGAATACGGGAGGTGCATTAAACAAAGGAGAAGCAGGTCCCAACGCTACCGGGCTGAGCGGAATCCCGAACGCCAGCAGGGGGATGATCGCTTCCGCAATATAGGTAGATTCGGTAACTCCGTTCATGGATGCCAGACTCGAAGTCGATTTTTTGTACACGCCTTTGTTGCGAGAGCCTACGATTTCCCCCATCAGCGAGGTCATTCCCACTGGACTAAAGGCAAAGGTCAAGGAGGAAACAAAGGAAGTCGCCGCCGTATGAGCGGTTTGTCTGCCTGTCAGGACGCGGAACGGATTCGGGAAGAAGCCCTTCCATGATTTCGTTTCCGGTGCGAGGTGATATTCCTTTGCAGTCTGACGAACCATGCCTTTACGAGCAGTCGGGGACAGAGAAAACAAAATGTCCGACAACATCGGGCCGATCGCGATACCCAAAAAGAAGCTGGTGCTCAAATGCTTTTCTACTACACTGAAGCTGAACGTATCAATGCTTTTAATGAAGAAGGCAAACGGGATGATCATCAGGACGCTTACCCATTTTCCTTTGGAGAAATAAGCGATCAGGATCGCAGCCAAGGTGAAGATCAGCCCGGATGAGGCTTTGAAGAAGTCAGCGAACTGTCCCAGAAACTGCCCGAACAAAACCGCTGTTGGCAGTGCGATGAAAGCACCGATCAAACCGCCGGACAGCATTTTGCGCAGCGCGACATGGGGAACACCCAATCTGCGCAGGGCAGACGCATGGTCGATCAAAGGCACGGCCGTGGTATCACCAGGAATACCCATGAGTGCGGTCGGGATCGCATGCGTGAGATGCTTGGACAATACTGCCGCCATGAAAAAGGAAAAGACAGCTTCTGGCGGTGCTCCGAGCAAGATGACCAAGAGGGTAAAGGGTACCATGATAGCGGTTTCATCAGTACCCGAAACTAATCCGATCAAGGAAAAGATAATAGCACCTGCCAAGGCAAGCAAAATGGATATCATCAGTACGCTCATGGTTGTGTTCGCCCCCCGCTACGCTTGAATGTCTCTAAAATCCCCAGTTCTTCCATCTCTTTTTTCGTCACAGGGTCTTCTTTAATCAATTCATACTCTGCTTTCGGATCTACCTGCATGCTGAGCAGGATTTCTTCCAAACCTTCGGAGGATGTTTCTTCTTCGGTCAAAATCCGGCTTGGTTTAAACAGGTTCGCACAGATGATCAAACCTAACACACTGCCAGCGATTCCCAGTAGCAGTGAGTAGGAACCTACCATTTTGGCCTCAGCGATCTTGGGGAAAAAGCTTTTCCCCAAGAAGTAACCGCCAATACTCAGGCAAATACTGATCACGATTGCCGAAAGGATTCGGACCGGTACGACCGTATCTCCTAAAATTTCAATGTACTCTTTTTTCGATGTCGTCGCCTGTTGTTCTTTCCTTACCATTTCAGTTTCCATTGGCAACCCCCTCCTGCAATTGTTTGGTCAGCTCCAGAATGCGGTCATAGCGTACATCCTTCTCCTGGATCGCTTGCTTGACGATCTGATCGATCTGGTCATCATGAGCACCTGCCATCATCGCGAGGTTGCGAGCATGCAGAGCCATATGTCCTTTTTGAATTCCTTCGGCAGCCAAAGCACGCATGGCCGCCAGGTTTTGTGCCAAGCCCACTGCTGCGATCGCTCCAGCCAGCTCTTCCGCGTTCTGGATTCCCATCACCTTCAGGCCGAGACGAGCGGTTGGATGCGATTTGGTCGCTCCTCCGACAATTCCTACTGCCATCGGCACTTCGATTGTTCCTACCAGATTGCCTTCGCGGTTTAGCTCCCAGCGAGTAAGGGAACGGTAGCGACCGGATACAGATGCATAGGCGTGTGCCCCTGCTTCCACTGCTCGCGTATCATTTCCCGAAGCCAATACGACCGCGGAGATGCCGTTCATGATTCCTTTATTGTGTGTAGTCGCGCGGTACGGATCGCACTCTGCAAATTCGTAAGCACGGATGATGTTGTCGACGACCTCTTTGCCACCCAGTTCTTCTGTAGAAAATACGGCCCGTGCACGTACCAGACGGCGATCCGCCAGATTGGAGATAATGCGCAGGACGACGCGACCTGATGTAATTTCCTCGATATAAGGAGCGACTGCCTCTGCCATCGTGTTGACAGCATTTGCCCCCATCGCATCCCGCGTATCAACGAGGAGATGCAGTACGACCATCGGCTGTTTTGCCCGCTCGATCACGTGTACCTCGACGTCGATCGCACCGCCGCCAAGCGAGACGAGTGTCGGGTCTTTCGCATTACAGCGATCCAGAATCTCTTTTTTGTTTTCGTAGATGCGAGCCATTGCGCCGTACGGGTCGGTCAAATCGACGACTTGAATTTGCCCTCTCATGATGGAGCCGCTCAAGGAAGTATGAAATCCACCTAGATCGTAGGCTGTACGTGCTGCATTGCTAGCTGCTGCCACGACAGACGCTTCCTCGGTCGCCATCGGAATGAATCGGTCCACACCATTGATTTTAAAGTTGGTCGCGATCCCGAGCGGAATGGACATCACGCCTACCACATTTTCAATCATCGAATTGGCGGTACGCAATGGAAATGCGGTTGCTCCCGACAAGATTTGTTTTTCTTCTGCAGTCAGCCCGCACTCCTGTGCAACCTTCTCTAGTCTTTCCTCAGGTGATAGTTTGTAAAATCCGGATACCCGACTGGTAGTCATCTCGCATTCTCCTACTCTATGTTGAATGATACGAGTACTGTGCCCCACATTCCTGACCCTTTCTGAATGAAACGCTTTCATTTCTCATTAAAAACGCTTTCAAGAAAAAGAGTCGTGACTGACTTAGCGTTCACTTTATACTCGTGTTTCCTTTTATTCAACTTTGTTGAATGACCATATACTACTATATCTTTTCCCGTCTGTAAATGGGGAGCATTCGAAATTGTTCGATAGATATTTTGATTCAGTAAGAAATACGCGGGAAATACACCCGCTTCCTTTTTTCCACTCGGTCAGAGTGTCGTGCAGGAGAGGAAAAAGGGGAAAACGCTCCAGCTTCATAGGAACACCTACTGGGGGTCATCCCTGTCCGGCGCCATGGAAAAAACGAAACCGCGTCCAAAGTAGCCGTCTCCAGGAGTTTCTCAGAGGTGGACGCTTAAAAGCGTGTTTCGTTTCTTCCCTTGCGCCTCGGTTGGTGTTCCAAAGATCTTCCGCTTATTTCCCCTTTTTCCTCAGCCAGCTTTGGGTCTCCTTATTCAATTGCTCCCGTGACAC
>JARDZO010000363.1 GCA_029240815.1 Brevibacillus sp.
CCTTCCTTTACCTCCATGGTATTGGCTGGCGAAAAGTCTGCTTTACCACACGGGAAACCAGGAGTACGTCAAGTGCAGGATGGCGAAGTCCTTTTGTTTGACATCGGCGTAGAAGCAAACGGCTATGTTTCAGATATTACGCGTACATTTGCGGTTGGAGAAATCAGTGAGCAGCTGCGCGAGATTTATGAGACTGTGCTGGCTGCCAACGAAGCGGCCATCGCAGAAATTCGTCCAGGCGTGACTTTTGCTCATCTCGACCAAACGGCGCGTGATGTGATTTCTGCCAAAGGCTACGGAGAGTACTTCATGCATCGTCTGGGCCATGGTCTGGGTATGGATGTTCATGAGTATCCATCCGTTCACGGGCAAAACCAAGAAAAGCTGCGTGCTGGCATGGTGTTTACCATTGAACCGGGAATCTATGTGCCAGGAGTAGGCGGAGTACGGATTGAAGACAACGTGCTTGTGACAGAAACCGGAGTGGAAGTGCTGACACAATTCCCGAAACAACTGACCGTAATCGGCTAAGAGAGTGACCACGCATATAACTGAATAGATGTTTGATGGTGCTGAATGGACGCATTTGCGTTCAACCAGCTTAAAAGGGAAGTCCGGTGAAAATCCGGCGCGGTCCCGCCACTGTAACGAGGAGTTCTTTGCGATGAACCACTGTTCCACAAATGGAATGGGAAGGGCGCAGAGGATGATGAATCGGAGCCAGGAGACCTGCCATGAAACTAGGCACAATCGACCCACGCGGATGGGGATGATGTGGAAAGCACAAGTGAATGGAAAGGGCGGGAAACCGTCTGTTTGCATTACTCTGTCCACATATGAAAAGCATCTCCCGATTGCGCGTTGGGAGGTGCTTTTTTGTATTCAGGAAAGGCGGTGGGGCAAGAGAGATTTTGCCAAAATACCTAAAAGCCTGTATAGTTGAAAAAGACAAAACGTAATGATTACGATTTAATTAATTAATATCCAAGAGAACATAAAAAGGAGAGAGAATCCAGATGAAAGCAGCACCAAGGTGGTGGAATCGATTATGCAAAGGTAGCTGGGCAGCACTTTTGTTTGCGCTTATGTTTCTCGTGAGCGCGTGTAGCTCGCCAGCATCTACAGGACTAGGGGCGGCACAAACCCAAGGCAAAGCTGAGCAATCCCAAGCTCCTGGAGTAGAGCAGCAAGCCCAGTCAGGGACAGACAATCCGGTCACACTGAAAAACAACGACAGAGAAATCACTTATCCGAAAGCACCTACAAGAGCAGTTACATTGAATCAGCATGTAACCGAGGTCATGCTAGCCCTAGGCTTGGGTGACAAAATGGTCGGTACAGCCTACCTCGATGATCAGATCCTTCCAGAATTTAAAGAAGCGTATGACAAAGTTCCCGTATTGTCTGACAAGTACCCGACCAAAGAAGTGTTGATGGCAGCTGAGCCAGATTTCGTCTATGCAGGCTGGAAGAGCGGTTTTGGAGACAAGGGAGTCGGATCGATGGAGGAATTGGAGAAAGCAGGTATCCAATCGTACTTGCATGAATCGTCCAACAAGTCAGGTCCGACAGTAGATGATGTCTTTACGGATATTCAAAATATTGGACGTATTTTCCGTGTTGAGGATCGGGCAATCGAACTGGTTGGCAAAATGAAAATGGAAATGGAACAGACGACGAGCAAGCTGGGTACAGTTGATAAGCCATTGAAGGTATTTGTTTATGACAGCGGAGAAGAGCAAGCATACACGGCCGCAAGCAACTACATGACTGCATTGATCAAGATGGCAGGCGGCAAAAACATTTTCGACGATATTCAAAAGGGTTGGGCAGATGTAAGTTGGGAAGAAGTGGTGATTCGTAATCCAGACGTCATCATCATCGTGGACTACGGAGATAAGAGCTTGGACCAAAAACGAGATCTTCTCTTGAACAAACGTGAGCTGGAAAACGTATCCGCGATTCAAAACAAAAGGCTGCTGGTCCTGCCATTGTCTGCAGCTGCGGAAGGCGTTCGTGCACCGATTGCGTTGAAAATCCTTGCAGAAGGGTTGTATCCGGAGAAATTCAAGTAATGAGAGCTACCGGTACAAAAATGACGCTGGTGGCCGTACAGGTACGCACAAGAAGAGGGGGAGTGAGGTTTGCGTAGGACGAGCCTGTCTTTGCTCATTCTCGGTCTTATCATTGCCCTACTCCTTTCTATCACCCTCGCAATTACACTAGGCTCAGTAGAAATTCACCCTGGGACCGTGTGGGAAATCGCGTTGGCTCATGTTCCCATCTTTGGGGAATGGATTGCAGTAGATTGGACAAAAGCACAACAAACCATCATTTGGGACATCCGTTTTCCGCGTGTCCTATTGGCGGCGATCGTAGGTGCAGGGCTGTCCGTGGTCGGTGTGGCGATTCAATCGCTAGTCCGGAATTCGCTCGCAGATCCGTACATTTTGGGCGTTTCCTCAGGAGCTTCGGTAGGGGCTACTTTGGTGATTTTGTTTGGCGCCTTTAGCTTATATGGACAATACGCGTTGTCTATGGGGGCGTTTCTCGGTTCCCTGGTGTCGATCTTGCTGATCTTCTCGCTTTCACGAATGGGTGGACAAATTTCTGTCGTCCGTCTACTAATGGCAGGAATTGCGATTTCCGCCATTCTATCGGCAGTTACGAGCTTACTCATTTTTTCAGCTCCAAACGAACATGGGATCCGAACCGTCCTGTTTTGGATGAGCGGAAGTCTGGCTGGAGCGAAATGGGAGTACTTGACGATCCCTTCCCTGGTCGTAATCGTATGTCTCCTGGTGTTGCTGGCTCAGTATCGCTCCCTCAATGCCATGCTGATGGGCGAGGAATCGGCTAGTACACTTGGGGTGAACACGACTCAATTTCGGAAGTTGCTTCTCGTGATTACGGCCCTGCTGACGGGCGTCATTGTAGCGATTAGCGGGGCGATTGGATTTGTCGGACTGATGATGCCACACATGGTCCGAGTCATCGTAGGTTCAGACCACCGCCGGGTATTGCCTGTCAGTTCGCTGCTGGGAGCCATCTTTCTTATTTGGGCAGATGCATTGGCGAGGCTCTCTTTTGCTCCAGAAGAATTGCCGATTGGCATCATTACGGCACTCTGCGGCGGACCGTTCTTTATTTGGCTCATGCTGCGAAGCTCCTACTCTTTTGGAGGTGGTGGACGATGAAGCTGCTTGCCCAGGACATTACGGTTTCACTGACTGGCAAACGGATCATTAGAGATATCTGCTTGGAAGTAAAGGCAGGAGAGTTCGTGGGGCTCATTGGCCCAAATGGGAGTGGCAAATCAACACTTCTCAAAAGCATCTACCGCGTACTGGAGCCGACTGCAGGCTGGATTGGTCTAGACGGAGATGAACTGTATAAATTGTCGCCCCGTGAGAGTGCGCGTCGCATGGCGGTAGTACGGCAAGAATCTTCTGTTGAGTTTGACTTTTCGGTCCTGGAAATCGTGATGATGGGACGCTCACCGCATAAAAAGTTATTTCAGACGGATACGAGTGAGGACATTCAAATCAGCAAAGATGCCTTGGAACAGGTAGGCATGAGTGAGTATGGCAAACGCAGCTTTTTTTCGCTGTCTGGTGGAGAAAAGCAGCGGGTTCTGATTGCGAGAGCATTGGCCCAGCAGGCTGAATTTCTGGTGCTGGATGAACCCACCAACCATCTGGATGTCCGTTACCAGCTGCAGGTCATGGATCTGGTCAAGCAATTGGGGATCACTGTGCTGTCAGCCCTGCACGACTTGAACATTGCCGCCATGTACTGCGACCGACTGTACGTATTGAAGAATGGACAGCTGGTCACATCAGGCTCGCCGGAGGACATTTTGTCAGCTGACTTAATCCGGGAAGTATTTGACGTTGAGACAGATGTTTCCATTCATCCGATTACTGGCAAGAAGCATGTCTACTTTTTCTCGGAGTTGTACAAGGCGGATCTGAAACGACAGGTGGTATCCCAAGCGCAATGAGTGTATATAGCTGGACGTCATCGCAAAAAAATATCCGTGAACGTGTAACAAATCATCATCAGCTGCATCTAACCAGTAATAAACCAAGCAGAGGAGGACGCGCAGGTGGAGAAATTGCAACCCACTGACGATGCCGCATTTGAACAAATCATGCGGGAGTACGGGACGCGCGTGCTTCGACTGGTGACGTTTCTGGTCAAGGATCGGAATGCGGCTGAAGATCTCACACAGGATGTATTTGTGAAAGTGTATCGCCATCTGCCTCGTTTTCGTGGAGAGAGCAGTATCCATACGTGGATTTACCGGATAGCCGTCAATGAATGCAAAGGACATTTGCGTTCATGGGCTTTTCGTCAGATCCTTCCACGCTCCTGGATCAAACGGGATTCAGATGTCTCTACAGAGCACATCGTGATGCATCGGTCAGAGCGAGATGAACTAGTTGTGCAGGTGCAAAATCTACCTTCGATGTACCGACAGGTGATCGTCCTTCATTACTATGCGGACTTGTCCATTACAGAGGTGGCAAATGTCTTGTCTGTGTCAGAGGGTACGATACGGACACGATTGCATAGGGCCAGACAGCAGCTGAAGAAGCAGATGGGAGAGGGGGATGATTGGGAATGGACGAGAACAAGTGGGTCGAACAATTAAAGGAGCGGGCAGATAACACTGTTTTCCGCGATGTCCATTTTACCCGTGCCATGGAAGAGAA
>JARDZO010000364.1 GCA_029240815.1 Brevibacillus sp.
CCAGCAACTGCGCTTCAAAACGCTCGCGTTGATCGATAGGATCGTTCAGCTCCGTAAAGGCATTCGCATGTTCTCGTGCAACAATGAACAGCTCGAAACGATCCGTAAAACGAGGATCCTGATCGTTCTTTTTAGCCAATGGGGAGATAGCTACCGGGTGACCGTACACAAACGTTGGTTGAATCAGCGTATGCTCCAGCTTTTGTTCAAAGAATTCGTTGACCACATGACCAAACGTATGGTGAGGCTCTACTTGAACGCCATGCTCCTTGGCCAAAGCACGAGCTTCGTCGTCACTCATTTCTTTCCAGAAGTCCACTCCAAGGTTTTCTTTGATCAAGTCAACCATGTGCACACGGCGCCATTGCGGTGTCAGATCAATCTCATTACCTTGGTATTGAATTTTCATCGTACCCAGTACTTCCTGAGCAATATGCGCAATCAATTCTTCCGTCAGCTTCATGATGTCCTGATAGTCAGCGTACGCTTCATACAGCTCAATCATGGTGAACTCTGGATTGTGACGGGTCGAAATTCCTTCATTCCGATATACGCGGCCAATTTCATAAACTTTCTCCAGGCCGCCTACAATCAGTCGCTTCAAATGCAACTCAATGGCAATGCGCATATACAACTGCATGTCCAGCGCGTTGTGGTGCGTAATGAAAGGTCGAGCAGATGCTCCCCCTGCAATTGCATGCAGAGTAGGCGTTTCAACTTCGAGGTAGCCGAGGTTGTCCAAATAACGACGCATGGACGTCAGGATACGACTACGAGTAATAAACGTGTCGCGCACTTCCGGATTCACAATCAAATCCACATAACGCTTGCGATAGCGTGTCTCGATATCCTTCAGACCATGATATTTCTCTGGCAACGGACGCAAAGACTTGGTCAAGTAAGTCAGTTCTTTCGCTTTTACACTGAGTTCACCGGTCTTTGTTTTAAAAACGACGCCTTTTACACCGATCAAGTCGCCAATATCACTCAGGTCAAATACTTTGTGAAGTTCTTCGCCGACCGTATCTTGACGCACATAGATCTGGATCTGACCAGAGCGATCCAACAATTGCGCAAAGCTCGCCTTACCCATCGCACGCTTCGCCATCAGACGACCTGCAATCGTCACGGTGTTTTCTTCTGCTTCCAAATCTTCTTTGGACTTGTCGGCAAATGCCTTTATGATTTCATCCGCATGATGGGTTTGTTCGAATTTTTTACCGAACGGATCAAAACCCCATTCGCGCAGCTGATCCATTTTATCATGGCGCACCTGCAGCAGTTCGTGCAACTGCTCTTCTTGCTCTTGCTCTTGTTCTGGTTGCAAGTCTTGCTCGTTTGACATTTCACTCACTCCTCTAAAAAATACCTGCTTTGACAGATTTGCGCAGGTCGAATAAATAGTGATACGGCGTACCTATTGAAAGGTACGCCATGGGTTTACAGCTTACAAATTGATATCGAGAATTTCGTATTGAATAGTCCCGGCTGGAACGTTTACATCTACGACGGCGCCTTTCACTTTACCCAAAAGCGCTTGGCCTACCGGAGACTCATTGGAAATCTTATTATTCATCGGATCAGACTCAGCAGAACCTACAATCGTGTAATCTACGATATCACCGAACTCCAGGTCTTTCAGCTTCACTCTTGAACCAACACTTACTACGCCGGTATCAACATCTTCGTTTGTGATGATGCGAGCATTGCGAAGCATTTTTTCCAGAGTCAGGATGCGACCCTCAATGAACGCCTGTTCATTTTTCGCTTCTTCGTACTCGGAGTTCTCGCTAATATCACCAAAGCTGATCGCTTCTTTAATCCGAGCAGCTACTTCCTTACGTTTAACCGTTTTCAAATCCTCAAGCTCTTGCTCTAGCTTTGTTAAACCTTCTGGTGTAAGGATGACTTCTTTTTCGGACATGATTCAATTCCCCCGTTTAAAAAAATGATTCCATTCGCACTGGGTAAAGTACAAAGGATTATATGTAGTTGTTCTATACAATATACAGCAGATCATAAACGCATGTGAGGATTCATAGGTAAAGCTGCCAGCGTGAACTGGCAGCTTGGCTCCCAATATTACGGAGTATTATAGGATATGAAGGAACCCTTGTCAATGTTTGGAATGGCGCAGAAAATTAATAGCTAACCGCTTCGTTCTGCGCTGTTTCCAACGGTTCCGTCACATCATCTGCGTAGTTTTCTACCCAATCGACATACTCCGTCAAAATACGACGAAGCTCATCTTCTGTCTCTACACCATTGATCAGATTCTTGGTGTGCGTAGAGCCCTTCAAGCCCTTCAAATACCAAGCAGCATGCTTTCTCATTTCCAGGACACCGACGCGCGGTCCTTTCAGCGCAATCAAACGTTCTGCATGCAACAGACAGATATCCATTTTTTCCCGTACAGATGGTTCTGCCGCCAGCTCACCTGAGGTCAGGTACTGAATCGTCCGGTATAGCATCCACGGATTACCCAATGCTGCACGGCCGATCATTACGCCGTCGCAGCCTGTTGTATCCAGCATGCGTCGTGCATCCTCCGGAGTCGCGACATCACCGTTTCCAATTACCGGGATCGAGACCGCTTCCTTCACACGACCGATCCAGCTCCAGTCTGCATGCCCTTTGTACATCTGCACACGCGTACGACCGTGGACAGCAATCGCTTTTCCACCTGCACGCTCGACGGCCTTGGCATTTTCAATCACATACAGATGTTCCTCGTCCCAGCCTAGACGCATTTTGACAGTCACGGGCTTTTCAACAGCATCGACTACAGCGGAAACGACCTCGTAAATCTTGTTTGGATCGAGAAGCAGGCGGGCACCTGCATCACAGCTCGTAATTTTCGGCACCGGACAGCCCATGTTGATATCGATGATGTCGGCATTGGTATGCTTATCGACATGTTTCGCTGCTTCTACCAGCGTTTCCTTGTCTCCGCCAAAAATCTGCAAGCTCAACGGCTTTTCGCGTTCATCGACATAGAGCATTTCGATGGTTTTTTTGTTGCCGTGCACGATCCCTTTATCGCTGACCATCTCTGCACAGACCAACCCGGTCCCAAATTCCTTTGCAATCAAACGAAAAGCAGGGTTACAAACCCCAGCCATCGGTGCGAGTACGACATTGTTTTTCAGTTCAATATTTCCGATTTTCATTTATGTTTACCTCCTAAATCCCGTAACGCAAGCGATCTATCGTCGCTGGCGGGTGCTTGGAGAGGTGTGACCTATCCAAAAGTCATCATTTATTTATAGCACATAATTCGTCGTAGTCGACCTGTAAAGTGCTGGCGATCTTACGCAGGACTGGTTCTGTCGGCACGCGAGTCCCACGCTCCAGCGACCCGACGAACGATAGTGACACTCCCAGCTTTTCCGAAAGGGATTGCTGTGTATACCCTTTTAGCTTTCGGAAGGACCGGATTCGATTTCCAAGTGAACTGTTCCCCACTTACGTACCCCCTTGTGATCCTCTGCCAATTGCGATAGAAAATGATCAATCGTCTGGTTGTACACAGGCAAAGCGCCTCCCTCCCAAACGTCACGAAGAGGGACTAACACAAAAGCTCGCTCTGCCATCGATGGATGTGGAATCTTGAGATGCTCTGTCTCGATGGTACGATCGCCAAACAGCAACAGATCAATATCAATCGTGCGTGGTCCCCAACGTATGAGTCGGACTCGTCCCAGCTCTCTTTCTATAGACAGCGCTGTCTTAAGCAGCTGATCAGCAGAAAGCTCTGTCTCGACGGCCATCACCATATTGAGGAATGCATCCTGGTCGACATAGCCGACCGGATCGGTTTCGTATATATTGGATACCCGCAAAACGCGGATACCGGGCTGTTCCTGCAGTTTATGTATTGCCTTTTGCAGCGTTTCCTCCCGCTTGCCCATGTTGGACCCGAGCGCTAGGTAAGCACATACCGTCATGAACCAAAGTCCTCTCTGCGGCGAACCATCTCGATCGCGACGGACTCATAATGTCCATTGATCGGCGGATTCGGCTTCGTCACTTTTACTTTGACCTCCGCAAATGGAAACTCGCAAAGTAGCTTCTCTGCGATCCGCGCCGTCAGCCTTTCCACCAGATTGTAGCGCTCGCCCTCAACGATCTGCTGCACACAGGTAAAAATCTCTGCGTAGTTCACCGTATCGTTCAGATCATCGCTAGCCCCAGCACGAGACAGATCCAGGGACAGATCGAGATCGACGTAAAACCGCTGTCCCAGCTCCGCCTCTGCTCCAAACACCCCATGGTAGCCGTAAAACGACATACCCTTGAAGTAGATTTTATCCAACAGTAATGCCTCCTCGAAGCATCGCATCCATCATTTTGGCAACGCGCTTCATTTCTTTTACATCATGGACCCGAACCATATGGCAGCCTTTGGTCACTCCGAGAGCAACCGTCGCTGCTGTCCCCTCTACACGCTCATCCACAGGGAGATCCAGGACATTGCCAATCATTCTTTTTCGCGATGTCGCAAGCAAGACTGGATATCCCAATGCGACCAAATCATCCAGCCTGCGCATGGTCTCCAGGTTTTGTTCCTGTGATTTCGCGAATCCGATGCCCGGATCAAGGACAATCTGATCAGGTTTCACACCTGCCGCGAGTGCAATCTCCACCGACTCCCGCAAATCGTGAATGTAATCCGCAAAGAAATCGCCGTAATTCGTATCTTCCC
>JARDZO010000103.1 GCA_029240815.1 Brevibacillus sp.
GCGCGGTCGCGCTTCAATTGGCCGCTTCCGGTTTTTTTGAAACGTTTCGCAGCAGCCTTGTTGGTTTTCATTTTAGGCATCTGAAAAATCCTCCTGTCTAAACTACTATCTTACTTTTCCGCTTTCGGAGCCAGAATCATGATCATGCTGCGCCCTTCGATCTTCGGTCTGCGCTCAGGCGCAGCGAGATCTTCACACTGGGCAGCTACACGTTCCATAACTGCAAGTCCGATTTCGGAGTGGGTGATTTCACGTCCACGGAAACGGATCGTACACTTCACCTTGTGTTGATCCTCCAAGAACTTACGGACGTTGCGAAGCTTTGTTTGGAAATCGTGTTCCTCAATGTTGGAAGAGAAACGCACTTCTTTGAGCTCGATGATCTTCTGGTTTTTGCGTGCTTCTTTTTCCTTTTTCGCCTGCTCGTACTTGAACTTTCCATAGTCCATGATACGGCATACAGGCGGCTTGGCTGTAGGAGCAACATTTACCAGATCCAATTCAGCTTCCTGGGCGATGCGCAAAGCTTCCCTAAAGGCTACGACTCCCAATTGGCTCCCGTCAGCACCGATTAATCGGACTTCACGGGCACGGATCGCTTCGTTAATCAACATTTGATCCTTGCTAATACTTGCCACCCCCGTCAATTTCGAGAAGGAACAAAAATGTGCGAACGCATTTTGCGCCCGCACATATCTCACCTAGCAAATTCATCAGATCCAAGGATCTTTGCGTAAGAGTTACCTGTCAACAGTCATGAATGACGTCGACCCAGGTGAGAAGCTGGGCGCCTCTGCTTGTTCTCGAAGTATGAAGTGTTTCGTGTTTCTACACGCCCTTTATGATACAGGGTGCACATCCCTTTGTCAAGGCCTTCTCAAGCTTTCTGTTATCCTCCGATATGGGACATTTCCACCTTGGAGCGCGTGTTTAAACCTGGCGTATCATTCAGCCGGACTTCGGAATAGCGTTCGTCGCGCTTTTCCCAGATCGTCCGGACCAGCTCGCGGATCTCGTCATCGGTCTTTCCCTCGCGCAAAGGCTCTCGCAGATCACTGCCAGAGGAGGCGAACAGACAGTTGTACAGCTTTCCCTCTGCAGACAAACGTGCTCGTGTGCAGGTGGAACAAAAAGCCTGGGTCACCGACGAAATCAAGCCGATTTCCTGATCCGTTCCCACGTACCGATAACGCGAGGCTACTTCTCCGTAATAATTGGGATCGATCGGCTCCAAGGGCATCTCCTCGTGAATGATGCGCACGATTTCACTGGAAGGAACGACCTGATCCAGCTTCCATCCGTTACTGTTCCCCACATCCATGAATTCGATGAAGCGCAGGGTGTGCTTCTGTTCAAGGAAATACCGAGCCATCGGCAAAATATCCTCATCGTTGACACCACGCTGCACGACCATGTTCATTTTCACGGAAAGTCCCGCCTCGGCAGCGACTTCAATCCCCTTTAACACGTCAGACACGTGGTAGCCTCTCCCGTTCATTCGCCCAAACCGCTCATCATCCAGGCTATCCAGGCTGACCGTTACCCGATCCAGTCCTGCCTCCTTCAATGCTCTTGCATGACGGGTGAGAAGCGAGCCGTTGGTCGTCATGGCGATATCCTGGACGCCCTCCACTTGCCTGATCATTCTAATTAATGCAGGCAAATCCTTCCGCATCAAAGGCTCTCCGCCTGTAATCCGGATTTTCCCTACTCCAAGCGACGTGAAGATCGTCGTCAATCGCGTAATTTCTTCAAATGACAGCAGCTTGTGCTGAGGAAGGAACTCAAAGTCTGGGCCGAAAATTTCGGCGGGCATACAGTACTGGCAACGAAAATTGCATTTGTCTGTCACGGAAATACGCAGATCTCGGAGAGGGCGATTTCGTGTATCAAGTACTTGCTCTGGCACTGGTGATCACTCTCCTTATCTTTGATAGGCATGCCATCCGTCGTTCTTCTATGTCAATCTCCGGTTTTTGATGCACACGTAGAATATATGATCTTTCCTGAATCGCGGCAGCTGTATCCACCCAAGGCTTCCATTTCTGCAGCGAATTCGCCCGAACGTATACAGGCAAGCAGCTCTTGACCTTGGGTGCTGCTATAAAACGCTTCGCTCATTAACAGGTCATATCGCTCTTCCGATACAGGGATAAAGTCCAGGTTCATCGCTGCTGCCGCTGAATAAATGCCTAGACCAGCGTCTGCCGTTCCTCCGGCTACTGCCGCTGCGACACTCAGATGAGATACCGCCTCTCGAGAATAGCCGTAGATATTCTCTCTGTCTACCGCTTCTTGTTTGAGCAAGTAGTCAAATAGCAGCCTCGTCCCTGCTCCCCGTTGACGGTTCATGTAAGTGATCCCTGGTTTCACCAGATCGCGGACGGATGATATTCCAAGTGGGTTGCCCTTCTTCACGAACCAGCCCTGCTGGCGATAAACCAGCTGGACCAATACGACTTCACGATCTTGCAAATATTTTTCAATAAAGGTCTGATTATACGTACCTGTTTCTTCATCAAACAGATGGACACCAGCGATATGTGCTTCCCCTTTTTGGATGGCCAAGATGCCACCTATGCTGCCCACGTGGGACGAAACGAGGAAGCGTCCTGGATTGTTCCTGCGTATGAGGGAGTGCAGCACGTCCATAGATAGGTCGTGGCTACCGGTGGACACGATCGTATTTTGGATTTGCTCCAGAGGACGATACAGCTCCACTTCTACCACTTCTCCCTGCTCGTACCCGAGGTCTCCAGGAGGTATACGCAATAATCCGTCTGCTCGTACCATAGACATCGTGACTCCTGCGGAGCGAGTCAGGGGATTGGCGATGTATTGACCATCTATGCATCCAATGGTGACACGGATGAAATCTTCTGCCCCCATGACGGATACGATGCGCCGCCCGACGGTTGCTTTAATCCGCTGCCGCTGCGGCTCTAACAAACCATAATAATGGGAGACGAGCGAACGGGCAAACCATTCCAGATTCAAATAGGCAGAGACGGGGTAGCCTGGCAATCCTATCACTGGTTTTTCATCAATGACACCTACGACGACCGGTTTACCCGGGCGGGTCGCAACCCCATGCGTCAAAACTTCCCCCAGCTCTTCTACTACATGGACGGTGAAATCCTCTCGCCCTGCAGATGATCCTGCATTTAAGAGTACCATATCCGCGTCTTGGACAGCTGCTTTTACTGCAGTTTTGATCAATTGGTAGTCGTCTTTCACAATGCCGTGATAGACAGGCTCCGCCCCCCACTCCTGCAAGTAAGCGGCGAACACCGTTCCATTAAACTCGATGATTTCACCCTCAGCCACATTCTCTGACGGCTCAATCAGTTCTGTACCCGTCGGAATAATCGCAACACGAGGCTTGCGCAGAACCGGTACCGTGACATTTCCCCCAGCCAACAAGGCACCCAAGTCTACCGGGCGCAATATATGCCGATCCGGAACGATTACCTCCCCAATCACGACATCCTCGCCGATCGGTCGGATATGCTGCCAGGGGGCGACTGCCTCTAGAATCTCGACCGTCTCTTCATCGATTTGATGAATGTGCTCGATCATGATCACGGCGTCGAATCCATCGGGTATGGGATCCCCTGTATCTACCTCTATATAATCCACCTGAACCTTCAATCTTACCGGATGCTGTTCATCAGCACCGTACGTTTTTTCTGCCTTAACAGCGATGCCATCCATGGCGGAAGCGTGAAAGTTCGGCATCGATACTTTCGCGTATATAGGCTGCGCTGTGACCCTTCCCAGTGCTTCCCGTGTCAGGATGAGGTCCACCTGCGGCTTAAAAAGTATCCGGTTCGCGATCTGCTGCTGCGCTTCTTTCAGCGGCGTATCTTCTAAGTAGATTTTGCGCATCGTACTCCTCCTGCCATTGCTTCGTCGTTCTTTCTATCTGGCGTCTCTTTATAAACAAACTCATTGAAATAGGTGCACATGTACGATTTCGCCTTCCAGGATCCCCTCTTTGTTAGCAGAGATCTCAACCATGCCATCGCTTTTGACCAAGGTCGATATTAATCCGGATTTGCCAAAGACGGGAGATGCCCACAATCCGTCCTCTCGCTCCTCCAGCTTAACACGGATGTAGTCCGAGCGTCCCACTGCAGACGCAATGTTGCGAGAAATCCGCGCAATAATCCGCTGATCGTAATCCACTAGCCTTTGCCCCTGCAGCCTTTTAATCAAGGGTGCGACAAACAAGTGGAAAATGATCAGCGCAGAGGCCGGATGGCCCGGCAGTCCCATGACAGGCTTTTCCCCTGCCTTGGCCAGAATCGTCGGCTTTCCGGGCTTGATCGAAACACCGTGGACCAAGACACCTGGCTCCCCTAAAGACTGTATAACCTGTTCGGTATAATCGCGAGTCCCTACTGAACTGCCGCCAGACAAGAGCAGCAAATCGGATTGCTGAAACAATTCCTTTGCTTTCTCTACAAACAGCTGGTAGTCATCCGGTACGATGCCCCCGTCAATGACCTCAGCACCACATTGTCTCGCTACCGCAGCGACAGTGATGCTGTTGATGTCGCGAATTTCTCCCGGCGCCAGCTCTTTTTTATCTGCCGGTACAATTTCATCTCCTGTAGACAAAATCGCAACAATCGGTCGCGGGTAAACACGGACTCGAGTCTTTCCAATTGCAGAAAGGACTCCCAAATCCTGCGGGCGAAGCCGCTGACCCGCCGCAATGACAAGCTCACCTATTTCCACATCGTCTCCGGCGCGGATGATGTTCTCACCAGGCGCTACCTGTCGATAGACGTTGAGCAAGTCCCCCACTTCTTCCACGTGCTCGATCATCACGACACTGTCCGCACCATCCGGTACCATCCCGCCTGTCGGAATCGACTGAGCCTGTCCTTCCTTTACACTCGTCCATGCTCCCCTGCCCATTTCAATCTTGCCCGTCACATCGAGAAAGGCAGGCAACGAGTCTGATGCCCCAAATGTATCGCGTGCTCGGACGGCGAATCCATCTACGGTCGACCGGGCAAAGTGAGGGACCTGTTCACCAGAAATGACATCTTCGGCCAGGACCATATCCAGAGCATCTATCAACGACACCTCGATGGGAGGTCTATTTGGCTGAAATTCACCTGCAATCACATCCAACGTTTCCGTAACTGTTTTCACATTGAAGAATTTCATGGTTGCCTCCATTATCTACAACGTTTAGCTTGGTCGTTAAATCTATTATTAGAAATCTTGGCTTTGCCAAGCCTAGGCGCAGCAAAGCCTTAGATGCGCTTATACTATCAACCTTAGATTTTTTATCCTTACCGATAGTATAATAAAGAGAAAAAGGAGAATATTCAAATATGAGAGTGAAAGTATTTGCCAACTTTCGTGAGATCTGCCAGGCCAAATCGGTGGAAGTGCCCATGGACAGCGGCGATCGGGTCATTGATATTCTCGAAGCCTTGATTCGGATGTATCCTGCTTTGGATGAAGAGATCTTTACACCGGAGCGAACATTCAAACCGTTTGTACATGTATTCATCAATGGGCGCAATGTCATTCATGCAAATGGACTGGAGACCCGCGTGCTGGAAGATGACCAGTTTGCGCTGTTCCCGCCGGTGGCAGGAGGATAAGATGATCGAGCAAACCATGGAGCTGCGCGGGATTCCACTATCCCATCTCGCAACCTACCTAATCGAGTGCGGGGGCGTAGCAAAATCAGAGGCACTCCCGATCCTGGTAGTAGGTGATCACTGGCAGGCAGAGATATTGCGGGAGGAAAGGGTGACCATTACCTCCCGCTTTCATGTCAACGCCGTCTTTATCCATTTTTCTGCTACCGATGAAAGAAGCTTCGAGCGTCTTATGAATCAGTTTCGGATAAAGGTCATGAGAGTCGGCGGATAGCTCTCTGATCAAAAAAGGTGTAAAAAAAAGGTGGAAGCAAGTTTCCACCTTTTTCGCTTGCTGTAAGATTTATACGATGTTCAGTTCCTTGAGTTTTTCTGCAGGCACCACGCCATCGACCCAGCCGCGCACTTGATAGTATTCGTTGAGCATGATATCCATCCGGCTGACATGACCTGCACTGTTTCCACTCGCAGGCTCATCTGTAAAGCGTTTTGGCAAATGGTCATCCTCTCGCTTGTCAAAGCCAGCCAAGTTGTTGTAATGGCGCTCCAGATTGTAGATGCGCTCTCCGATTTTCATTACGTCATCGGCCGTCACATGAAAACCCGTCATCGTGGAATACTGCTCAGCATAGTGTTCAGCATTCTCCGAGAAAGAGGAGAACTTGCAAATATTCATGGAATCGGAGAATGCCAAGAGGTCCTGGAATACTTTCAGCAGCTCCCCTTTTCCTTCTGGTACGAGGCGGTCGGTCGGCATTGGAATCCCCGCGATCTCACTCGCTACCGTATAGCCCCGCAAGTGACAAGCACCGCGATTGCTGGTTGCATATCCGAGCCCGATCCCTTGAATGCCGCGAGGATCGTATGCCGGAATCGCCTGACCCTTGACGCACATCGCCAGGTTTTCATCTCCAAACGCTATGGCCGCACGGGCTGTACCCTCCGCGAGAATATCTCCGACTCCTTTACGGAAGACCATCATCTCGGTCAGCTCGATCATGCGGTCAGCGTCTCCCCAGTCGACTTTTTCTTCAGTCAGGCCTCTCTCGTACGCCTCCATCATACAGGATAAGGAATTCCCCAGCTCGATCGTATCCATCCCGTATTCGTTACAAAGATTGATCAGGAAAGAGATCGGCGCAGCGTCGCTCACGCCACAGTTGGCTCCGAGCGCCCAGCCAGACTCGTACTCAAAACTCTCTACCCGTGTCTTGTACTTGCCTTCTTTCACTTCGACTTCCTTCTTGCAAGCTACAGGGCATGCGTGGCAAGTGTTGTCAGCTACCAGCAACGTAGCATTGACTGTTTCACCGCTGTGCCCCTCTGCTCCGTCCCAGTGCGTGAACTTGGAGTTCATCGTAGGGAGTGCGCCGACTTCATTAATAATGCTCGTCAGCACGTTCGTTCCATAGACGGAGAGGCCGCCTTTTTTCGGTGCGGTAAGGCCGCCTTCCATGATGGCCTTGAGCGCTTTTTGATTGGCCTTTTTGTACTCCTCATCTTGCACAGGCTGCGGCATATTTCCTTTTTGCCCTGCCTTGATCACGATCGCCTTGAGCTTTTTGGAGCCAGCTACTGCTCCTGTGCCGCCACGTCCTGCAGCACGGTCGTTCTCATTCATGAATCCGGCGTAACGCACCAGATTTTCTCCCGCTTGTCCGATACAGATCACACTGAGGTCTTCTTTCCCGTAGCGATCTTGAAAAGCCTTTACCGTGCCTCGTGTCCCTAGTCCCCATAATTCGCTGGCATCCCGGAGTTCGCCCTGTCCGTTCTCGATGTACAGATATACCGGCTTGTCGCTGGCACCCTTGAAAATCACGTTGTCAATTCCTGACCATTTGAGGCGTGCAGCAGACCAACCACCCATGTGTGAATCTGTAACGGTACCCGTCAAAGGGGATTTGGTTACCATACACAACCGTCCGCTCATAGACGAACGAGAGCCTGTCACCGGTCCCGTCATCAAGCAAAGAATATTGTCTTCCGAAAATGGTTCCACCTGAGCGCCATTGTCGTAGACGTACTTCACTCCCAGACCGCGGCCGCCAATGAATTTTTTCGCCAGATCTTCATTGATCTCCCGGTAGTCAACCGCACCTGCTGTGAGGTCAACCAGCATTTCGCGGTTTTTGAATCCACCCAGATTCATCACTCGTTCCCTCCCTAGTACTTCATTGTTATTGAACTCACAAAATATACGTACTCTTTCGACTATTATATGGGTAATCCTTCCTGCATACCACGGAAATCCAGCAACATTACTAATTTTTCGATTATTTTCTTGCCTATCTCCGCATTGGTAAAGTATGTTATTTATAGATAAATTCATGTAAAACCAACAAAAACTAATTAGAACCAATTAAACCAAACTGAAAAAGGGGGTGAAAATTTGGAAAGCGATTACTTAACCCCAGATGAAGTGGCTGTGGAGCTAAAGCTCACTCGATATACGGTCTATGAGATGATCAAACGCAAAGAACTGCCAGCCTCCAAAATCGGACGTACGCTTCGCATCTTGCGTTCAGATCTTGACGCCTTCATGCAAAGGAGCAAATCACACATAGAACATCTTCCCATCGCACCCTTATCACTCCACCACCAAGAAGCTCAACCATTTGAAATCCTATTTGCAGGCAGCCATGATCTGACGATCGATCTGCTAGCACGCAAGCTGGCGGAGCGAGGAATTACCCTTTTACCTGCCTTTTCCGGCAGTCTGGACGGGCTTATCGAGCTGTATAAAGGTCGCGTCGATATGGCGGGTACGCACCTGATGGATCGGACGACTGGCGAATACAATCTGCCGTACATACGCTGTCTGCTGCCAAACGAAGGGGTAACCGTAGTCAATCTGGTCAGCCGTTGGCAAGGATTTGTCGTTCCCAAAGGCAATCCGCGAATGATCACCAGCTGGGATGAGTTTTTCAGCGGGAACCAGCGTATCGTGAATCGGCAACGAGGCTCTGGTACACGCGTGCTCCTGGATTTTAACATGCAGCAGAAAGGAATATCTCCTGAGTCGATTCCCGGATACGATTTTGAGCTGACCACCCATTATGCGACTGCAGCTGCTGTCCTGCAAGGAACGGCTGATGTAGCGTTGGGGATTGAAAGTGTGGCTCGTGGACTCGGCCTTGATTTCTTCCCCATACAGGAGGAGCGTTACGACCTTGTGATCCCTGCTCGATTCGCACGGCAGGAGCGTTTTCTCGAACTGCTCACCGTACTGCGTGATCCCCTTTTCAAACAAGCTATCGTCGCCCAGGGCGGCTACAACATCTCTCAAACCGGCAAAGAAATAGACAGAATGTATTGACGATTTTCCACCTTACAAATGGGAGAGGTAAATGATGAAGCAATTGCGTTCAATCTCTGCATTTTTCTTATTGTCACTTATTCTGTTGCTATCGGCCTGTACCTCGCAGGCACCACAGCAACCGTCTGCTTCTGCCCCGGCAGCTCCGGCTTCTTCCCCACCGCCCGAGGCAAAACAAGCCAAGGAAATCACTCTCGCTACTACCACAAGCACGCAAGACTCCGGTCTGCTCGACTACCTGCTCCCCATTTTTGAACAGCAGTCCGGGATCAAAGTGAAAGTAGTCGCAGTCGGAACCGGACAAGCCATCAAGCTCGGAGAAGATGGCAATGCAGATGTACTGCTGGTTCACGCACGTAAATCGGAAGACGAATTCGTCTCGAAAGGCTTTGGCAGCAACGCTTACGATGTCATGTACAACCAGTTCTATATCGTGGGACCTGCGGATGACCCTGCAGGTGTAAAACAGGCCAAAACAGCCAAGGAGGCATTTGGTAAAATCGCAGAGAAAAAAGTGACCTTCATCTCTCGGGGAGATGATTCCGGTACGGATAAAAAAGAAAAGAGCATCTGGACAGAAGCCAAAATCAAGCCAGATAACAGCTGGTACCTCTCTTCGGGACAAGGAATGGGCGAAACCCTGCAAATGACCGATGAGAAAAAGGCGTATACCTTGACAGACGAGGCGACCTTCCTCTCTCGCAAGCTGAATTTGGGCGTTATGATGCAAGGAGACAAATCTCTGTTAAATCCGTACGGGATCATTCAGGTCAAATCATCGACCAAGCAAGAAGACGGTATGAAGTTGATTGAGTTTTTCACCGGGGCAGAAGGACAAAAGCTGATTGGGGAATTTGGGCAAAAAGATTACGGCAAAGGCCTATTTGTTCCCGATGCTAAGAAGCGCTAGGAGAATTTTCAAATGATGCTTACCCAGGATGTATGGGAGGTCATTTGGCTCTCCCTGAAGGTTACGACTTCTTCTGTTCTAATTGGGATGCTGGCGGGTATTCCCTTTGGCGCATTCCTGGGTCTCTACTCCTTTCCCGGGAAGCGGTTGATTGTTGCCCTGATATACACATGTATGGGACTGCCTCCTGTCCTGGTCGGCGTTATTGTATACTTGCTCCTCTCCCGTTACGGTCCGCTCGGCTCATTCGATCTGCTGTTCAGCTCAGAGGCAATGATCATCGCACAGGTCGTACTCGTGACACCGATCATGGCAGGTCTTACGATGGCCGCGGTACACGGAAAGGAGCGCGCCTACTGGGAGACGGCAAAAAGTCTGGGGGCAAGTCCCCTGCAGATGATGCTCACCATTATCCGAGAGGCGCGTGGAGGTATCTGGTCAGGGGTAGCGGCGGCGTTTGGCAGAGCCATCTCGGAGGTGGGCGCCGTCATGCTGGTTGGCGGCAATATTGAGCACCATACTCGCGTGATGACCACCGCTATTATTTTGGAGACGCGAACAGGAAATTTCTCCGCTGGCCTGCAATTGGGTCTCGTTCTTTTGGCTATCAGCTTTTTGTTTAACAGCTTTCTGATGGTAGGAATGATGAATCAAATGAAAATGGGGCGGAGATGAACAGATGAATCGATTGGAATTGCACAATCTCGAAGTCGCCTACGGAGGAAGGGTTGTGCTCCAGGTCGAGCAGGCTATTTTTGAGCGAGGAAGAATTTACGGCATCGTAGGCCCTAGTGGAGCAGGAAAAAGCACTCTCCTGCGAGTCATGAATCTGCTGGAGAAACCTGCTAGCGGCCGCATGCACTTGTTTGGCAGCAAAGTGGACCTGCCCTCCCTCACCTATCGCAAGAGTGTTCCGATCCAACGACAAATGGCTTTCGTGGCGCAAAAGCCTTCCATGTTCCAGGCCACTGTCTTTGACAATGTGGCTCTGGGGCTACGCTATCGAAAAATGGACAGTGCACGGATAAGATCACGTGTCGAAGAAGCATTGGAGCTCGTCGAACTCTCCCATCTGCGTGCACAGCAAGCCCAGACATTATCCGGCGGAGAAGCGCAACGAATCGCACTAGCACGAGCGCTCGTTTGCGAACCTGACCTGCTGTTGCTCGATGAACCGACCGCAAGCCTCGATCCGTACAACATCTCCATTTTTGAGCGTGTCATTCAGGCTGTCAATCGGGAAAAGCACACCACTACCCTGATGATTACCCACAACCTTCCACAAGCCAAAAGGGTGGCTCAGGCCTGCCTCTTTTTGCACAAGGGAAAGATTGTTGAACGGGCAGATACGGATACATTTTTTCACCGACCTACTAGTGAGGAACTGCAGGACTTTGTTTTTGGACGAATGATTTGCTGATCGTTTGAAAGGAGCTGCTCATGGATTCCAACACTCGTTATTCCAGACAAATGCTGTTTACCCCGATTGGTCCAAATGGACAGGAGACGCTGGCGCATAAAAAGGTGGCGATCGTCGGAATGGGTGCATTGGGTACTGTGCTGGCCAATCACCTGGTTCGCGCAGGTGTCGGGCATGTACGGATGATCGACCGTGATTTCGTAGAAGCGAGCAACTTACAAAGGCAAATGCTCTACGATGAAGAGGATGCGCGAGATCATTTGCCAAAAGCAGTAGCTGCTGCAAACAAACTTCAAGCCGTCAATTCCAGCGTGATCGTCGAAGGAATCATCGCCGACCTGCACGCTGGAAATGCGCAAACTCTGCTGGCAGATGCGGATGCCATTCTCGATGGCTCGGATAACTTTCAAGTCCGCTACCTGATCAACGACGTTGCCGTTAAGCATGACATTCCATGGGTATACGGGGGAGCCGTCAGTTCTCGCGGGATGTTCTCGGTGATTCGTCCAGGCATCACTCCTTGTCTTCGTTGTCTGTTCCCTCACGCTCCTGTAGGGCGGGGAGAAACCTGCGACACAGTCGGCGTCATCGGTCCACTCGTCTCCATTATCGCTTCCTATCAGGCGACGGAGGCGATCAAGCTTTTGATAGGTGCCGTTGATCATCTAAATCCTCATCTGGTTCAATTGGATGTTTGGCAAAATGACCATGACCAGCTGCCTATTTCACAAGGCAGAAATCCTGATTGTCCGACCTGTGTCAGAAAGGAATTTGAATACTTGGCGACAATGGAGGGTCCAACAGAGGAATTTGCCACGCTGTGCGGCCGCGATACGGTGCAGATTCGCCCGAGACACCCTGGCACAGTCGACCTCTTTCAGCTTGCCAAGCGGTTCGAACCACTCGGAAGCGTGGAGCACAATCGCTTTTTGCTCCGTTTTCATGTGGATCGTTACACTCTTGTTTTTTTCCAGGATGGACGTGTGCTGGTGCAGGGGACAGATGACGTGACGATCGCCCGAACCTTATATGCGAAGTACGTCGGGCATTGAAAGCTGTACAAAAAAGGGCAGCCCCTTGCTCAGAAGGGAACTGCCCTTTTCTATGTCAGCGTCAGACACGATTACTTCATTTCACTAATTTCTGCACGAATTTTTTCGACAAACTCATCAACGTTCATCGCGCCTTCGTCACCTACTCCGCGTCTGCGCACGGACAGCGTGCCGTCTTCCATTTCTTTTTCCCCGATAACGAGCATGTACGGGATTTTTTGCACTTGAGCTTCACGGATTTTGTAGCCGATTTTCTCATTGCGTGCATCCAGCTCTACGCGGATACCAGCTTGTTGCAGCTTTTCCTTCACTTCTTGCGCGTAAGGAATATGCACTTCACTGATGTTCATCAGGCGAGCCTGGATCGGAGTCAGCCATACAGGGAATGCTCCTGCATAGTGCTCGATCAGGATACCGATGAAACGCTCCATGGAACCGTACATCGCACGGTGCAATACGACCGGGCGGTGCTTTTCATTATCTTGACCTACATATGTCAGGTCAAATTTCTCAGGGAACTGGAAGTCCAACTGGATAGTACCGCATTGGTGGCGGCGTTTCAGAGCGTCAGTAATGTGGAAATCAATCTTCGGACCGTAGAACGCTCCGTCCCCTTCCTCGATCTTGTAAGGAAGCCCGGATTCCTCGAGCACATTTTTCAGAGAGCCTTCTGCGATTTCCCACAGCTCATCGGAGCCCATCGAGTCTTCCGGACGAGTGGAGAGCGCAACACTGTATTCAAAGCCGAACACCTTGTAGATGGTATCGATCAGTTTCATCATGTTTTTAATCTCGCTCTCGATCTGGTCAGGTCGGACAAAGACGTGAGCGTCATCCTGACAGAACGTGCGCACCCTCAACATGCCATTCAGCGCACCGGAGTACTCGTGGCGGTGAACCTGGCCAAACTCGGAATAACGAATCGGCAGGTCACGATAAGAATGCATCGTGTTTTTGTAAATGAGCATGTGCCCTGGGCAGTTCATCGGCTTCAATGCGTAAGTCGCGTTATCCACCTCAGAGAAATACATATTCTCATGATAGTGATCCCAGTGACCGGATTGCTTCCAGAGTCGCTCGTTCATCAGAAACGGAGAACGAACCTCTGTGTATTGTGCCAGCTGTTGCAGACGACGGGAGAATTGCTCCAGCTCGTTGCGGACAGTAAAGCCGTTTGGCAGGTAGAATGGCATGCCTGGAGCTTCCTCGGAAAACATGAACAGCTCCAGTTCTTTACCCAATTTGCGGTGGTCGCGTTTTTTCGCTTCCTCGATGAAGTGCAGGTATTCTTCCATATCCGCTTTTTTCGGCCAAGCAGTACCGTAAACGCGTTGCAGCACTTGGTTTTCCGATTTACCGCGCCAGTAAGCACCTGCTACGTTCATCAATTTGAACGCTTTGATGAAGCCTGTCGATGGCAAGTGCGGTCCGCGGCACAGGTCGAAGAATTCGCCTTGCTCGTACAGCGTGATAGTCGCATCCTCTGGCAGGTCGCGGATCAGCTCCAGCTTCAGATGGTCGTTCATGCCTTGGAAAATTTCAGTTGCTTCTTCGCGGCTTACTACTTTGCGGCGAATGGGCAAGTCTTCTTTCACGATCTTTTCCATTTCCGCTTCGATTTTGCCGAGATCTTCCGGGCTCAGGGACACAGGAATATCCATGTCGTAGTAAAATCCGTCTTCGATCACAGGACCGATCCCGAATTTCACTTCTTTGCCGTAAAGGCGTTTGACTGCTTGAGCCAGCAAGTGAGCCGTACTGTGACGGTATACTTCCAAGCCGTCTGCAGAATCCAAAGTGATGATCTCAATCGCCGCATCTTCTTCCAGCGGAGTGTACAGATCGACAACTTTGCCGTCTTTTTTACCGGCTACCGCTTTTTTCTTCAAGCTGGCGCTAATGGATCCAGCAATGTCTTCGATGGTAATCCCGGCCTCGTACTGACGTACTGCTCCATCCGGGAAAGTAACATTAATTTGTGCCACGTTGGGTTCTTCCTTCCTGTTTTGTAATGAAAAATGAGAAATAAAAAAACACCCATCCCAAAAAGGGACGAGTGTATTCTCGCGGTACCACCCTACTTCAAGTCTGCCAGTCATACCAAGCAGACTCCTCAAGGAAAAATAACGGTTTAAAACCGGCTCACCGATACTTAAAAGGCATAGCCTTTGTTCCCGGCTGCTACTCAAAGGGGGTAGATCCATATGGGTACGCAGCGGGCTTCCAGCCATGTCCCGCCTCTCTGTGAGCGACCTGCATATCGTCCATGTCCTTCTCATCGTATTGTGAAGATGTGAAGTTGTTGTTGCTATTATAGTTTAGTCGGATTGTGCACGTCAAGTACACGTCTTTCAGCCAAACAGAGAGGGCACGATTGGCAGGTACTCAGCCGGCTGTCAAAAATGCTGCGGATTGTCTGCGTAAGTCCAGGCCTGTCTGTCGCCATGTGGAGGACAATGCTTTCCGGTGCCAGCGTCACCAGTGCACTAACCAGATAATCTTCATCCCGGCAGTTTTGTTCATCCATGCTGAGTACGGCATCCAGCTGGTCCAGCCACAGTCGATCCCCTTTTTTATCATAGAGATGGAAAGGTTTGTCCACACTAGGAACGACGTGAACTACTTCTTGCTTGATTTCCTGGACAGCGATAAAATATCGCAGCAGCTCTACAAATTCCTGATATTGCTTGTCTTCCAGATATTCGTCTATCCCTGATTCCACCAGCTCAAACAGCTCATTCCAATGATCTTGCAGGCGGAAGCGGACAAATCCCAATACATTGATCGATCGTTCTTGTTCGAGATAAGTGAAAGCTTTGCGATACACATTAGCTTTGCGTGTTGTGGCGGTAAACAGCTCTCCGCCAGCCGGTTCATGCTCTTGGCATATGCGCTGGATATAAGGGAGGATCTCGGCCCATTCCTCTTCCAGCTGTTCAGCTTGAAGCAAATCTCCAGCCATTTCCTCTACGATATCTGGTTCCTTGACCTGCATGATCCATTCTGCCAAAGACAGCGCCACAAAGGCCCTGGCCCAATCAATCGTCTGCGCATTGTATTCCTCTTCACACCAGCTTTGAAAAAAGAACAGGTTGTAGTCGTCCTGCTCCTCCTCCTTGTATGTAATACGCACCGGTGCAGTGTTGACCCGTTCCGTCATCTCTTTCAAGATAGCGCGATACGTGCCACAATGCGCAGGGACATTCTCCAGCAATACGCGGAACGTCTGCATAACCATCCCCCCAACCGCAATTGTACTTACAGTATATGTCCCGTCAGGAGCGATATACTTTTAAACGGTTGGAAACACAGGGAAGGTTGATACAAATAAAGGCACGGACCCTTTCGGAATCCGCGCCTTGCGTACAAGCACTTTTAGTTTTGCATCATAAAATCTTTTTCCGCCATCTCGCCGTCTTTGAAAACGCGCAGGATATCGTACTGGGTGTTTCGTTGCGCAGGAGTTTTTCCTGCTCCGCGAATCAGCTCCAGAATTTGGTTGGTGTTCACTTTGTGGGTACAAGCTGCTGCAGACACGACGTTTTCTTCCATCATCGTCTGTCCGAAGTCATTGGCTCCATAGGATAGAGACAATTGGCCATAGTGTGGGCCCATCGTTACCCAGGACGATTGGAAGTTCTCCACATTGTCCAGCATCAGTCGGCTGATCGCCAATGTTTTCAAATACTCTTCAGGCGTGTTGTTGACTGCCTTCATGTTGGTGTTGTCTGGCTGGAACGTCCACACGATGAACGCCTTAAAGCCGTTCGTCTCATCCTGCGCGTCACGAATACGCAGCAGAGATAGGACGCGTTCTTCCATTTCCTCACCAAAACCGATAACCATCGTCGCTGTACCTGGCAAGCCGGCACGATGTGCTGCTTTTTGTGTGTCGATCCACTCGGTCCAAGAGCCTTTCAGACGGGAAATCTTACGACGAGTACGATCGTCCAAAATTTCTCCACCTGCTCCTGGCAAAGAATCCAAACCAGCAGACTTCAGTTCTCTCAGTACATCCTCTACCGACATATTCGAAACCTCGGCAATTTTCATAACCTCAGCAACAGAGAGAGAATGCATGGTGATTTGCGGGAAGCGCTGCTTGATTGCGCGCAGCAGGTCGGTATAGTAGTCGAGCTTTAAGTCCGGATTGGTTCCGCCCTGCATCAAAATTTCGGTACCGCCTACATCTACCGTCTCCTGAATTTTTTGGAAAATGGTCTCTCTTGGGAGAACATAACCTTCCGAAGATCCAGGCGCGCGATAAAACGCGCAAAAGCGGCAATACGTGTCGCAAACATTGGTGTAGTTGACATTACGGCTAATGACGAATGTTGCGATTGGGTCTGGATGGTGCTTTTGCATCACCAGGTTCGCGTAATGCCCCATTTTCTCGATTTGATCGCTTGCAAACAAAGCCAAACCATCTTCAAGGCCCAGGCGTTCGCCTGCAAGAGCCCGTTCCAATATACTGTCGATCATAAGGATCACTCCTTGTTACCTACGTAAATTCCACTCCACATGATATCACACTTGGCCTACCCCGGCTATTCCCAAGGTGCATAGGTGTAAGTACTTACATATAAGAAATATGCGGGAAATACACCCGCTTCCTTTTTTCCACTCGGTCAAACTGTCGTGCAGGAGAGGAAAAAGGGGAAAACGCTC
>JARDZO010000365.1 GCA_029240815.1 Brevibacillus sp.
GAGGACAGACACGAAACGACACCATCTGGGCATAAAGTAGAGCATAGCAAGGAAATGGAGAGGTGATCGCGATGATGGGTTTTGATCAAAAAGCCATGAAGCTGCTCGGGAAAAATGTACAGGTGAAGATGTTCAATGGCGTCGTCATCAAGGGAACCATGACTCATTTCGATAACGGCTACCTGTGCTTCATCACCACGTATAAGCAACAGGATGCGCAGAAGACGACGATTCGCCGATTGGCACTAAAAGATGTAACTTCCATGCTCGAGGTGTGATAATCGAATGAGCAAAAAGCAATGAGCCACCTTTCCCTTCTGGAATAGGTGGCTATTATTTGCTAGGACTTATGTTTTGGTCAAACCATCCCACCGAGCGATGTTATTATTTGGGTAGCTTCGTCACCCCGTTCTTCCGGTACGACTGCAGTCAACAGGACACTTCGGTTCAGGTTGTCATCCCCGCGGTCGGCCATCCCACTCGCGTCAGGGTTTGCAGCAGCCAAGATGCTAGCGTCTCGCCCATTTGGAAAGTCGCCAGCGAGTGTCATGCTGCCCAGGCTAGGGATTTCTCCAGAGATAGGATTCATGATCGATTCATTCCCATCTCCAGGAAATTGTCCGACTCTGTCGATTTGAACGATGGAGAAACCAGCTTGTCGGAGAGCGTCAGCAGCCTTTGATGCATCTTCTTCCGAGTGAAAACCTGACAGAATGTTTCGCTCTTTCACATAAATCACGCTCCTGAAGTCTAAAATATTCCATTTCTATGTACATATGATGACTCTTCGTCAACTTTTTTATTCGACAGCAATTTACACTTGATGTTGTCGTTAAATATGTGGTAAAGTCGACATAGTTGGTTTCTTTAGGCAATTTGGCAGATTACTGGAAATATTTAAATAATTCAGGAAATACCGAAAGTAAAGACGAGCTTCATATGTTTTCAGGAGGGACAAGTTATGCAATGGTCAGAATGGAAGGCCAAGCTGCAGGAACGGTCAGAGAGAATCGTTCAGAATTGCAGAGAATTGGCGAAGCGTACGATAGAACAAACAAGCACATACGTTCAAACTCATAAAAAACAAACGATTTCCGTCGCAGCTGGATTGGTGTTCACTGTGGCAGCTGGAGCATCCGCACAATATTACTACTCGAGCAACATTTTGTCGGTATATCACGTGCTTGTGAATGGTCAAGAAATTGGCGTAGTGGACAACCCTTCTGTGGTTAAAAACTGGACAAGCTCCAAGTTGGAAGAGGAAGAGGCAAAGAATGGTTTATCTTTGACTCTCGCCGACTATATTACCTACAAGGAAGAGCGTAAGTACAAGGCGCCTTTTGACAATGAGGCAGCGCTCAGTGCACTCTCAGACATCGCTGACATCAAAGTCGAAGCGGTCAAACTGGTCGTAGATGGAAAAGTAATCGGTTATGCGGCAGATCAGAACACTGCTGAGCAAGTGCTTGCTCATGTGAAAGAAAAGTATTCGGGCGTTCCACAGGCTGACAAGAAAGTAGCGGTTGCCGCTGCATCGTTGTCTGCACCTGCCAAGAGCAGTCCGATCAAAGAAGTCACCTTCAAGGAACAAGTACAGACAGAGAGCGACTCCGTAACTGCCGCGCAAGTCTTGCCTGCAGAAAAGCTGGAGGAACTGCTGGTGAAAGGCACCTTCAAGCAGATGACACATACTGTCGTCGAAGGTGATTGTATTGGTTGCATCGCCAAAAAGTATGGTATTACCTCGAATGACATTTATGCCAACAACCCTGGAGTTACAGAAAATACGCTGCTTCAATTGGGACAACAAATCAATGTTACGGCGATCCGTCCTTTAGTGACCGTGCAGGTCAAAGAGGATCTCTCGCAAAAAGAAACCATTGCGTTTTCCACGCAAATCAACAACAATGATAAGCTGCCAAAGGGAGAAACCAAAACTGTCCAGGAAGGCCGGGACGGTAGCAAGATGGTTCAATACGAAGTGACCAAGGAAAATGGACAAGTCGTTGCTCGCACGATCGTCAAGCAGGATGTGATTGCACAACCAGTTGCCAAAATCGTGGAGCGGGGGACCAAGGTGATCCCATCTCGTGGGACAGGCCGTCTAAGCTGGCCAGCGGGTGGCTATGTCAGCAGCGGATTTGGAACGCGCTGGGGCCGGATGCATAAAGGAATCGATATTGCCGGATCCGGTTCTGTTTTGGCTGCCGATAATGGGCGTATCAAATTTGCCGGATGGGATGGCGACTATGGAAAAGCGGTCATTATCGATCACGGAAATGGCATGGAGACCCTGTATGGTCACATGAGTACCATTAGCGTCAAGGTCGGCGACGTGGTTGCTCAAGGAAAGAAAATTGGAATCAAAGGATCCACTGGGGACTCTACAGGCGTTCACCTTCATTTTGAGGTTCATCAAAATGGACGAATCCAGAACCCAATGCGTTTCTTAAAATAGACAAGTAATTTTTGGGAATAGAGAAAAGGGTGTCTCCACGCGAGATTACCCTTTTTTTGTTCTACAGATAAGAATTTATAAGATTCTTATCCAGTATAAGTGCAACATAGCGAGACCTCGAACGATAGTGAGAAGGCGAGACTTGTGCCCTTTAGCTAGAGGAAGGTAGTGATTTCCAGAGGACTTCTTTACACGCAGGACATGGTGTATTGTAGAGGAATAGAAGCTCCACGAGTGGAATCCTTACTAAGAAAAGGAGGGAGCGAGATGGCAAAACTCCTGGTTGTAGATGATGAAAAACCAATCGCAGATATTTTGAAGTTTACATTTGAAAAGGAAGGCTATCAGGTCGTGTGTGCCTATGATGGCGAGGAAGCATTGGTCGCCGTTCAAAATGAGAGGCCAGACCTGATTTTACTGGATGTTATGCTGCCAGGGCGCGACGGGATGGAAGTGTGCCGGGCCGTTCGTCAATCACATGATGTACCGATTATCATGCTGACGGCAAAAGACTCCGAACTGGATAAAGTGCTGGGGCTGGAATTGGGTGCGGACGATTACGTCACCAAACCATTTAGCACCCGGGAGCTGGTTGCACGCGTCAAAGCACATTTGCGCAGACATCAACCAAAGAACGAAGAAAAAGATCAACAGCATCTGGTGCGAGTCCACGAGCTGGAGATTGATCTCCATTCGTACACGGTAGAGAAAATGGGAGAACTGTTGGACCTGACTCATCGAGAGTTTGAACTCTTGGTCTATTTAGCTCGTCACCAGGGACAAGTATTGACCCGCGAGCACTTGCTCCAATCGGTGTGGGGATTTGATTACTTTGGCGACGTGCGTACGGTCGATGTGACGATTCGCCGATTGCGAGAAAAGATCGAAGACGATCCAAGTCAACCGAAATACATCATCACGCGCCGTGGCTTGGGCTATACGCTGCGTAACCCTGGCATGGGAGGAACGCCTGGATGAGGCGGCTGTTTAAAACGATTCAATGGAAAATGGTCGTCATTTACATGCTGCTCATCTTACTGGCGATGCAATTCATTGGAGCTTACTTTGCCCGGGAAGTAGAGAGCTATTACATCAACAACTTCTCAGAGGCGTTGAACGGTCAGGCGAGCTTGCTTGCGAGCCTCTTGGAGAGTGATCTTCGCCCCAAGGATGGCAAGGAACAGAACCCTGAGCAGTACCGCCAGGACATCGACAATCTGATCAACAATCTCGTCAAAATCAATGGGGCGAACGTGCAGGTCATCGATCAGACGGGAACTGTCGTAAGCACTACGGAAGACAAAAGCAGGATTGGGCAGCGGACGTCGCAGCCGGAAGTCACGATAGCTCTGCTGGGGACACGCAGTGAGTCGATGCGGATTGACCCGCGTACAGGAGCTCGCGTGAAAGTATTAGTGCTGCCGGTCAAGGGAGATCAGATCGTTTATGGAGCCGTCTACATGGTGGCTTCGATGGAAGCGACGTATACGACGATCCGGAAAATGAACGGGATATTGGCGACTGGAACGATGTTCGCGTTGGTAATTACCGCTGGGCTGGGAGTCGTACTCGCCCGGACGATCACCAAGCCGGTCAAAGAAATGACTCGACAAGCGCGAGCGGTAGCCGATGGAGACTTCAACAGCAATGTGAAGGTGTATAGCGGCGATGAAATCGGACAGCTGGGAATGGCTTTTAACCATATGACCTTACGCTTGCAGGAAGCAATTCTGCAGCAGGAGGAAGAACGGGAAAAGCTAGCAAGTATTTTGAGCAACATGACGGATGGAGTGATTGCTGCCGATCGGAAGGGCAAGATCATTTTGTTCAACCGTGCTGCCGAAGAAATGCTGCAGGTAACCATGACTGATGTCTTGATCAAAAGCAGGACGCTGTACGACCTTTTGAGCCTGCCACCAGAGGAAGAAATGCCGTTGTATGAGCAGGTCGAGCCATTATTCATTGAGATGATGCTTCCGAATCGGGAGGAAGTCATTTTGCGCGTGACCTTTACGCCGTTGCAGCATGACAGTGGAAAGAAGGGCGGTATCATTGCTGTGTTGGCAGATGTTACGGAGCAGCAACGTCTGGAGCACCAACGCCGGGAATTTGTGGCGAATGTTTCTCATGAGCTGAGAACACCGCTGACGACCATCAAAAGCTACGTAGAAGCTCTGCTGGACGGAGCGGTAGAAGAACCGGAGTTGTCCAACCGATTTTTGCGCGTAACCATGTCAGAAACCGAGCGTATGATCCGTCTGGTCAATGACTTACTGCAGCTGTCCCGATTTGATTCACAAGGGGTGCGCCTGCATTGCAAGGAAGCCGACCTCAATCGATTGCTGCACTATGCTGCTGATCGCTTTTCCATGTTTGGAGAGCAGCAGGATGTTCAGCTTAGTCTGGACGTACCTGCCAAGCTGCCGCCTGTCTACATTGATCTGGACGCGATCAATCAGGTGCTGGACAATTTGCTGTCCAATGCGATCAAATACACGCCCCAAGGGGGGAAGGTGGTATTGCGTGCAAAAATCAATAACCATCAAAAGCGGGTTCTTATCTCGATTGAAGATACAGGGATCGGAATTCCTAGCCGCGATTTAAAGCGGATCTTTGAACGATTTTATCGGGTAGACAAAGCGCGCTCCCGCGGACAAGGTGGGACTGGCCTGGGATTGGCCATTGCCCGGGAATTAGTGCAAGCGCACGGGGCAGATATCGAGATCACCAGCGAGTGGAACGCAGGCACAACAGTGACGTTCTGGGTTCCATTTGCGCAAGGGGGTAAAACGGGATGAAGCGGTGGCTTGAACCTGCCAAGACCGTATTGCTCAATCTGCTGGTGCTGGCGAGCTTTTGTCTGACAGCCATGTTATGGAGCAACCAGCCGAAATTTCAGTTTATCGAGCCTGCTCAATACACGGAATCAAAGCCTGTGGAGGAAAAACAACTCGTGCAGCTTGTGGCGCCGGAATCCGTCGTGTTTCACTATGGAGAGGATCGACATACCAAGGCGGTGGCGACAGACGGGCCATATAGCATGATCGTGAAGGAAATGTCCAAATGGATTTTCCTCGATTTTACCCCTTATATGCTCTCTAATGATAAGTGGGGGGAAATTGCCCGGGAAAAGATGGGGCTAGAGGTCCGCTTCAGAAGTACGGTACCCCTGTCCATCGTTGGGCGTCTGATTACCTTTCGGGATGAATACGATAGCCGGATAAAAGGGATCGATCGTCTGTGGCTGTACTACGAAGAGGATGAGGATCTCGTCTATGCTCTCTTCCTTTCCTCAGAAGAAGGTCAAATGATGCGCTCACGAACTTCGATCAGCTTGAAGGATCTGCGAGATTCGTACTTGGCAACCGGTAATCAAATGCCGGAGCAAATCATGAAGATCGTGAAGCCGGAGAGGACTTACTCTGCTATCGAAGGTGCCATTCCGGTATGGAGCATGTTCTATCTCCCGAAAAACCAGTTACGCATGCAACAGTTCCGCTATGGTTATGAAACCATCAGTAATGAAAGATTGATCGAAGCGTACTTCCTTGATCCGTCATTGGTGAGACAGATCATGGAGCGGGACAAGACGGTCATTTTTACGGATGGGAGCCGTTCGATCCAGCTGAGGTCTGAGCAGCAGGCGTTTACCTTTACGGATCCAGCTTATCAACAGAGCGCCCAGGAGCAATCTGATGAAGAGAAAGTCCAGGGTGCTGTGAACTTCATCAATAAGCATTTGGGATGGCTGGATGATTACCATTTTGAACGCATGAAGAAGAGCTACAATGAAAAAGACTTAATTACGTTCCGACAGTATGTTGGTTCCTATCCGCTGATGAGCCAGGGTGATAGGCCGATCGATTCGATCCAGGTCACCTCAGAGGCTGGTCAAGTGGTGACGTTGAGCCGTTCGTTATTGAGTCTGGACAAGTATATCTCCAACAAAGAGTGGTATGTCATGTCAGGCCCAGAGCTTTATCAGTTCATTCGTGATAAAAAGCTCGGAAATACGGAGCAAATTACGAACGCTTTTCTTGCCTATCAAACGAATGTAGGGGATGGGTACGTAGACCTGATGCCGATCTGGGTAGTGGAAATGGCGAACCAGGCCGACCTGTACATTTCCGCAGAAGCCAATCAGGGAGGGGGAAAGGTGCATGGATTGGAGTAGAACCAAGATGATTCTGATCTGGGCCTTTCTCCTCCTCGATTTGTTCCTCGGCTATCAGGTGTATGTCACGAGAATCAGTTTTTGGAACGATCAAGATGTGGCTCAGGGCGACAAGTGGGACATGGAGCTTTATTTGAAGCAGCAAAATATCGCTCTGGAGACTGAGGTGCCTCAGGACACGCCGGAAATGTCTTACTTGAATGCGGAGTATGTGGGAATCAATCCGCTTTCTTTGCAAGAGATGTCTGGTCTGACTGCTACGATGGAGAAAATGTCGCTGGCAGCCAAGCTGAACCCACCTTTGCAAATTCGTGGACAAATTACGCCTAATGAGCTGTTACGCCAAATCGGTCCGCGCTTGATGTACGCAGAACAATATACGGCAGATATGTATCAGTCCAATCAAGGGCGTCTGCTGTATTGGCAGGTGTATCAAAAAATGCCTGTGTTTGTAGCTCCTCTGGAGGTGTATCTGGAGAACGGTTCGATCTTGGGTTACCGACAGACGTTCTTCCATATGCGCAAGCA
>JARDZO010000104.1 GCA_029240815.1 Brevibacillus sp.
GAGCATGGCACCAAGAAAATACAGCCTCCAGTGAGGTGGTTCTTCGTATTGAGCAGCAATAACATACGGAGTTTAATATCTTGTATATACTAGACAGTTGAACTGGAAAAAGTATCTCCTTTGCCATCCTTGCGGGACTCTAGCAATTTCTCAGGAGAGATATAATCACCGAATTCAACTTCAAACTTAAGCTTTGCTAATTCGAGGTCGAGATGTTCTTTCAGTTTTTTGGGTATAAGTTTTTCGGAAATACGTATTGTTTTAGTACGCTTCAGGTGCTTTCCGCTAGCAGAATAAAAAAACAGCCTTATGTTAAATTACGAACCTTCCTCTAGAACTTTTGCTAAATCAACCAGAGGTGGAACGGCATAAATCAACTGAGGCAATGCTCCACATAATCATTGTTATAGGAATTGTTGCAAATACGACAGGAATTAGTTTTTCGACATGAAATAACAAATTCAATTGAAAAGGTGTCAGAAAATGAAAAAAGTTGCGATAAAAAGTTCGATATTAATTGACGAATACCTATTAATCGGGTAGGATTTATAAGTAATTAGGCAATTAGTTTTTTGGCAATTCATAGAAGAAAATGGAGGTGATTGCATGGAACTCGCATTTGATCATATCGTGCATCTGGTTAATGATCCTGTGCAAGCAGCTTCACGATTTCGAGAGCATGGTCTTCATGCACTTGAGGGCGGACGTCATGCCAATTGGGGAACGTACAATTCTCTTTGTTACTTTGATTTGAGTTATATCGAGTTTTTAGGCATTTTTGATCGTGCGCTTGCGGAAGTAGAGCAGGAGAATCTGTTGGTTCGTGATAGCGCAAAGCGTCTGCCGAATCAGGAGGGATTTTCCCGGATCGCCATACGGACAAATGATATAGAACAAACGGCTAGCGTGCTGAAAGAGCGCGGTCTTCAGGTGATTGGGCCATTCCCAGGCAGCCGGATTCGTCCGGATGGCAAGCGTCTGGAGTGGTCGATGCTGTTTGTCGAATCAGAAGATTCTGCACTTCCTCTTCCTTTTTTCATTCAATGGGGTGAAGCGGATGCACAGAGACGGACTGATTTGGAGGAGCGTGAGGTGATTGCACCGCATGCGATTGGACAGCTTTCGCTTGGGGCAGTGAAGTTTGCCGTGAGAGATCTTGAGCCTCGCGTACAGCAATGGAGCAACTGGTTTGGCTTAGAGGCAGGGGAGACATTTTTCGATGAGAGTTTGCATGCTGCGTGCAGAACGCTTCATCTCCCAGGGGGAAATCTGTTGTTCTGCAGCCCGACCGGAGATGGGGCGGTAGCGGAGATTCTTGCTTCACAGGGAGAAACCCCATTCGCTCTAGAAGCGATCGGGGCTACCCAAGAGAGCATCATCCATTTATCTGGTGCTACATATGAATGCAAACCTATTACAAATGAGTAAAGGGGAAATGTGAACATGAAAGCAGCGTTAATTGTGGAGCATGGGGATCGCAGCAATTTGCAGGTAGGGGAGTATCCAAAGCCAGTGCCTGCAGCCGGTGAAGTTATTATTTCAGTAAAAGCGTGCGGTTTGAATCACTTGGATATTTTTGTTCGACGCGGAATTCCAGGCAGACATCTCGAATTACCGCATATTTCTGGCGGTGACGTATCAGGTGTAATAGCAGAGGTAGCTGCAGATGTGACCAATGTAAAAGTTGGGGATCGCGTGCTGATCGACCCACTCGTACATGGACAGGCACTTGGTGAAGACTTTACAGGCGGATTGGCTGAGTACGTTAAGGTTCCTGCGATTAACTGCATCCCACTACCGGAAGATGTCTCCTTTGAGGAAGCGGCAGCTTTGCCGATTGCGTACGGTACAGCATATCGAATGCTGATCACGCGTGGACAGCTGAAGCTGAATGAAACCATTTTGATTCTGGGCGCTAGCGGTGGGGTTGGAACGGCTGCCGTACAGATTGCCAAGCTGGCGGGTGCGACTGTGATTGCAGCGGCTGGTTCAGATGAAAAGTTGGAGAAATTGAAGCAGCTGGGCGCGGATTACGTAATCAATTACAACAAAGCGGATTTCTCCAAGGAAACCTGGCAGATTAGTGGTAAAAAAGGAGTCGATGTAGTTGTCGATTACACGGGAAAAGATACATGGCCAAAAAGCATCCTGGCAACGAAAAAAGGCGGGCGTGTCCTGACGTGCGGCGCGACCACCGGATATGAAGCAGTGACTGACCTGCGCTATGTATGGGTTCGTGAATTAGCATTGCTGGGCTCCAATGGGTGGGAAAGAAGCGATCTGGAACAACTGATCTCCCTCGTTCGCTCCAAAAAGCTGATCCCTGTGATAGACCGTGTCCTTCCAATCGAAGAGATCCGTGAAGCGCATCGCGTGATCGAAGAGCGAGAGATCTTTGGAAAGGTGATCATCACGCCATGAGTACCCCATCTGGAAACTTTGGTGAACTGACGTATGAGGCCATGCTTTTGTCTCCTGACAAAACGGCAGTCATTTCGGAAGGGGTCGAGCTGAGTTACCGCCAGCTTGATCAACGGATGAACCAAGCGGGACATTTGTTTCAACGCCATGGTGTCCAAAAGGGAGACCGTGTCGCCATTCTGTTTCCAAACGATATACGCTACCTGGAAATCTGCTTCGGCTTGATGCGGATAGGTGCTGTGCCATTGCCGCTGAACATCAAGCTGGGGAAGGAAACTTTGGCCTACATACTGGGTGACAGTGGGGCCAAAGTCCTCGTATTCCACGAGACGCTAGCGGAAAAAGCAGCAGAATTGGCGGATGCTGTAGCACTTGACCATCTTTTTGCAGCCGAAGATTCACAGTCATTTTCGTTTGCCCGAAGCTATGACCAGCAGGTGGCACACATGCCCACCTCGCTTACGATCGAACCGATGGCAGCCGATGATCTGTGTCTATTAATTTATACATCCGGTTCGACGGGAAATCCCAAGGGCTGCATGCTGACACATGGCGGACAATGGTGGAACGCCGATACCAATCGCAAAATCATCATGCTGGAGCGGGATGATCGCGCATTGGTGGCAGTGCCGATGTATCACAAGAATGCCATGATTAATGCGGTGAAACCGGTCCTGATGGCTGGAGCATCGATGGTGATTCTTCCTTACTTTGATCCAGCGGAGGTGGCGTCCGCTATTCATGAGCACCGCTGCACTTATACGACGGGTGTACCCGCCATGTACAAGATGCTGCTCACGCATGTAAAGGAAGAATCTCGTTACGATTTGTCCTCCCTGCGCTTTATCATTTGCGGTTCCTCCGAGGTACCGCCTGAGCTCGTTTCCGAGTTGCGCGAGCGATTGGGTGTCTCCATTCTGGAGGCATATGGATTGACGGAGGGCGGACCACAAGTACTGGTTTCGCCGAGATGGGGTATCCACAAGCAAGGCTCTGCTGGATTGCCGCTTCCGGACAGCGAGGTAAAGATCGTCAGTACGGATGGATCTAACCAAGTGCTGCCAGCTGGAGAGGTTGGAGAGCTATGGGTCAAAAACCCTGGCGTGGCAAAAGGGTATTGGAACCTGCCGGAAATAACCAAGGAGCGCATCTCAGAGGATGGCTGGCTCAAAACAGGTGATCTGGTGCGTTTGGACGAGGATGGATATGGCTACATCGTGGGCCGCAAAGACGACATGATGATTATCGGCGGAGAAAACGCGTACCCCAAGGAAATCGAAAACGTTTTGCTTAGCCATCCCGAAATCGAAGATGTCAGCGTAGTGGCCATTCCTCATGAGTTGAAGGGAAAGGTGCCGGTCGCCTTTGTGAAAACCGTGCGACTATCTACTTTATCAGAGCAGTCCGTCAAAGAGTTTTACTTCCAGAATGGACCGGCATTCAGCCATCCTCGACAAGTGGTGTTCCTCGACGAGATGCCGCTCAATGGTACAGGCAAGATTAACAAGGCTGCACTGGTAGAGATGATTACAGCAGAAGGGAAGAACAAACATGTCAGTGGATCGTGAACGGTTTCTCCAAATCTTGCAGCGTCCGCGTTACCATCAATTTCTCAATCTTTCACTAGAAGCGGTGGAAGAAGGATACGTCAAGCTTAGACTGCCATTCCGTGAGGAGCTCTTAGGCGACGAGGCAGATAGCTATATCCATGGCGGTGTGATTGCTGCACTGATCGATATCGCTGGTGACTTTGCCCTGATCACCGTGCATGGCAAAGGACTTCCAACGGTGGATTTGCGGGTCGATTACCTGCGTCCGGGGCGCAAGGAGGCCCTCATCGCGACGGCTACCATCGTCAAAAATGGCCGCTCGCTGGGCATTAGCGACATTGTCGTAGAAAATGAAGCGGGTCAAAAAATTGCAGTGGGCAGAGCGCTCTACAGCACACAGTAAGCCAACCGATCAATCAAATACGTAAAACCATCTGGGGGAGAAACATATGAAAAAGAAATCGGTCTCCGTATCGTCAGCACTCGTTGCATTGTCTCTTTTTGTGTTGACAGGATGCGGTTCACAGGGAGCAGCTACCAGTGCTGGAAGCGGTCAGGGAGGCAGTGCAGACAAAGGTGAGATTACCATTGCAGTCGCTGGGCCGATGAGCGGTGACGGCGCAGAATATGGCAAAGCCTTTCAAGAAGGTGCTGAGCTAGCAGTCTCACAGTTTAATGAAAAAGGCGGATATGAAGGCCGTAAAGTCAAGATCGTCCTAGGCGATGACAAAAACGATCCGAAGGAAGCAGCAAACGTAGCACAAAAGCTGTCTTCCGATGAAAGTGTCGTGGCTGTTATCGGGCACTGGAGCAGCTCTGCTACCTTTGCAGGCATCCCGATTTACAACCGTAGCAAGGTTCCGATGATTACACCAACGGCATCGCACCCGGATATCGCGAAAAAAGAGAACGAGTGGATTTTCCGCAGCTCCACCACACAGGAGCTTGAAGGGAAAAACTTGGCTGATTATGCGGTCAACAAGCTGAAGCACAAAAACATCGCTGTGCTCTATGTGAATTCGGATTGGGGCAAATCAAATGCGACCAGCTTTAAAAAATACGCAGAGGAATTCGGGGCAAACGTTGTCGGATATGAATCGTATCCACCAGGTCAGAGCATTGACTACACAGCTGCTTTAACAAAAGTAAAAGGCTTGAACCCTGACCTGATTTACCTCGGCAGCTTGTACAACGAAGGTGTCCTGATTATCAAGCAAGCGAAGGAAATGGGCATTCAAGCAGAGTTCATGGGTGCTTCTCCTTTCGCATCCGACGGCTTCCTGCAAGCGAAAGACGTGGTTGAAGGCGTTCGTTTGGACTCCTTGTTCTATCCTGAAGCGGATGATGAGCGCGTGAAAAAGTTTGTTGCTGATTTCAAACAGAAGTATTCTCACGATGGCGGCTATTTTAATGCACTTGCGTACGATGCCACCACGGCAGTTCTCGAAGGGATCAAGAATGGCGGAGCAACACGACAAGGAATCCGCGACGCGATGGCTAAAATCAATGGTTTGCCTGTTGTCACGGGCGAAATCAAATTTGACGACAAACGAGATGACATCAACAAACCGTACTACAACCTGGTAGTTGAAAACGGCAAGTTTGTCATCGCGAAATAAGAGCCCGCACGGCAGATTGGGGCGTTACAGATGATTGTGCTTGAACAGCTGATTAACGGGCTGGCGCTTGGAGGGGTTTACGCCCTCATCGCTTTAGGCTTTACGCTCATTTTCGGCGTACTCCGCCTGTTTCATATGTCACATGGTGATGTGTTCATGTTTTCCGGTTATCTCGTGATTTCCGTTGCTGTATTCGGTTTCGGGTCCCTGCCGCTGCCAGTCGCCATCCTCTTGGGGATGGCGATTGCGGCCATTATCGGGATCGGTGTGGAACGAGTGGCTTTTCGTCCGTACCGGAAATCAAACGAGATTATTCCCTTGATCAGCGGTATTGGAATGTCGTTGATCTTGCAAAACCTGGCGATCATTATTTGGGGACCGGGGCAAATCAACTACCATTTGGATAGCGGGATCGGCGATTTCAAGCTGGGCTCTATTCAAATGAGCGGTGTGCGCATCGTCATTTTGATCGCGTGCGTTGCAATCGTCTTTTTGTTTAATTATTGGTTGTATAAAACACGGACTGGTCGTGCGGTTCGGGCAACGGCAATCGACCCGGATACCGCCAGCATGATGGGAATCAAGCCGACCATCATCATTATGATTACCTTTGCGGTAGGTTCGGCGCTTGCCGGTGCGGCAACGGTATTGGTGGGCGCCCTGTACGGTGCGATCTATCCGTCCTTTGGATTTTCGATGGGACTCAAGGCATTCGCCGCTTCTATGCTGGGTGGCTTAGGCAATATGAGCGGAGCCGTACTTGGCGGTCTGATTTTGGGTGTGCTTGAGGTCTTTACTGCAGGCTATGTAAATGTAGCTTATCAAGATGCAATCGCGATGACGATTCTCATTGGGGTACTGTTGATTCGACCTAATGGAATTCTTGGGAAGTCGGTGGAGGAGAAACTATGAATAAAAAACTCGCGCTCGCTCTTCTGCTCCTGATCTTTCTTTTGTTGCCTTTCGTTATTACCAGCTCGTACGTAATTCGTATCGGTGTTATTTCCTGCATTTTTTCGTTATTGGCGCTTAGTCTGGGTATGCTCGTCGGACAGATCAAACTGGTCTCGGCCGGACATGCCGCCTTCTTTGGGATCGGGGCGTATACTTCAGCTCTCTTGACCACCCGTGCCGAGCTGCCGTTTTTTGCAGGACTCGTCGCGGCAATTTTGTTGACCGCATTGATTGGGTTTTTGTTTTCCATCCCGATTCTTAAGCTGAAGGGTCATTATTTGTCCGTAGGTACGCTCGCCTTCGGAATCGTCGTTCAAGTCATTATGCTGAACTGGGAGAGCGTTACAAATGGGCCCAATGGCGTTCCGGGCGTTCCGTTTCCCACCTTATTTGGCTTTGAGCTGGATAGCGATGTAAAGATGTATTATTTTGTGCTGGCTCTCTTGGTGTTGGTTTTGTTAGGACTCTCTCGTCTTTACAAATCACCGATCGGGCGGGCGTTCAACTATATTCGCGAAGACGAGGTGGCCGCGTCCACAATTGGGATTCGGGTGGTACGCTACAAGGTGCTCGGCTTCACTCTCTCTGCCGGCCTGGCTGGGTTGGCTGGAAGCCTCTTTGCTCATTACATGGCGTATATCAACTACGATACGTTCAGTCCGATGGAATCCTTCATGGTTCTGGCGATGGTCGTGGTTGGAGGCATGTCTACATTGATGGGACCGGTGCTTGGCGCCTTTATCCTCTCCTCGCTGCCGGAGCTTTTGCGCGACCTCTCCGATTATCGCATGCTCCTGTACGGTGTGATTTTGGTGCTGATCCTGATGTTCCGTCCGCAAGGCATCATTGGCAAGAAGACCTCCTAATGGGGGCTTAACCACCAACGAGAGGGGATAGAAGTATGGAACGTGAGATCATTTTGAAAGCGTCCCAGATCAGCAAATATTATGGTGGAGTTCGTGCGGTCGATGAGGTTTCTCTCACGCTGAACAAAGGGGAGCGCATCGGGTTGATCGGTCCCAATGGTGCGGGAAAATCGACGCTGTTTAATTTGCTCAGCGGCGCGATTCAACCGACAAAAGGGACAATTGAGATCAAAGGTCAACCGCTTACAGATAAAAAGCCAGAGGAATTTTCGCTAAGCGGTGTTGCGCGAACCTTCCAGAACATTCGCCTGTTTAAAGGAATGACGGTTCTTGAAAATGTCATTGCCGGACTGCATCGTCAAGCGGATACCGGATTATTGAAATGTATTTTTGGTTCATCCGGTTACCGTGCAACGGAAAAGAGAATAAAGGAGAAGGCAAGTGAGCTATTAAACGATTTCGCCCTTTATGATCAGCGGGATCGCCAGGCAGTACACCTCTCGTATGGCGATCAACGTCGTCTGGAAATCGTGCGTGCGCTAGCGACAGAGCCGCAGATTCTCTTTCTCGATGAGCCAGCAGCGGGGATGAATCCGCAGGAGAGTCACGAACTGGTTGACCTGATTGAACAGGTATGGGAAAAGCATCAGTTGACTGTCTTTTTGATTGAGCATGATATGGATGTCATCATGCGCTTGTGTGAGCATATCTATGTGCTCGACTATGGCAAGTTACTGTTTGACGGTACACCTGAAGAAGTGCGTCAAAGCGCTGTGGTGCGAGAAGCATATCTGGGAGGCGAGGTCCATGCTTGAGCTGCATAATCTGCATATCGCCTATGAATCGGGTGATGTCGTGCGAGGCGTAAATCTGACGGTGAACAAAGGCGAGATCGTCGGCCTGATCGGTGCCAATGGTGCTGGCAAGTCGACCATGATGAAATGCATTTCCGGACTGGTACCGTCGCGACAAGGCCAGATCCTGTTTAATGGTCAGGACATCACGCGGACCGCACCGGATCGTATTCCTCACATCGGCATCAGCCATGTCCCCGAAGGACGCAGAGTCTTCGGGGATCTTACTGTCGAGGAAAACCTGCATCTTGGCGGGTATCGTCATGGGAACAAAGATTTATCGGCCGATTTTGAGCGAGTATACAATCTCTTTCCGATTCTGCGGGAGCGAAAAATCCAACGGGCTGGTCTGATGAGCGGAGGCGAACAGCAAATGCTTGCTTTGGGGCGGGCACTGATGTCGCGTCCCAGCTTTCTCATACTGGATGAGCCGTCTCTGGGGTTGGCCCCGTTGATGGTACAAAACGTGTTCCGCTTAATCCGCGATATTCATGAAAATGGCGTAACGATCCTGCTGGTCGAACAAAATTTGGAGCTGGCGCTGCGTCATGTAAATCGCGCCTATATGATTCAATCCGGGGAAGTTGTCATGCAGGGGACGCCGGAAGAGCTGCGTCAAAACGGCAATCTGATGGATGCTTATCTCGGGACAAGAGAACGCAGGTAGCGCATAATCTCAGAAAAAGGTTACGCGGCTGGAAAGAAAGGATACGAGGTGGCGTAGTAGTGACTACACAAAAAAGGAACGATCCATTTATCCGCAATGAGAAGGAAGCGCAATTGGTGGACCAGGCAGCTAAGCTGGCAGATCGTTTTGCCGAGAGAGCGCCCCTGCATGATCGGGAGGGAAGCTTTCCTTTTGAGAATTTCAAGGATATGAAGGACTCGGGTTATGTGACATTGACGGTTCCCCGCGAGTATGGCGGTGAGGAAATTTCGCTCTATGAAATGCTTTTGATGCAAGAGCAATTGGGACGCGGCGACGGCTCGACTGCACTCTCGATCGGCTGGCATATGGGTCTGATGCTGCATTTTCGGACGACGCGTTCCTGGCCGGAGGAACTATTCCAATCTTTCTGCCGGGAAGTGGTGGAAAAAGGCACGCTCTTGAACCATTTCTCGACGGAGCGCTCGTCGGGCAGTCCAAGTCGCGGAGGAATTCCGCAGACAACTGCGGTGAAAACGGATGGAGGCTGGTTAATCTCCGGCAGAAAAACCTTCAGCACACTGAGCCCTGTGCTCGACACGTTTCTGGTCTCGGCCAGCATGGCGGATAGCAATCAAGTGGGTGATTTCTTGGTACGTTCCTCGGATCGCATCAGCATCGATGAGACCTGGAACACCTTGGGGATGCGTGCGACAGGAAGCCATGACGTGATTTTGGACGAAGCTTTTGTTCCAGACGATGCATTGATCCGTTCCTATGTGGTTGGTCAAAAACCGAAGGAGTCCAGTGATGCAAGCGCATGGTTGCTGCATATCCCTGCTTGCTATCTGGGTATTGCCCATGCTGCGCGCGATTTTGCGGTCTCCTTTGCCAAAAACTATCATCCGGCCAGTTTGCCGTCCCCGATCGCAGACCTGCCGACGGTCCAACAGCAGATTGGTCTCTTGGAATCGGAGCTGCTTGTCGCACGTCATCTGATGTATGCCATCGCTGACCGCTGGGACATAGATCCGGCAGGACGGCTGAAGCTGATTCCAGAACTGGGACTGGTGAAATACGTGGCGACCAACAATGCTATTTCTATCGTGGATAAAGCGATGCGCATCGTGGGTGGGGCGAGCTTATCCCGCTCCCTGCCCCTTGAACGCATGTACCGCGATGTGCGCGCAGGTCTGCATAATCCGCCGATGGATGAGAACGTGATCCGCAATCTGGCATTGCGGGCATTATCGGAGACGGAGTAGGGAGGGAGCAGAAGATGAGTATTTTTTCAAATACGGCATTTCAAGGAAAGCATGCGCTCATAACTGGCGCGACAGGCGGCATCGGCTCTGCAACCGCCAAATTGCTGGCAAGTCTGGGAGCTGATGTCACTATTACCGGACGTAATGAAACGCAGCTGGCAATCATGAGCAAACAGATCAGCGAGCAACATCCTGATGTTGTCGTTACTGCTATTCGCGCTGATTTGACCAACGAAAGCGAGCGGCGGGAATTGGTTAGGGAAGCAGTGAGAAAAGCAGGTCCAATCTCGTTTTTGATCAATAATGCGGGCGCCTTTCAGTACGAACCGATCGAAGAATTGACTCAAGAGAGCATCGATTCGCTGATGAACATCAACTTCACCAGCGCAGTCCTCTTGACCCAGCTTGTTTATGAGGGAATGAAAGAGTGGCGAGTGGGTAGCATCGTCAATATCTCCTCTCTTTCAGGAATGAGAGGAGTGCCTGGAACAATTTCGTACTCGGCCAGCAAATTTGCGCTGATCGGATTTACTCATGCATTAGCATTAGAGGCGATTGGGCATGGTATCCGCGTTAATGCCGTGTGTCCTGGGTACGTGGATACCAACATGGGGCAAGAGGTAGTTGGCGCCACTGCTACTGCTGGGAAAGTCAGCTTGGAGCAACGCTGGCAACAAGTGAACGCAGGCATCCCATCCGGTCGCATCACTCGGCCAGACGAGGTAGCCAACACGATTGCATTCCTGCTCTCGGATGCAGCAGGCAACATTGTCGGTGAAGCTGTGAAGATTTCCGGCGGTGCGCTTGTCCGCTAAGAGAAGTGAACATAGTAGTTGGCTTAGGAAGCCAAAGATGACTTCTGAATCATCAGGAGTCATCTTTTTTTGCCTTAATTCTCTTATAGCTATAGTAAATGGTCAGCCGTAGTTTTTTTGATAGATAAATCGAGTCTATTATTAAATGACATAATGTAAGAAATTTGATATGTACAATTTGTCATTTTGTAAAGTCAAAATTATCTGAAAAGTAATTATAATAGAACTACTATCTTTTGGGGAGGTAATATTCAAATGTTGTGGGACTTTCAATTTCACTTGCCAACGAGAATCCATTTCGGCAACGGAAAAGTACGGGAACTGGCTGACCATGTTCGTGAATTAGGAGGAAAGAAGGTCCTGCTCGTCACCGATCAAGGGATTGTAAAGTCAGGTATTCTGCAGAGGGTCACAGACATTTTAGAAAACGAAAAGATTGATATTGTCATTTATGATCAGGTGAAGCCAAATCCGCGAGATGTCGATTGCATGGAAGCATACCGTCTGGCCAAGGATGCCGGAGTGGATCTGCTTATAGGGCTGGGCGGCGGTAGTTCGATGGATACGGCCAAGGGAGTTGGCACACTTTTGACACATGGAGGAGATATCCGGAATTGGTATGGGCTAAACGTTCTTCAACGTCCGATTACCCCTTTGATCTGCATCCCGACAACTGCGGGTACAGGCAGTGAGATTACATTTTTCTCTGTCATCACCGATACCGAAACCAAATTGAAAATGAATATACTGGATATTCGCGTGGCTCCAAAAATCGCTTTGCTTGATCCCGAACTGACGGTTACCTTGCCCCCTCACGTGACTGCTTCCACAGGGATGGATGCCCTCACTCATGCCATCGAAGCGTATACTTGCACGATTTCCGAACCGATTACGGATGCGTTGGCTCTGTACGCGATCGACCTGATTGTCAAATACCTGCCGACTGCAGTAAAGGACGGAAGCAACCTCGAGGCTCGTAAAAACATGCTGACTGCAAGCCTGATTGCAGGCATTGCTTTTGGCAATTCCGATGTGGGAGGTGTCCATTGTATGGCGGAGGCGCTAGGTGGCTTGTATGATACGCCTCATGGGGTGGCTAATTCCATGTTGTTGCCCTACGTGTTTGAATACAATATACCGGCTGACACAGAGAAACATGCGATTGTGGCGCAGCGTTTGGGAGCCAGCAGGGAAGGCAAGAGCGAGATGGAGACAGCATTGGAAGGGGTCGAGTTGTTGAAGAAGCTTGCCCAAACCGTACAGATACCGAAAATGAGAGAGTTGGATAACGTGGATCCTTCCGATTTCCCCTATCTGGCTGAAGCAGCCACCAAAAATGTTTCCGCACCAAGCAATCCCCGCCAGGCCAGTATGGAAGACTATCTGCAATTGTTCCAAAAAGCGTATGACGGCGAATGAAAGTGAGAAGTTAACTCGGAGAGGTGGATGCGTATGAGTGATCTGAAATTGAGCCGAACCTTGGGCTTTTGGGCAGCTTACTCTGCTTCTGTGGGGTTGGTTGTATCCGGAACAGCCATGGTGGCGCTCGGCAACGGTTATGGAACGAGCGGACCGGCTTACAGTATCGTTGCCTTTGGTGCTTTAATCGTAATTCTGTGCATTGCCCTCTCCTATTCCGAGATGGCAGCCATGATTCCAGGAGCGGGGATGGTGGGTGAGTATACGCTCCCGGCACTTGGCAAATTGCCTGCGTTATTCGCGGTTCTAGCGGGATACATTGTGTTGGTAGGAACAGATGGCGGAACGAATATGATTGTCGGCGGACAATCCATGGAAGCGTTGACGGGAATCCCTTGGTATATCAGTGTAGCAGTCATCCTCATTTTTTTGGTTGTCGTCAACTTGATGGGTGTTGGTGTGTTTGGAAAAGTGCAATCCGTTTTGGCGATCTCTATGATGTCGCTCTTGGCCATTCTCGGGATATGGGGTTTGACAGGAATAGGCACGATGGAGCCGCTCGCTGTCCAACCTCCTTTTTCCCCGATAAGTTGGCAGGAACAAGCTGGCGCGCTTGGTTTAGCCATCTGGTTGTTTATCGGAATGGAATTTGTAGCGCCGCTCGCCGAGGAAGTGAAGAATCCCGGAAAAACAATCCCCATTGCCATGCTCTTCGGCTGCTTTACGATTTGGATCGTTGATTTGCTTTTTGGACTGGGCGTAACCAAATATATTGAGCTGGACAAGCTGGCCGAGTCTACGATCCCACATGTGGATGGGGCTGCTGCCATGCTAGGTAAACCTGGGCTTATCATCATGAGCATCGTATCAATACTGGCAGCAGTGACAACTTGCGATACCTACCTGGTGGCGGTACCGCGCATGCTGTATGGATTGTCCAAGGAAGGATTGCTGCCCAAGATGTTCTCCTGGCTTCATCCAAAGACACGCACCCCGTGGTATGGAATCTTCTTCGTCGTGGGCTTGATCCTGGTTGTCTTGCTTTACGCCGTGGTGAACAAGGCCAATATTGATTTCGTGACGATGATGATCTCGGTAGCGTGTGTTACTTGGCTGATGTCCTACATGATTACCCAAATCGATGTGATTGTGCTTCGGGTGAAATATCCGAACGTCACGCGGCCGTTCAAGACCCCGCTTTATCCACTTCCCCAGATCATTGGAATCATTTCCTGTGCGTACATGATATACACGCAATACCAAGATACGCGGGTCATGACTATTTCGCTTTACGTCATCGCTGCCATCGTCATATTTGGCGTCATTTACCTGAAGGCTACAGGCCAAAAGCTGTTTGAACCGGTTCCGCTTGAAAAAGTGTTTGAAGGGATACGAAAGCGCAGTGAGTTCGACTCGGATTTGATTTTGTCGAAAGAAAGTCAAGGCGAAGTATCCTAAAGAAAAGTGGAGGCAAAGATGGGAATCTATTCGGTCATTGATCATCGTGCGTGGAAGGTCCTTCAGATGGTAGCAGCGGATTTTGGCCCCTTTGCGGCAATTAAGGAGGTCTCTGAAAACCAGATTCGGCTGGATGGAGGAAAGTTGGGAGTCGACGATTTGCAGGCTTCTTACCGGGTCATCAACAAATGGATGGGACGTGTTTATGTATATACATGGACTTGGGCGCTTTCGGATCATGCGCTTCCAGAAGATATAGAAATCACATGCAGGTATTCGGGAAAGATGGGAGCCATGAAAGATATCCAGTTTGTATCGAAGCAAACTTCGCCTATCCTCCACTCGTTAAATCGAGACAAAATGATCCAGCAACTATGCACTTCAGTGGATTATGAGTCGATCCGACTTTCATATTCCAAGACGGAGGGCAGATGGCGGGTGGAAATGAGGCCTAATTACGGTGACTTCATCTGGATCCTGCTGCCGCCTGTCAAATATGCGCGCAGACCGAAACAGCAGGAGATCAACGACACGGTTGCCCTGATCAATCGATTGACCAAAGTGATTGCACAATCTTCCAAAGAGGGGTGATACGGGATGGATACAAAATCTTATTTGACAGCTTTGGATACGGTACAGAAAATGTACATTGACGGACAATGGGTGGAAGGCGCCAATAGCGAAACAAGAGTGATCATTAACCCCGCGACCGGAGAAGAAATCGGGATCGTGACAGAAGGAACACGTGAAGATGCCAAGACGGCAATTAAGGCGGCGAGGCGGGCGTTTGATCAGGATGGGTGGCAGGAAAGCAAAGCGCGTGACCGTGCTACGCTCTTGAGCAAAATAGCTGACCTCCTTGAACAGCGAGTAGATGAGTTCGCCGCACTCGACACACTGAACAACGGCAAGCCTCTTCGCGAATCGAGATACGATGTCACCGATTCTGTAAACCAGTTCCGTTATTACGCTGGCCTCTGTACCAAGCCCCACGGTGTTACCTACGATGTGCCAGATCAAATACAGGCAATGGTGGTCAGGGAGCCAATCGGCGTGGTAGGCCAAATCATTCCGTGGAACTATCCGCTTGTGATGGCCACCCAAAAAATCGCTCCGGCAATCGCTGCTGGCTGCACTGTGGTGATCAAACCCGCTGAACAGACGCCCCTGTCGCTCATGCGCCTTTTTGAAATCATTGATGAAGTAGGCTTCCCACCAGGCGTCATTAATTTGGTTTTAGGTGCAGGTGAGACCGTTGGAGCGGAGCTTGCGGAGAGTCCGTTGGTAGACAAGGTCGCATTCACCGGCGGGACCGATACGGGAATAAAAATTATGAAAGCAGCTGCCGACACGATCAAAAAGGTTGGGTTGGAGCTGGGAGGAAAATCGCCCAATATTGTATTTTCCGACGCTGACTTTGAAACGGCCGTTGATTATGCGTTGTTCGGCATTTTTGCCAACCAAGGGGAGGTTTGCTCAGCAGGTTCTCGCCTGCTAGTGGAAGAGAGCTTGTATGAGCGCTTTGTACCCGAGTTGGTTTCCCGGGCAAAACAGATCAGGGTAGGACCGGGGACAGATGAAGAGAGTGAAATGGGGCCATTGATATCCGCAGAGCATATGAACAGAGTCCTTTCCTACATCGAGGAAGGAAAGCGGGAAGGGGCAACCCTGCTTTGTGGAGGAAGTCGACTAACAGAAGGTGAACTCAGCAAGGGTTTTTTTGTCGGACCCACCATTTTTACCAAAACAACTCCAGAGATGAAAATCGTCCAGGAGGAGATTTTCGGCCCTGTACTGGTTATCCAGACCTTTAAAACGGAGGAAGAGGCGATTGAACTGGCAAATGGAACCCCTTACGGACTCGCCGGGGCAGTATTCACTTCCGATGTCGCCAAGGCACATCGTGTGATTCGAAAGCTGCGAGCGGGAATTACGTGGATCAATACGTACCATCCAACCTTTAACGAGGCACCGTGGGGTGGGTACAAGCAGAGCGGAATCGGGCGCGAACTGGGAACCTATGGTTACGAAGAATATCTGGAGGTCAAACAAATAAACGTGAATTTAAACGTGGAGCCGAGCGGTTGGTTTAAGAAGCGCCACTAAGGAACGCATAATGTGGAGAGACACGGCTTAAGTTTCATGCAGACTCGTAGGTATCCGTGGGTTTCACGGGTACTTTTCTTTTGAACATGACAACTGCGATAATCCAATGTGTAAAAAGATATGACATCGTTAGAAATAGAAATAAGGGAGGGTGACCCAAAGATGAACTTGGGCACCCTTTTTAACTTATTTCAAACGCGAAGCAATCTTCATCAAAATGTTGCTATAACTTTTGCTGTTGAAACGCTTCTTGTTGAAGAATCAATCCATAGGTGTCAGGGCGGCGATCCCGAAGAAATTGGAAGAGATTACGGGCATGATCAATCTCTCTTTTATTAATCTCCTGGATCAAGATGCCTTCTTCCTCATCGAGAGACTGTAAAATTTCACCCATAGGATTGCCGACAAAACTTCCTCCATAAAAGGTCATGTTATTTTCCTTACCGACACGGTTTACCGCCGCAATAAATACACCGTTGGATATCCCATGAGTCGAAATTGCCTTTTCCCATATGCGGCGTGTGGAAAGGCCGGGATGGTCAGGCTCAGAACCAATCGCTGAAGGATAAAACAAGATTTCGGCCCCCTGCAATGTCAAAATTCTTGCTACTTCTGGGAACCATTCATCCCAACAAATTCCGATTCCGATTTTCCCATAGCGAGTTTCATAAACCGGATAGCCGGTATTACCAGGGACAAAATAGTATTTTTCATGGTACTGTGGTCCATCAGGTATATGATTTTTTCGAGTAGTACCAAGATTTTTACCATCGGCGTCAAAAATGACAGCACTGTTAAAATAAATGCCTCGTTCGGCTTTTTCATAAAAAGGGACGATTAGGACAACCTCTAATCGCTTCGCCAGCTCGCTCATGGTTTGCAATGTCTGGCAGTTGATGTTTGCAGAAAGCTCATAGTTCGTTACCGAG
>JARDZO010000105.1 GCA_029240815.1 Brevibacillus sp.
CAGATTGCCTCCAAACCCGACCTGTTGCAATGCCTCATATCCGACAAAAGCACTGGCACCGAAACCAAGGAAGATCGTCATCAAATAAAAAGCACCGATGATCCAGGTCGCGGTGTAAATGGAATAACGCGTGGTAATTGCATCTTTTACGGTAAACAAACGAGAAATGATATGTGGCAATCCCGCCGTACCCAAAATGAGCGCCAAGTGCAAGGAGATGGTTTCCAATGGTTCATTCAGATGATTGCCAGGCTGTAAAAATTGTTCTTTTAGCGGTGTGATCATGCTGACATGGAGGAACATCTCGGATGGATTCCAATGAAACCGGGAGAAAACGATCAGGCTGAGGACGAGCGTACCTGTCAGAAGCAAAATGGCCTTGATGATTTGTACCCAGGAGGTGGCCACCATCCCCCCGAAAACAACATAGAACGTCATCAAAGTCCCGACAACCAGAACAGCTTTGGCGTAATCTACTCCTAATAAGTAATGGATGAGTGCGCCCGCTCCGACCAACTGAGCCAGCATATAGAAAATCGTAATCAAGAGCGTCGTGACAGCTACTACTCCGCGCAGCCACAAGCTGCTGAATCGGACTGCTATCGCATCAGCAAGCGTGTACCTACCCAGGTTGTGTAGCGGCTCCGCGATGATAAACAGAATGATCAAGTACGAGACAAAAAACCCGATGGCGTACACGAACCCGTCAAACCCGTACATAGCAATCGTGCCTGCAATGCCGAGAAAAGAAGCCGCACTCATGTAGTCACCTGCAATAGCGATTCCATTTTGCAAGCCCGTCAAGCGATTACCCGCCGCATAAAAGTCTCGGGTCGTTCCCGTTTGCTTTGCTGCCGAGTACGTAATGGCCATGGTCCCAATGATAACGGCTAGAAAAAAGATGATGGTTGTCACAAGCACCACCTCCCCACAGTTGGAATGCATGTAAAAAAAGAAAAGAAGCCGGGGATGACCCCAGCCTCTCGATGGCACGAGTTTCCTATCTTACCTTTTTCTATGCGGAGTCTTGCATTCCTGTATTGGCCTTCACCAAAATTTCATCGTACTTGGCATCATTGCGGGAGCTTGATAGTAAGGTACCAATCCAGGCGGCCAGGAAGCCTAACGGTATGGAGACGATACCTGGGTTTGGCAATGGGAAGAGTGCTTCTCCCACCAGAATCGCTTTGCCTGCTACGGGATTCCAAACGTTCGGACTCATAGCTACCAGTATCAGTGAGCTGAACAGCCCTACGAGCATCCCAGTAATGGCACCAGTAGTATTAAACCTTCTCCAGAAAATGGTGAACAGAATGACAGGCAAGTTGGCGCTTGCTGCTACCGCAAAAGCCAGAGAAACCAGAAACGCCACGTTCAACTTTTGTGCAAACAGAGCAAGAATGATGGATACAATCGATACGCCGACCGATGCCCACTTGGCCATCTTCATCTGGTCCTTCTCCGTCGCTTTTCCGTGGCGGAGGACGTGACCGTAGAAGTCCTGGGCGAATGCAGAAGCTGCTGTGAGAACCAATCCTGCCACTACCGCGAGAATGGTGGCAAAAGCAACTGCCGAGACGAAAGCGAACAGGAAGTTGCCACCGATGGATTGGGCTAGCAATGGTGCTCCCATGTTGCCGGCCGGGTCCATGTTCCCTGCCCCTACGAAAGCCGCAGCGCCGAAGCCGAGGAACACAGTCATGACGTAGAAGATCCCGATGATCCATGTCGCGTAAACGACAGATTTACGTGCAGTTGCCGCATCCTTTACGGTAAAGAAACGAATGAGGATGTGCGGCAATCCAGCTGTACCGAGCACCAAGGCGAGGTTCAACGATATCGTATCGAGACCGATCTTAAATTTGTTTCCTGGATTCAGAAATTGCTCTCCCAATGGTGTCGCCGTTTGCAGGTGTTCAAACATTTTCAACAGGCTGAAGTCGAACTTGGCAAAAACCATGACCGAAATCACAAAGGTACCTAACATCAACAAGACGGCTTTTACAATTTGCACCCAAGATGTCGCCGTCATGCCGCCAAACACAACGTACACGGTCATCAAGGCACCGACGATTAATACGGAGGTCGTATACTCGAGACCCAGCAGCAGCTTGATCAAGGCACCAGCCCCTACCAGCTGTGCGATCATGTAGAAGATGGAAATCGCGATCGTGTTCAGAGCAGCCACACCGCGAATTTGTTTATTGTTAAAACGCGCAGCAATCATGTCCGCCATCGTATATTTACCGAGATTTCGCAATGGCTCTGCTACCAGATAAAGCACGACCAGGTAGGCTACCAAGAAACCGATGCTGTAGAAAAATCCATCGAAACCGCTCAGCGCGATCATTCCCGCGATTCCCAAAAAAGATGCCGCCGACATATAATCTCCTGCGATCGCAAGCCCGTTTTGCCAACCCGTCAAGCCGCCGCCAGCCGTGTAAAATTCACTGGTCGTGTTGGTTTTCTTAGAAGCGTAATACGTAATGACCAGGGTCATCAGTACAATGGCTAAAAAGAGTAAAAATGCCGTAACGTTCATGAGTTCTTGCCCCCTGTCTCCTGCTTGATTTTCTCTACCAGCACGTCAAATTCTTTTGCACGTCTGGTGTACAGGATGCAAAGCCCCCACGTCATGATGAATTGCGCAAATGCGAAGACCCATGCCCACGAAATGGCTCCAAACGCTTTCGTATTCAAGACGGTAAAGTAGGAAGTCAGGATCGGGAGTGAAAAATAAAACACGAAGAAAAAGATTGATGAAGGCAGAATGAACGATTTCTTTCGTCTCAACAATTCTTGAAACGACTCAGACTTGATAATCGCTGAATAATGTGAGGCTGACTTATTTTGTTCCCCACTCTTCTGCGCTGAAACCGAGTTGCCCATTGGAATCTCCCCTCTTCAAACAAAATTGAAAGCGCTTCCTATATTGTAGAGAATGTGGCGCTTCCATGGCGTTTTTCTGCGCCAAATGTCGGGGATTGCGCGCCAACGGCAAACCAGTCATCGTCATTTGCAAAAAATGGAAGACTTATTCCTCCAGCCTTCTCAGCAAATCTTTTGCAGACGTGCGGGAAACAGGAATTCGAATCCGGTTATCACCTTTCAGACTCAGGTTGTACGCCCCGTTGAACCACGGAGTCAGCTCACTCACATATTGCAAATTGACCAGATAGCTCTTATGCGTGCGAAAAAAATCGTACGCCTGTAGCTTCTCTGTCAGCTGTGTCAATGTCATTCGGGTCGTGTATGCATCGGTCTGCGTATGAATTTGCACGAAGCGCTCCTCACGAGCTGCGTACACAATCGTGGCAGGATCGATGACCACGAGTCGATTATTCTCCTCCACCAGCAGCTTGGTGCGTTTGGCTGGCGCTGCCTGTTCCGTTTTTGCCTTGGCCAATCGCTCACGTATGCGCTGCAGGGTTTCCTGTATTCGTTTCGGCTCATACGGCTTGAGCACATAGTCGACCGCGTATAGCTTGAAGGCATCCACCGCAAACTCCTCGTACGCCGTACAGAAGACGATGAGTGGCTGCTGCTTGCGGGAGGCCAGCATCCTCGCAGCCTGCGTACCCTCCAGCTCGGGCATTTTCACATCGAGAAAAACGACATCCGGCTCGCTTTTCTCGACCAGCTCCAAAAGCTCTCTCCCGTTGGTAGCCGTGGCCAACAGCTCGATGTCATCCTCCTGCTGAAGCAAATAAATGAGCTCTTCACGCGCGAGCCGCTCATCTTCCGCGATCATGATTCGAATCGTCATCAGGCACTCTCCTCCTTTTGAATCGGAATGGAAAAGGTGATCAAGCAACCACCCTCAGTCTTGTTCGCAAAAACGAGCTGAGCGTCCGGTCCTCGCAAACTGACCAACCGCTGATTGACGTTATGGACACCGATTCCATTGCCCTCCTTGCTTCCTGTCGGCATCCTCCCCAAGACCTGAAGCAGATTGGGGGGCACCCCGCTGCCGTTGTCTTCCATGGTGAACCGAATGGCACTTTCCTCTCTTTTTACGGTCAGGACAATTTCTCCCCCGGTCGGCATGTGCCGCAATCCGTGCTGAATGCTGTTTTCCACGAGTGGCTGCAAGGTACCAGGAGGAATCAATCCCTCCTCTACCCCTTCCCCAATGTCACACCTCACTGCAAATTGTTCTGAGAACCGTATTTTAATAATTTCGAGATAGGCGAGCAGATGATCAAGCTCCTGACGTACAGGCACCAGCGGAGTGGACGTCAGCTTTAGAGTAAGCCGCATAAAATTGCCGAGCTGCACGGTCATATGTCGCGCCAAATGAGGATCGATCCGAATTAAGGTTACGATCGAGTTTAACGTATTAAACAGAAAATGAGGGTGAATCTGTGCTTGGAGCATGCGCAGCTCAGCATCCTTCATGAGCCCTTTCATTTTTTCTGTCAGCGTCAGCGTCAATTGATTGGAGATCAGGTTGCTCAGCCCTTTTGCCAATGCCTCCTGTACTTTACCGATATGCTGGGGCCTGCGGAAGTATAGCTTGATCAGGCCGACGACACTCCCACCTTCGCGGATCGGGACTAGAATAGCTGCCTGCAACACGCAGTTTTTTCGTGTGCATCCCAACACGTCTGGGCTTAACCCTTTTTCAATGGCTCCACTGAAAAGGGCACGCTTGTCGAGATCCCCGACGATGGCTTCTCCGGGCAAATGATGCTCTGCTCCAGCGCCTACGTGGGCTAGCAATTGCTCCCTATCTGTGACTGCGACCGCCGCTGCTTTCACTTCCCTTTGTAGCAATAAAGCGGCAGCTTGTGCGGTTTGAGGCGTAAGACCAAGCTTTAAATGAGGCAAGATCCGCTCTGCTATCGTAAATGCACGCTCCGCTTCCATCGCAGCAGATCGTTCTTGTTCTTGCAAGGCTACCCGAATCATGGTCGTAAAGATGGCAATCGAGATGCTATTGGTCAAAACCATAGGGACGCCGATTAAATTGACGACGGTACGGACAAGATCTGGCGGACCTGCCATGATCAACATGAGTGACATCTGGATGACAGGAGCAAACATGCCGATGAATAAGGCTTTCGAGGGAGAGATGACTCTCTCTTGGGAAAAAAAACGAGCGACATATCCTGCTAACAGGCCTGTCATCGGGACTGAAAGCCCCACAGGAACGGCGGCAAATCCACCCATACCGTAAATGTGGGCACCTGCGATAATTCCCGCTCCCAACCCCACCAGCGGTCCACCCAGTAACCCGCCAATGACAACTCCTACCAATGTAGAATTGGCGATGATATCGCTTGCGGAGAGCGGGAAGATCCAAAAAGCTGGCAAGAAGTAATCTTCTTTTACAACGACACCGGCATAAGTACCTGCGATGCCAAAAAGTCCGAACATCAAGGAATAGGAAATGGATGTCCCCGCATGAATTTCCCTGTCCAACAGTTGGCGGAACAACGGAATTCGCGTGAGGATAAATGCAAGCGTTAACAAAATGCCCATTCTCTCGATAAGAAGTAGTGTGAGATTGTCCACCGCATCCTCCACGTCTGTTGAAATCTTCTATAAGTTCCGCTTTTTTGTCCGATTTCCCTGCTGGACAGACAATCAAACTGGGCGTCTTGCATACGCTGTGTGATGTGCAATGCTTCATGGGAAGGGTGAATAGACATGTGTGGAATCGTAGGGTGGATTGATTGGGAAAAAGACCTTTCCCAGGAGCGTCCGGTTTTGCAAGCAATGACGCACTGTTTGACGAAACGTGGACCCGATGCAGAAGGCTTCTGGGTCACTCCACGAGTTGCGTTCGGACATCGTCGATTGGTCGTCGTCGATCCGGCTGGCGGACAACAGCCCATGACGGCTTTCCAAAACGAATATGCGTGTACCATGATTTATAATGGTGAACTGTACAATACGGAGGATTTGCGTGCGGAGCTTTTGGCTACTGGTCATACGTTTCAATCCCACTCCGATACGGAAGTACTGCTGCACACGTACCTCGAATGGGGAACGGAATGCGTCAATCACCTCAACGGGATCTTCGCCTTCGCGATATGGGATGAACGAGCTTCGCGTCTGTTCGTTGCACGAGATCGGATGGGGGTAAAACCTTTATTTTATGCACAACGGGGCAGTTCCTTTCTCTTTGCCTCCGAACTGAAATCCTTGCTCGCCCATCCCGATGTCAAGCCTGTGCTCTCACGCGAAGGACTGGCTGAGGTGTTTGCCATCAGCCCGGCTCGCACGCCCGGTCATGGCGTATTCCGTGATGTTCACGAAGTGCGCCCGGGCTACTCTCTCGTCGTCACCCGAGATGGTGTCAAACAACAACGCTATTGGCAATTGGAAAGCCGTCCGCATACGGACAATGCAGAAGATACAGCCAAAAGAGTAAGGGAACTGGTAACAGACTCCATCCATCGTCAGCTGGTGGCAGATGTCCCCGTCTCTACTCTGCTCTCAGGTGGATTGGACTCCAGTGTCATCACCGCAGTTGCTGCTCAATCCTTCAAAAAGGATGGGCGCGGGACCCTGCATACCTATTCAATCGATTATGTAGACAATACCCGCCACTTTCAAGCCAGCGCATTCCAGCCTAATGAGGATGCACCGTATGTAAAACTCGTTTCTCAATATTTAGGGACTCAGCACCACAACATTGAGTTTGATACCGATGAGCTGATCGATGCGCTGAAAACAGCAACGCTCGCCCGCGATTTACCCGGGATGGCTGATGTAGATGCATCGCTCTACCTCTTTTGTCGAGAAATCAAGAAAGAGACGACGGTAGTCCTCTCAGGTGAATGCGCGGACGAAGTGTTTGGCGGCTATCCCTGGTTCCATCGGGAGGAAATGCTGAATGCAGGTACATTCCCTTGGGCCAGAGCAACCAAGGAACGCGCGTCTTGGTTGGCACCCGAACTAAAGGACTGGGTGAAGCCGGAAGAATACGTCGCAATGCGGTACAAAGAAACACTCGATGAAGTGCCTCGACTGCCTGGCGAGAACCCTTTTGAGGCGCGCCGTCGCGAGATGTTTTACCTCAACATTACGTGGTTCATGAATACCCTGTTGGATCGCAAGGACAGGATGAGTATGGCGGCAAGTCTCGAAGCTCGTGTTCCCTTTTGCGATCATCGCATCGTCGAGTACGTCTGGAACATCCCGTGGGAGTTGAAGACTTACGGCAATCGGGAAAAAGGCATCTTGCGAAAAGCGATGGAAGGTTACTTGCCTGATGAAGTCCTCTATCGAAAAAAAAGCCCGTACCCCAAAACGCACAATCCTTCTTACACGGAGGGTGTTCGTACGTGGCTATTGGATATCTTGAATGACCCCACTTCTCCATTGCTGCCTTTAATCGATGTCCCGACCATTCGACGTATTGCTGAATCGGATGCGCAGGCATCCAGCATTCCGTTTTTCGGACAGCTGATGAGTACTCCACAACTGTTTGCCTTCTTGGGGCAGCTGGATTACTGGCTTAGGGAATACCACGTTTCGATCGAAGCATAAACGAGAAAAACTCCTCGACCCCAGTTACGGGGTTTTGAGGAGCTTTTTTCTTCCATTGGACTTTGGTTTTGGTTTCGCTGCAGCCTTCGCTTTCGCCTTTGTGTTCGTTGCCACAGGTGGTCGGTATCGTCGGTCATATTCCTTGCCTGACCGTTTCATGATCGTATAAGGGGCCGTAGCGCCTACACGAATCAATCGATAATCAACCCGAACTTTTTTGTTTGCTCCGCTTAATACCGCTGAAACTACCTTCTGATTGGGACGATTTAGTTTGAGCTGAAGCGATTGAACCACGGTGGGGAATTGTGGAGTTTCTCCGTATGGGATACAGAGCTTCCCTTTGACTAGACGGAGATTCAGATTGCGAATCATCGTCTCGCTTAGTTGCCTCCCCCAGTAACGACGAAAGATGCGGGAAATTTTTCGCTTTGAGTTGTACCTCTCCGGCAGGGGTGTGAAATCTACATTGTTAATCGTATAGACAGGCTTCCCTCTAGGCGATGTGGCGATCTGAGTCCAGACTAGTTCGGCAGCATGGATAAACTGTTTGAACATACGCAATTCATCCAAGGAATTCACCTCCTCCATAAACCCTATGGAAAAGGGCTTATGCTAGTACGCCCTTTTCCATAGGGTTTTTCTTTCCAGGAGTAGGAATGGATGAATACCCACTAAAAACGAACACCCACCCAATCCTTTGCGTAGACGTTCCAAAAGATAGGTGGGTGCAATGCCTCTTTTCAGAGTATCAGGATGGTTCTCTTATCGTTTCGCGACGACGATCACATAGACTTGACCGTCTGCATTTGTCCACAAGTCAACCTTGTCTGTTGTTTTGATCTCGTCTTCATCCAGATCAGAGCCATCGTAATATTTGATCTGAGCGTCTTTCGCCATTTTCAGGCTGCTGGATACATCGTCGTAGAATACGTATTGGTCCCCGTTTACGCGAGACTCAATGCCGATGAATTTCACGTCGCTCTGTGCCTTTTTCCCTTGCGCAGATGCTGCTGTCACGTCACCATCACGATTCAATGTCAATGTGGCATATTCGAATTGATCCACGTCATTGACCGCGTCCTCGTCGTCGACATCGTATTTCTTGCCATTCACTTCCACAACGGCGGAAATCACTTTTCCGTCCTCTTTACGAACTTCCACAGAATCGACTACACCGCTCACTTTTTTCGCAGCACCCGTTACCGCTTTTACTTTACCCGCATTGTTCAGTGTGAGTGTATATTCCTTGTCGTTGGAGGCAGCATCGCTGTCAATCGTCACTCCGGAAGCCAATTCGTACACTTTTCCATCGACAGTAATCTTATCACCTGACTTTTTGGTTACATAGCCAGTCACCGTCTGCTTTTCCAAAGTCAGCTCGACGATATTTTTGGTGCCGACGTTGTACTTCCAGGTGATGATTCGATAATCGTTCAATTGGTCCGTGCCGATGGATGTCGGGGACAGGCTTTCCTTGTCAATGGTCAGCTTGGCAGTTGTTAAGATGTCATAGGTCTTGCCTTCTACCTTGATCGTAGCGAGCTTGGCCGGGTTGCCAGCCTGATACGCTGTCGTATCTTCAATCAGCTTGTTGCTCGCGACTCCCACGCCTTGCTCTACTTTTTTCAGGTTGCCATTCTCATCAAATGTAAGGATCGCTACTTGATTGTTTTTCAGATCGTCGAGTTCGGATACGTCGTCTTCATCCACGAACAGCTCTGTATCTTCCAGGACTTCGTAATCGTAGCCGTCGAAGCTGATCATATTTTCGTCCGTATCCACGCTGATGGATTCAACCACGCTCAGCTTGGTGATGGTCACTGCGGTGACTTTGCCATCCACGTCTATCGTCAGGTCGACTACATCTCCTTTTTCGATGTCAGCAAAGGAACTGGATACTTCTTTTGCTTGCGGATGCGCTTTTTCTTTTACAGTCGCAGAAGTTGTCAGGACGTAGGTTGTTCCATCTACCTTGATTTCTTTTTTCGAGTTGGAGCCGCTCACCGACGATACTTTTTCCACAGTACCTATCGTCGTGTTCTTCGCGAATGTGATCGACGATACTTTGCCATCCTCGTCCATCACAGCGACAAATTTTTGGCCGATCTGGGAACGGGAAACGCTCACGCCATTTTCCACTTCCAGCACGATTTCTTTTCCGTTCACGATCGCCTTAAACTTTTTCTCGTCCCCAACAGCTGTCGTGAAGTTCAAGCCCGTTTTCACTACACCTTCTACGATGTTGGCTTCCGCTGTAGCAACGGTCAGGAAGGCAACTTTTCCGCTTTTCACGATGTATTCGACTTGTGCTCCTACGACGACATTGCCGTACACTTGAGCAGAGTCAGAGATCGTGATATCTCCACTCTGTCCAGCCAGCTTGAGTTTTTTCGATGACTTGTCGTAAGAAGTAACAGTGCCTTTCACAACTGGCAGCTTTTTGATGGTGCCATCCGCGTTCCCATCTTTGTCATAGTAAGAGCCATTGGCATACACAGGCGTTTCCATGAATTTGTCGGAGTATTTAGCTACAATATCCCTCTTGGCTGCGATGGTCGGCAATTCTTTTGTATCATAGATCCCCGCTTTGTCTGCCGCCAGTAGGTACGGGTAATACCATTCACCTGTGGAAGATGCATTCACATCGATTTTCAACCCTTGGACGTAAACAGTCAGTGCCTCGGCGATTTTCACGTTGCTATCTGGTTTGAATGTGCTATCCGGATATCCTTTGATAATTCCTTGAGACACCGCCAGATTGATGTATCCTGTCGCCCAGTGGCTTGCTGGCAAGTCTTTAAACTTGGTTGAGCCTTTCAGCAAGTTCGCTTGCTCATCGGTGTACCCCATCGCCAGTACGGCAATTTTCGCAAACTCTGCACGTGTAACTTCTTTGTCTGGTCGGAATGTTCCGTCTGTGTAACCTTTCAGTACTCCTGCATAATTGAGTTTCAGGATCGCGTCTTTATTTGCATTATTCGCGATATCAGAGAGTGGCAGCGCGGTAGCTGCTAGTCCAGCGTTTGGCACAGCCAGCATTCCAGCCAAAACAGCTCCAGCAAGTATTTTCTTCAGATCTTGTGCAGATCTTGATTTCATGTTTTTCAAATGTAATCCCTCCATTACTTTTAAATAGCCCGTATATGTTCTGTCTGTTCTTGCCTCATTTTGTCGTGCGTTTTAGGCAAGTGCTCTATTTGACGTGAGTATTCTCAAAAATGTTGCATGTCCACTCCCTGCCAACTTATGACAGTCGTTTGAATTTATCACCATAGCTTTTTATAAACGCAAAAAAACCGTCTGAATCACTCAGACGGTTTTACTTTACGTTCCAGCAGGAAATGCTATAAGCCAGGTTCTGTCTCTCCCGTGCTTCAATCGGGTCTCCCCTCGCACCAAGAGCGGTAGCCATCTATCTATGACGTCTCAGACGCCATCCGTCCCTCCGTTTGGTTCCTTTAGGACGGTTCCCCTACCAAATTTGGGTTTCTCGCTCGCAGGGTTTACCGCGTTCCATCTTTTCTGTCGCCAGAAAAGCTACGTTTCTGTGGCACTTTCACTTTCAGCGTACTCAGGCCTCAGAGAGAGCCTTTTCCACGCCGTCAGCGAGGCGAACCTCACTGCCCTGGTTTACACCAGGTACGAACACTCCAAGCATCTCAGCCTGGGCGAGCCTGGACTTTCCTCTACCGCCGATCGCGAACGACCGCGGCAGCGACTACCCACATTTCCTGCGTTTCAGTAACACTTACTCTATCATATGGTGTTTGATCGGTCAACCAAGGCATACTGGAAACTCAGCCAAATTGTTCATTCTCCAATACCTGTAGTACAATAGTGGGTGTTACAAGGAGGGTTGACCGTGATAATCATTACCCCACACGCAGCAGCACGCCTTGCCCTGTTGATCGCTGAAGAGCCTGATTCAGACAAGCTCGGGATAAAACTCATTCCTACAACAACGGGTTGTGGGAGCTTTACCTACAGTATCGCGATCACCGAAGCACAGAAGGGTGATCACGAACTGGAACTCTGCGGAATTCGCTTTCTGTATCAAGAAGAAGGAGCGGAGCAACTGGCTGGCACTATCATCGATTGCGACGCTAAGACCGGGCGATTTTCGATCATTCATCCTCGGCCATTGCAAAGTGATTGTACACACATACATTGATTAGGAGGAAGTCATGTTACTGCTCTCATTTGAAAATGTCAATCCACGCATCCATCCATCTGTATTCCTCGCGAAAGGTGTTGTCGTTTCTGGCGATGTAGAAATTGGCGAGGATTCATCGATCTGGTATAACACCGTCATACGGGGGGATATTGCCCCAACGGTCATCGGTCGACGTGTGAGCGTGCAAGACAACAGTACCTTGCACCAAAGCCCAAATAATCCTCTGATTTTAGAAGATGAAGTAACGGTTGGTCACAACGCTGTTCTGCACAGCTGTATCGTAAGACGCGGAGCCTTGATCGGGATGGGCTCCATCATTATGGATAAAGCGGAAATTGGCGAGGATGCAATGGTCGCAGCCGGAGCCCTTGTACCTCCCGGGATGAAAGTCCCTCCTCGCACGCTCGTGGTCGGCAACCCTGCAAAAGTCAAACGTGATCTGACAGAAGCGGATCACAAGGAGCTCATCCGCATTCGTCAATCGTATGTGGACAAAGGCAAGACCTACCGCCAGTTGGAAAAAGAGCCCTTGGAAAGAAAGTAAGCCTACAAAAGAAAGCCGCTCATGAGCGGCTTTTTTATTTTTATTTGGTAATTTGCAGAAAGTGGGTAGCACCGTCCATAAAACGAAAGGTCGTGGGGACTATCTTTACCTCATGGCCTTGCTGCTCCATGACCTCCTCTGCTCAACTACCTTTTCTCAGCACCACCTATCTGTTCATGGACTGATGGTGAGTAAAATTTTACCAGACAAATCAGGAGGGAACAACAATGGTTTACTTCAACATCTGGTACACACTGATCATTCGCTGCACCCCTTCACGCAATTGCTGCTCATTCAAGTAGGAATAGCACACTCTTATCCATGATTTTGACTCCCGAAGTGGATCACATATCGATCCGGGTACAAACGTAATGGAATGCTCGATGCTTTTACTGAGAAAATCATCCATGGGAACAGATTCAGGAAGCATCATCCACAAATTGAAGCCTCCATCCGGGCTGACCCATTTCCAGTCGGTCTCAGAAAACTCTTCCTCCATAATTTCCTTGCGAATGGCCAGCGCAATTCGGAGCTTCTCCAAATGCTGCTGCATGCGTGCGGAAAAAAAGTAGTGCAAGAAAATCTTTTGATTCAAGAGTGGAGTGCCACTGTCTGCTAGTGATTTCGCTCTCATCAACAGTTTCATGACAGAGGGACGACAGGCGATGACGGCGATGCTCAAGCCAGGGGCGATGTACTTGCTGAAGCTGCGAATGTAGATGACCGTTCCCGACGTATCGTAGGAAAACAGCGGCAGAGGCGGTTCTTTTCCAAAGTAGATATCTCGATATGGATCATCCTCTATCAGTAAGCATTGGTACTGCGCTGCCAATTCCACCAACCGCTTACGTTGCTCAACAGGGATCGTATAGCCCGTTGGATTCTGAAAGGTAGGATTGAGGTAAAAAAGCCGTGGTTTATGGCTCTGCAAAAGCTTTTCTACCTGATCCAAATCATATCCGTGCTCCTCAATCTCGATGGGGACGATCGTAGCTCCCTGTCTTCGAAAGACATCTATGGCTGGGCTGTATGTCGGTCTTTCCAGAAAAACGACGTCCCTCGGCTTTATCAGGACTCTGGCCACCAAATCAATGGCTTCTTGAGATCCCGATGTAACCAATAATTCATCCGAAGTCAGGTAAAAGTGATAACGCTTGATGAAGTAATGGCAGAGGGCTTCTCGCAGCTCCTGATCCCCCTGTGTCGTCGAATACGTTCCCAATACTTTTGGATACAGATCAAAGACTTTTTTCACGTACTCGGAAAAATATAGGTTTGGCAGAAGATTCGGATCGAGCAGAGCTTTGGAAAATTGATACGTTGCCTGCACCTGATGAATTTCCGAGAGATGACTTTCTTGAACATAGGCAGAAATGATGGGATCGTTCCGTGATTCTATCGACAGTCCATGGCCAGGCTGTACAAAGTAACCGGATTTATCCTTCACATACACTTTTTGATTTTGTTTCAACAACTGGTAAGCTTTAAACACCGTGAGTCGGTGCACATTGAACTCCATTGCCAGCGTACGTACAGATGGGAGCTTTTCGTGTTCCTTCCACTCTCCGCGCCTGATTCGTTCCAAAAGGTAATCGTAGATTTGTTCGAAAAGCTTATCGGAATGATCATTGGAAAGCACCCCTCTTTTCATACAGGTCCCCCCTTCCCTTCCTCTTATTATGACTGCATGAATGATTATCTGTTCTGTTCGCTAAAAACTGTTCTATTCCTTTTCCCTTATGCTTGGGGAAAGGAGGAATTTCTATGGTACTGGTCAACTATATCGTCATGTGTTTCATTTTCGGTACGACCTTTTTGGCAATCAAAGTCGGGATTGATGCTGGAGCATCGCCCTTTTTTTCAGCGGGTATTCGTTTTTTTCTAGCTGGCGTTATCTTATTTTTATGGATGGTCTGGAAAAAGAAAGCGAGTCTCTCGCTCTTGTTTTGTAAAGAGATGTTCCTTACAGGAGTAGGGCTAACGTTTGGGGTTTTTGCTTCGTTGTACTGGGCAGAACAGTATCTAAGCTCTGGCATAGCCGCGGTCTTATCGGCAACAGCGCCGATGATGATTCTACTGCTTCAGACCTTCCTTACTCGACAAAAGCTCACTGGCTCAGCCTGGGTAGGTTGTCTTGTTGGGTTGGCCGGTGTTGTCATCTTGCTTTTACCTGGCCTTGCGATCGCATTCAACAAACTTTGGCTTCTTGGATGCCTGGTGGTCTTACTTGGTCAAATTTTTTATTCTGGCGGCGCTGTCTATTCTCGTCATGTTATCCAGCGATTCCAGCATACTTCACCCATCGCCCTGAATGCCGCTCAGATGATGCATGGCGGATTCCTGCTTCTCCTTTTATCGTTTTTTACAGAGCAGGCCATAATCGAATCCGTGTTTACCCCGACTGCAGCCCTATCTCTCCTCTATTTGATCTTTGTCGGTTCCATGATGGGACACACCATTTTTTATTGGCTCGTAGCCAAAACCAATCCGGTGTTCCCTTCCACTTGGCTGTATATCTCGCCGTTAATTCCCCTCTGTTTAGGGGCAATCCTCTATCATGAGCCGCTAACCGTCTTGTCGCTGGTAGGGGGCATTACCATTATTGCGGGCATCGTTCTGGCCAATCTGGAAAACTTGAAGAAGTTATTGGCCAGAAAGCAACGAATTTTACCTACGATCAGTAATCAAAGATAAGACCTTCTAATGAACTTTTGTGCATGAAACAACTTGGATATGCCAAGCTTTTTGGGTATCAACTGCATAAAAAAAGGAGAGGTTTCCCCTCTCCTTTTTTTCGCTTGATCGACTTACGCTGCCCGGCGCTCTTTGTCCCGAATGTGTTCAAACAGGATATAAGATCTCAGCGCTGTCTCCAGATGTATGCGATCCGGCTCCTTAGTCGTGAAATGCTTTTGAAAAAACCCGGACAGCTTGTAAGCAAAACCGCAGTATTTGCGCAAATAACGATCGCCAAACATTCCAGCCAATAGTGTCGCTATCCCGCAGGCAACGCTCCACTCCAACGGTAGGAAAAACACGGTGAGCACAAATCCAATGAAATACCAAACGACCAGATTCGTCGAGCAGCCCGCATTGACAATATCCGCCTTCGCAATTTCCCAGACTGCGTCCATCGATTTTTTCCCATAATGACTGAATACTTTATGCTCGGCTCCGTGGAACTTCTTCATCACAGTTGGAAAGACAAAATGAAAGCCTCCTATGTAGACCGCAATCCACATGGGATCGACAATTGCCATGGATGGATACAAAAAAGCAGCAATGATGTATCCAGCTAATAGCAAATGAAACAACTGATAGTACCAAGGAAAGGAGAAAAAGATTCGGTACCAGAGCTTGCCGATGGTTCGAATCGTTATTTTTTCAGCCCACAAATGGATGACTCCGTCTTTCACTTCCGCACAAGCCAGCACATTCCGATCGTGAAATAAGACTCCACGACTAAAAGACATTCCCATAATCATCTGTAAGCTATTCTCCTTCCACTCGAATGTCGTTATAATAGGTTGAATGTACACAGAATGAAGGAGGTTTCCACAATTGATTCGCATGGTTCCGACTACACCACTCACACCCCACCAAGATCCATGGGAGCCGTTGGCGGGTGCGACGCCACCAGCCTACAAGCTGACTAGCGTCGAATTTACCGTAACGAATCTGTGCAATCTCCGTTGTGAGCATTGTGCAGTGGGTGATACATTGCGTTACAAGGACGATCCCGCCCTACCTGTTGACCTTATCCTGCGTCGTCTGGATGAAGCGCGCGATCTCCTCACTCTCAGTATAACAGGCGGAGAACCGATGTACAGCGAGCGTACAGTCAAAGAAGTCATCCTGCCTATCCTCAAGTATGCGACCGATCGAGGGCTGCGAACGCAGATCAATTCCAACATGTCCATGCCGTTCTCGCGCTATGAACTGATCCTACCCTACATAGATGTCATGCACATTTCGTGGAACTGGTCTACTCCAGAAGAATTCCATGATATTGTTTACGCAAAAGCAAGGCAGTCGGTTTCATCCAAACAGGCAGAAGCTCTGTTCAACAGCATGCTGGAAAATTCGCGAAAGCTGGCGGATGCCGGTGTATTTGTCTCAGCAGAAACCATGCTGAACCATCGGACATGGCCAAAGCTTGTGACTCTTCACCGACAAATCCAAGAGATGGGAGCACGTCGACACGAAGTCCATCCGATGTACGCGAGCGACTTTGCCCGTGATCTCGATGTCCTCCAGCTAGATGAGCTGCGAGCCGCTGTTCACCGTATGCTCGATATCCGCAATGAAGATCTGTGGATGCTGTTTGGTACTTTGCCATTTTTCGCCTGCAGTCCTGTCGCAGCAGATCGCGAGCTAATCAAACGCTTGCGTGAAGCTAAAAATGTAACCACTCGCAACGACCCGGATGGTCGCAACCGCCTCAATATGAATATATTTACGGGTGAGGTGATCGTCACTGACTTCGGTGATGTAGAGCCGCTCGGAAACATACAATCCGCTCAGCTTCAAACGATGTTTGACACGTGGCAGCAGCATTCGCTAAACAAAAAAATCAACTGCTACTGTCCGCAAGCCAAGTGTGCCGGACCCAATTTGCTAGTTGCCAATACCTACTACAATGAAACCGACTTTACCCAACGCAAGGCATTGGTCTAAACGGGCAACATAGGGGTAGAGGTGAAAGCTATATGAGCAGACGCAGACGCCCACTCGTTACGAACTCGCGAAATGGACTGGATTCTTTGAAGGCGCAAGTCGCGCAAGTCGAGGACCCGAATCAGGCCAAGTATGAAGTAGCACGTGAGTTAGATGTTCCCCTGCAGAAAGGGTACAATGGCCAACTGAGCTCCCATGACGCTGGTCGTATCGGTGGACGCTTGGGCGGCAGCATGGTAAAGGAAATGGTCAAAATGGGCATGCAAGCCATGCAGAATAAAAATAGTAACTAGGCTTGTCATGCACATCGATTCCCTGTTCCTCTTTCTGCTAAACGAAAAAACCCCACTGTCCATGCTCTAGAGCAAACAGCGGGGTTTTCTTCGTTTCCTCATCTAGCGAAGTCGATCCAGCTTTTTGGCACTCGGCTTGCGAGGTCCCAGCATCGTCTTGCTGATCGTGTTCACTTTGTGGAAGGAATCAAATACAGTATCCAGCACTTCCACCAGTTCACGGATCTGCACCACTTTTCCATAGACGCCCATGAAGTGGTGTCTCACTATCTTCCCATTAAGTCCAAACATGGCCGCACCTCCTCTTAATCCTCTCCTACCACCTTATGCAGCAAGGCGTTCGGAGGAAATCACTATACAACAAAAATTTGGGATGATACACAAAATGCCCGAAGGCGATTCTCGGGCATTTCAACTTTGTAAAATCACTATGCTATTGTCTAGGGCGCGGGGTTGGGGTCGTGGTCGGACGTGGACGAGGAGGTGGTGGTGCTGGGCGCTCCAGATTGGTGACACGCGTTTCCAGTCGGCTCATGCGCGTCTCTAAACGATCAACACGATCACTCAGCTTCGTATAGTCATCCCGCAAAGCATCTACTCGATACTCTGTGCGAGTCAGGCGACGGTCGAAGTCACTCATAGGGGGCGGAGTCGGGGCCGGTGTTGTGGCAGTAGGGATATAGATCGTTTGACCGACGTAAATGTAGTATGGATATGCAATATTATTGACACGGATTAATTCCTGAACAGGAACGCCAAAGCGGGCAGCAATGCTGTTTAGCGTGTCTCCCGCACGGACTACATAGTTCACTCGCGATCACTCCTTCTCGGATTTGTTTCGTTATTAACCTATGCCCGCCCGTATGCGAAGAACCTAAACTTATACCCATTTTCCAAACAATGGTCAAACACCCAGTATATACGCCGTGACATGATCTGAAGTGCCAGGCTATTTTAAAAAACCTCCAGCACTATACTAGTGCCAGAGGCTTCCCAATCTTCTTATTTGAATACCGGTGCAGCAAATTGCGCCAATTTTTCCATGGAAGATTTCTCTACATCAGCGTGCAAGCTGTTGCCATGCGAATCCATGGTAACGATCGCGGCGAAGCCTTTCACGCGCAGGTGCCACATGGCCTCAGGAACACCGAATTCCATAAAGTCCACACCTTCTACCTTTTCCAAGCATTCTGCATAGTACTGAGCAGCTCCGCCGATGGCATTGAGGTAAACGGCACCATGTTCGTTCAGTGCTTTCAACGTTTTGGCACCCATGCCACCTTTTCCGATGACAGCGCGAATACCGAACTTTTTAATGATCTCACCTTGGTACGGCTCCTCGCGAATAGAGGTAGTCGGACCTGCAGCCTTCACATGCCACTCGCCAGCTTCGTCTTTGAGCATGACTGGACCGCAGTGGTAGATGATTCCGCCGTTCAAGTCTACCGGGCAATCATTTTCCATCAAGTAGCTGTGCAGAGCATCGCGGCCTGTGTGCATTTCGCCGTTGATGATAACGACGTCGCCGACTTTCAAGCTGCGGATTTGCTCTTCGGAAATCGGAGCCTGCAGCACAACCTCTCTGCGCTCTTCTTTCGCGTCAGCGGCTGTTGCAGGTGTCAGATCCATCTCCACGACTTCATCCTTGTACAGGTAACGGTTGATTTCACCGGTTTCCGGATTGAGGCGAACACCTTGACGACGGAATGCCCAGCAGTTGTAAGCAACGGATACGAAGAAGCTAGCTGGCAGACGGTTTTCTACGCCGACTTTACAGCCGAGCAGTGTCGCGTTTCCGCCGAAGCCCATTGTACCAATGCCCAATTGGTTCGCTGTTTCCATGATGTAGCTCTCCAGCTCAGCCAGTTCCGGAATCGGATTCACGTCATCCACACGACGGAACAACTGGTGTTTTGCCAGCGCATATCCGGAAGTGCGGTCGCCCCCGATTCCTACGCCGATAAAACCAGCGGAGCAGCCTTTGCCTTGTGCTTGGTATACCGCGTGCAGGATGCATTTGCGGATGCCATCCAGATTGCGGCCCACTTTTCCGAGGCCTTCCAGCTCACAAGGGAGCGAGTACTGGATGTTTTTGTTCTCACAGCCGCCGCCTTTGAGGATCAGCTTGATTTCGACCTCATCCTCTTCCCATTGTTCAAAGTGAATCACAGGAGTACCCGGTCCGAGGTTGTCCCCGGTGTTCGCTCCGGTCAAGGAATCTACGGAGTTGGAACGCAGTTTACCGGTTCTGGTCGCTTCTGCGATTGCTTCTTTGATCGCCTTCTTGATGATCAGTTGATTCACTCCAACCGGCGTTTTCACTTCAAATGTCGGCATACCCGTATCCTGACAGATAGGAGAAACGTTTTCTTCTGCCATGACGACGTTTTGCGCGATCGTAGACAAAGAAAGAGCGGCGCGAGTGCCCAAATCTTCTTGCAGTTTTGCTGCGTTGACGGCGCGACGCACGTCAGGCGGCAGGTTCGTAGAAGTATCCGTAATCAGCTCAAGGATGCTTTGTTTCAAGGTTTCCATCTATGACGCCCCTTTTGACGAAGTGGTGTGATCGGTATCATAAACCGCCTACTATTATAGCATACGGTCTCTCACCTGTCCGTAGATTGTGCCGGCAGAAGTGTGAAACATTTGCTGATCCCTATCGTCCAATAAGCAGTGACCAATCGACACAAGCTCGATCTTAGGGGGGATATCATGAAAAAAGGATGGTCTATGCTACTGGTTGCCACAGCTCTCACACTGGCACTCACCCCATTCTTTACGGCTACTGGGGCGATGGGAGAAGAAGAAGTAGCGGCCGAAAACAAAGACGAATTGCCAGTCGTCGGTTCGTATGATCACTTCAAAAAGCTGTTGGAGACAGAATGGCGCACACAACAAAACAGAAACTACCCTGCTGCCATGGAATCTACTGCCGTCATGTCCCAAGCCGCTCCACAGGCTAAAATGGCTGATTCTACTGCAGGGGCTCCGACTGATTTTTCCACAACAAACACCCAAGTGCAGGGTGTCGATGAGGCTGATATTGTCAAATCAGACGGCACGTATTTGTACCAGGCAACTCGCGATGAAGTTCGCATCATTTTGGCTTACCCTGCAGCCAAGATGCAGATCAGCAGCCGTATCACCTATGACAATGGCCTCTTTCAACCATTGGAGCTCTATGTAGATGAAAAACGGCTGATTGTCATTGGGCAAGCAAGCGAATCAGTAAAAACCATCGATTCCAATGCTTCCAATGTTTCCAAACGCAGAATTCCTTATGTTCACGAGCAGCAAACGGTTAAAGCAATGATCTATGACATTACCGATAAAGCCAGTCCCCGTTTAACTCGGCAGTTGGACATCGAAGGCCAGTACCTTTCATCACGAAAAGTGGGTGCCAATCTGTATGTGGCGGCGAACCAATACGTCAACACCTACAGGATTTTTGAGGACAAAGAGGAACTGCCAGGTCCCCTCTATCGGGATAGCGTAGAGGGAGATCACTATCAATCGGTCCCCTATTCAGACATCCGCTACTTCCCCAAGAGCATTCAGCCCGATTATTTGATGGTAGCTGGGGTCAATCTGGATCGTCCCAAACAAAAAATGTCTCTGGGCACATACTTGGGGGCTGGTGAGAATATCTACGCTTCTCCCGAAAATCTCTACGTTGCCGTAACAGAAAATGAAACACAGCCCGAGAATTTCAAGCCGATGAGGCAATCGTTCGCCCCAACTCTGTTGCCGGTTCCCAGTAAATCCAACACGACAATCTATCGTTTTGGAATGGCTGACGGAGTGCTTAATTTCTCCGGTAAGGGAACGGTTCCCGGACGCATCCTCAACCAGTTTTCTCTCGACGAGCACGATGGGTACTTACGGATCGCAACGACTAGCGGCGAGATGTGGCGCAATGATGAGAATACATCCAAAAACAATCTGTACGTTCTCGATCAAGAGTTGCACACCTACGGTAAATTGGAAGGTATCGCACCTGGCGAGCGTATCTATTCCGCTCGCTTTATCGGGAATCGCGCTTATATGGTGACATTTAAACAAGTCGATCCATTGTTTGTGATCGACCTGACAAAACCCGCTGAACCTTCCATCCTGGGTGCGCTGAAAATTCCAGGCTACAGTGACTACCTGCACCCGTATGACGAAAACCACATCATCGGTTTCGGCAAAGAAGCCGAATCAGACAAAGATATGGCTTTCTATCAAGGTATGAAAGTTGCCCTCTTTGATGTGTCGGACGTCACGCATCCAAAGGAGAAGTTCAAGACTGTCATCGGTGATCGGGGGACGGATTCGGAACTGTTGTCGAACCATAAAGCACTCCTCTTTTCCAAGGAGAAAGAGCTTCTGGCTTTCCCAGTGACTGTTTATGAATGGACCGCCGAGCAAAAAGCGAAAAACGATATTCATGAATACGGTTCATTCACATTCCAGGGAGCCTATGTCTACCAATTAAATCTGAAATCAGGTTTTAGATTGACCAACAAGATTACCCACCTCACTGAGCAAGACCTGAAAAAATCTGGTGATGGCTGGTACAACAGTAAGAACAATATCAACCGTATCCTTACCATCAACGACGAGCTTTACACTGTTTCCGAAGGATTTGTAGCAGCCCAGCAGCTATCTAGCAAACGTCAGCTAGGCATTCTGCCACTTACGAAATAAAGGCAATGCTCTGTCACGCGAACAGGTTCTGTGCTAAGATGGATGAGTAGAAGCAGCAGGGAAGAGAGGGTGTCATCTGCGTGGATTATTTGAGTCTGAATCTGACGTCAACATTGGCGGGGCTAGCAGTCGTACTTTTGGTCATGTTTATTCGACTGCATTGGCCTTTCCGCTTTCAATATATGGCCAACCTATACAAACGTCGCGCAGAAGTGAGATTGCGATGGCTAGACGCCTCTTATCGAAAGAACCGCTCGCGTGCAGTAGCCATGTTAGATAAATCAACGCATGAAATTATGACGGGCAATTATGAACTTGCGGAAAAGTTCATTGTTCAAGGGATTCATGTATGCAAGGACCAGCCCTCGCTGTTCAATCAAGCTATGATCCACTATTTGTTCTACAACCTGGCGATCGTCTATTATTCTTCCGGTCGCTATAGTGAAGCATTGGAGGTCGCGTTTCGCATCTATCAGCGAGATCAGGGTATGACAGATTCTTTAGCGCTCATCGCCTGCTCTCACGCTCGTTTGGGAGAAGTCGAGAGTGCATGGGAAGCGTATCAGCTCATCGCAACCAAGCGATCTGCTCGTGAATGGAAGCTGTTCTGCCTCGCTGAGATTGAAGCAGCCAAAGGAAACTACGAACGCGCCCTCACCCATCTGCGCCAATTAATGGGCAAATCATCACCCAGCTTTCTCCATCTGAATCGTTCCGAACTCGAGAAACGTCTGGAAGAATGGCAAAAAGCATCCACACAAGCTGGATAACGCATAGATTTCCATTTGAATCACAAGCCGCACAATCGTTATGGCTGTGCGGCTTTTCTTTGCCTTCACGGAAATCTATTCGTTTGGATCACCCGTAGATTCCAAATGATTGTGGAATTCTTGTAAGAAAGGGTTACATATTTCTCCCGTATGTTCCCCCTATACTGTTTGGCAGATAAGCACGAAAGAGAGGGTCAACTTAATGAAGAAGTTTGATGTATCCGTACTCACCGTATCCGTATTAATTCTCGGCCTCGCTGTCATCGGCGTGTCTCAGGCAAAAGAGACAACGACAGATGCCGTCGCAGCCAAGATTGGTAATACTACCATCACCCAAACGCAATTGTATGATGCTCTCAAACAAAAGTCTGGTCCATCCGTCATGACACAGTTGGTAGCTGCCGAGCTATTCAGACTGGAAGCGAAATCCCAAGGTGTTAGTGTAACGGATCAAGAGCTGGACAAGCTCATTAACCCAGTCAAAGAAAAATTGGGGACTCCTGAGAAGTTCCAAGAGTATCTCGATGAAAAAAACTCGACGGAGCAAGAGTTCCGCGAAAAAACTCGACTGATCTTGATGCGCGACAAATTGCTGGAAAAAGCGTTCCCTGTCACAGAAGAGCAAATCAAGGCATACTACGAGAAGAATAAGGACAAATATGATAAACAAACGCTGGAACAAGCTCGACCAGAAATCGTGGATAAAGTGAAAGATAAAAACAGAAGATCCAATATCGATAAGTGGCTCGCAGACCTCAACAAAAAATACCAAGTACAAATCATGGACCCAGCACTTGTAGAAAAAGAGAAGAAAGAATAACTTACCCTCCTCACTAAAAAAGACTTGTGTCGCATGCACGCACGCCGACTCAAGTCTTTTTTATGTTTATCCACGAACTAATGAAATGATCTCTTGAATAAATGGAACGACATTTCCTCTCAGGATCGGGCCATGTCCTGTCGCCAATACCTCGATTGGCCAATCCAGCATGATTTCCAAGCCTTCTGCGTATTCCTGGACACGCTCTGGCTCTTTTCCTTTCCACATCTGTATATACTGTTTATACGCTTCGCGAACTTCGGGCTCTTCCCCTACGATGCTTCCCAAATCCGCGTCGGGAAAACAGAGATGATCCCCTGTAAAGCACACTTTCGACTGCGGATCGAATAAGGCGACGGAGCCTTCTGTGTGATAGGCAAGTTGTCGAAAACGCAGCGATGGAAGATCTCCCCCGCTTCCGGTAAACGTGTGTCCGAATAGCGTTTGGGAAAAATCGTCCAGCTCATAATAATCATCCAAATGTATCCAGTTATTCCGGGATGGAAACAAGTCGGCATTGCCGATATGATCAGGGTGACGATGTGTAAAATAGACGTACTCGATTTGATCAGCTTTGGCCCCGATATCCTCTAATGATTTCTGCAAAAAGGCTCGGTGCTTTCGCAGCTGGGAATCAATTAACACAAACGTATCACCTTGTTTGATCACGTAGCTATTGATGTAGCTGTTCCATGCTTCTTCATAGGTGATGATCGCCCAGGTGGAGTCTGCGATCGGTGCAACCACATTGGTCATGCCTCCATCTCTCCTCTCCTCCCAGATACAGTTCCGTACTCCTATTATACACAATCATACACGAGCGTGCCGTTAGGAACCAAACTTAACGAATGACTGCTTCTTCGCCAAGACTGATCCAAGAGCGTCCCTGCGAACGGCGGATGTCGACACTCACTCCGAAAAAACGCGTCAACTCTTTTGGCGTTAGTACTTGATCCGTCTCCCCAGACTGATCTACCTTGCCTGCCTTCAGTAACAACGTGTGAGTGAAACAAGGTAAAATTTCTTCGATATGATGTGTGACATACACCAGTGCAGGTCCATCAGGCTGCTTTGCAATTTTCTCGATCATTACCAGCAGCTGCTCCCGCGATAACAGGTCGAGACCCGTACACGGCTCGTCCAGGATCAAAAGTCGAGGTTTTGCCATGAGGGCGCGGGCAATCAATACTTTTTGACGTTCTCCTTGTGAAAGAGCGCCGTACGGACGATTTTTCAGTGCCTCACAGCCAAACATCACCAGCAATTCTTGCGCAGTCTTTACATCCTCCTCTCGCGGTACAGAATACAATCCGATGGTCGCTTCTCTCCCGCTCAGGATGATGCGAAGCGCCGTCTCGTGCTCATGGAGCTGTGCCATCAATGCCGTACTCACCCATCCGATCGATTTACGCACTTCCCGCAGGTCTACCGTCCCATACAGATTGTCCAGTACGCTCACTTCGCCCTTGGTCGGCCACGTGTACCCGCTAATGATTTTGAGCAAGCTTGTTTTCCCGGACCCGTTTAGACCGACTAGACACCAGTGCTCTCCCTCTTTGACCTGCCAATCGATCCCGTCCAATATGGTTGTCTCATCCCGTTGCCAACTGACGTTTTTTACATCGATAATCAAGCTTTCTCCACTCCCGTCTCTCTCTATGATCCCGTAATGTTCTGATTATTACGAGTATACCCGTCATTTCCTGATCGATCAATTCTTTTTACCAACGAGAAGACCCCCATGCACAATCACTCATGGAGGTCTTTGAATCAAACAATGAAATTAAAATTTCCCTTGAATCTTAAAGATGGCTTCGGCAAACAACGTGGCAAACAGGAACGTCCCCGTAAAAACGACGAGCGAGACGACAACGATTCGCCAGCTAAGCTGTCTGAAGAGATGAATGTCTTTTCCCAGCGACAAACCTGCATAAGCGAGAATCGGTGTCGCTAATGCAAGCAAATTGATTTTTCCGATGGCAGCAGCCGTGAAGGCATTCCCCGGGAAAAACGGTGAGGTGGCAATCATCGCGAAAAGGGAAATCCAGACAATGACTGGTGATTTGAACGGCAAGATGCGCGTAAAGCCCATGCCGATCAGTGTAATGACTGCCAAGAGCAAAATACCAGGCAATGATTCGATCGGTGGTACGTGATAACCAATCCAGTTGCCCAAGAGAGCAATAACGCCAATCAGTAAGATCGTCAAAATTTGGTTCATGCGCTTTGCTGCCCCCCTTCTTGGTTGTCCTTGCTCTTACGTCCGATGATAGGCTCCAGCCATGTATACAGACGTTGGGTAAGTGGGAGAGAAACAAAAATACATACGTACGTACCGATAATGCTCATCATCAGATTGGCTGCCCCAGAATAAAAAGCAATATCTTTTGCCGCCTCTGGGAAGATGACAGCCAGAGAACCTGTCGCAGCAGCCATCATACTACCCGATCCAACCGCAGCACCCATCGCGAGGGATATCGGATGGAAGAGTCCGCTGCTACCTAGCAGGCTCGCCAGGATCGACATGTAAATGGCACCGAAAAGTGTACCGCAAATATAGACGCCCAGTGCTCCACGCGCTTCCGGTGAGTTGGGCCCAAACTTGTCCACAATAATAGCGAGGTTGGGCTCACGATCGAGCGAATACGTCGCACCGATGGCCTCACGCTTTAGACCGATCCACAGAGCGATAGGCAACCCCAGCGCGATCGTCCCTACAATATGGCCTACTTCCTGGAACAGTAGCGATACGCCAGAGCCCATCAGCTTGGGCAGTTCAGGTCCAATGTTCGCTCCCAGCTTACAAATAAAAAGGAAAAAGGATAGCCCCAAAATATTTGCCGCGGCGTTCATTTCTTTTTCTTTCAGCCATTTGAATTTCGGCCAGCTGATGAAGCCTCCTAGAACGAGAGCATACAACATAGGAAACAATGCGATGATCCCTATGCCGATGCTGATTTTTTTCGTACCGATAAACTCAGTGAGAGCTACCAGCACCAATACAATGAAGTGCAGCTTGAACACATTAACGCGTTCCTTCGTCATGATGTACCCCCCGTACTATCTTTGGTGTTCTTTCATAACCACTTTCTCTGCTGCTCGAATGAATAGCTCTACTCCTCGAACGAGGCAATCTTCATCAAAATCAAAGCGCGGGTGGTGATGTGGATAGACAAAACCTTTCTCCGCATTTCCTGCCCCCAATTGAATGAAGGAGCCTGGTGCCTTTTCCAAATAAGCAGAAAAATCTTCCCCAGGCATCAATGGGTCGATATACATGATGTCTTCCTCACCCCAGCGCTCCCGGATCGTCTCTTCCATCAGCTTCGTCACTTGCGCATCGTTTACGACTGACGTGTAGCCGAGTGAATAAGTAAACGAATAAGAAGCTCCGTGGGCATCCGTAATCCCTTTGACGATGCGCTCGATCCACATCGGAATATTCTTACGGATCTCTGCGTCAAAACACCGTGTAGAACCTGTCAATGTCAATGTGTCCGGGATGATATTATAGGCTGTCCCTGCATTAAGCATGGTGACCGAGATGACCACCTTGTCCAATGCGCTTACATTACGGGAAACGATTTGCTGCAAATGACTGATGACCTGTGCCCCGATAACGATAGGGTCCACGGTCATTTCCGGTTGGGAAGAATGCCCTCCCTTGCCCTGAATGGTGATATCAAAGCGATCTGTAGAAGAAGTCAGCGCTCCGTATAGAACACCAAATTTTCCGACGGGCATGTAAGATGCCAAATGAATGCCGATAATCGAATCCAAACCGTCTGCAGCACCCGCCTTGACGATTTCTGCTGCACCGCCTGGCGGCAACTCCTCTGCATGCTGGAAAAAGAACCGAACTTCGCCTTTGATCTGATCTTTGAATTGAGACAGAATTTTTGCTGTTCCCAAAAGCATTGCCGTATGGCCGTCATGACCGCACGCGTGCATGACCCCTGATTCGTTGGAGGCATATGGCACCTGATTCTCTTCCTGAATCGGCAAAGCATCGATATCTGCTCGAATACCGAGAACGGGACCAGGCTCTGAACCAATCAAGCGGGCTACCACACTGGTCGGAGTCGGACGAGATAATTCAAGATTGCCAAAGGATGCCAATGTTTCATAAACGTACTGGGAAGTTTTGTTTTCTTGAAAAGAAAGCTCAGGGTTTTGATGCAGATACCGGCGCCATGCTACTACTTGGTCTGCCACACCTGCTGCCAAAGCCTCTGGATTCCAACTCATTCGCAACCACTCCTTCTCTCTGTCTGTTGCTAAATGTTAAATAAAATTAAAAAAAATAACTCTTTGTGAATATACCACGATTTTGCACTAATGACAAACGTCCATTCTGGATGGACATGCTATTCTATTCGTCCTCCATCC
>JARDZO010000366.1 GCA_029240815.1 Brevibacillus sp.
GGTGGCCGTCGCGATGTGCGGAGGAAAGCGAAACAGAATCATCATCGCTGGCACCATCAGAACGCCTCCACCCACACCGAACAATGAGGAGGTAATCCCGACGAAAAAGGCAATCAGGATCGCCATCCAACGGCTGTATCCGTATTCGTATTCATTTCCCTCGTGATCGATGAAATGGCGTTTGATTTCCCAGTTGATGCTGCGCGGCTTGAGTTTGTCTTTCACCATCATCAGCACGAACATCAGCAGTTGAAACAAACCGAAGAGGAGCGTAAATCCTTCTAATGGTAGTAATTTATTAAGGTAGACACCTACAATAGCACCTGGCGCGCTACCGATAAAAAAGAGCAGGGCACTTTGGACATCTACCTTCTTTTGCTTGAGATACGAAATGGAAGAAGATAGCGCCGTCACCGCAATGACGATTAACGAGGTCGCCGCAGCAGCCTGCGCTGTCATGGAGTCCGGGATATAGGCGTTTGCAAAAAACAAAAGCGCCGGAACGAAAAAGATCCCTCCACCCAGACCAGCGATACTGCCGACGACGCCTGCTGCCACTCCAATAAATAAAAACAAGACTGCCATAGCTGCAAGCATGTGGACCCTTCTTTCTCTGTTTAAAACAACTCCATCTGTCTGGGATTCAGCCCGCTGGGACGCACACCTAGCATGTCCGCGAATTGCTTCGCGTTGAAAGCGGCATCGCCCCCAGAGTTATTGTTGAACAAAATGCACACTTCATCCGCATCACCTGCGATCTGCTGAATGCGCGGAACCCATTCCTCCAATTCTTCCTCCGAATAGCGGTACAAATAGCGAACATCCCTCCAGTTCTGACCTTCTCCTGGATCTCTCCATCCTGAATGGTTGCGTCCATGAAAGCGGACGAGCGCCAGAGCGGAATGCGCGACGTCTACGACGATCGGCACGGAACCATTCCCCACTTGTGGCTCATCACACAAGACATGTGTCGCTTCGATTGTCCGCAAAAAGTCCAGCGTACGCTCGCGAAATTGATGATTGAACCAGCTTCGTTGCCGAAATTCCACCGCAAACGGATAGGCGGTGAGTGCTTGGCGACATGCCTTTACATACTGGACATTCTCCCTCGTGCAATCAAACCACGGCGGAAATTGAAATAGTAGCGCCTTGAGCTTTCCTGCCTCTACGAGCGGTTGGATGCTTTCCTCAAACTGTCGAAACAGATCCCGTCTGTCTACAGGTGCACTCCCTCGCTGGTGCCCGGTCATCGCTTGATACGGTTTGACGACAAAACCAAAACGATCCGGTGTTTCCCGGACCCAAGACTCGTAGTTTCGTTGTGGTAAAATGGCATAAAAGGAGCTGTCCACTTCGACAATGGGAAAATGACTTGCGTAGACAGAGAGCTTGTCGCGGTTTTTCACACCTTGCGTGTACAGATCGTGATGATCGCCCCAGCCGCAGACTCCTATATGTATGATACTCATTGTCCTGAAACCTCCAGGTCCAAAGATTTCGATCCTTAGAAAACTTGGCTACGCCAAGCCTTTGGCGGAGCCTTAGAGAAACGGAGGGCCTCCATGTCACCTGATTGGTTAGGCGAACCCTTTGCGTTTAAGAATAACAAATTATCCCTGACCCGAAAAGTACACAAACGCCTCCTGAGTGAAGCTCAAGAGGCGTTCCCGTATGAATATTCAGCTTTGCTGATCGGACGGGGTACAGCGATCACCGATCATATCCCCATGACTTTGTCCAAGATGGACATGCACACCTTTTCGTGGGATGGCGCAGACTTCCTTCGCGCATTGGCTATCATCCGTGAAGCGAACAGGCAATGGCTAGGTGTCTTGCATAGCCATCCACATACTGCACCGATTCCTTCCCAGAGCGATTGCGATGGCTGGCACTATCCATCACTCAGCTACTGGATCGTCGGTCTTGCCAGCAGCGTACCTGAATGGCGCGCGTACCAATGGATGCAAGGAAAATTTGAGCTGCGTTCTTACACTGTCACAGAAGAAACCTGATGTACCTTTGCTGCCAGATCGTCCTCTTCGCAGCCAAAGAACTCCTGATACAGGGCGATCACAGCACGGTCTGCCTCCACTGACTTGACTCCGAACATCATGCTGACCTCAGAAGAGCCCTGGTTGATCATTTCCAGATTGATTTTCGCCGAAGCCAGGGCAGCCGTCGCCCGCGCAGTGGTACCTACTGACTGCCTCATTCCTTCGCCCACAATCATAACCAGAGCGAGTCCGTGCGTCACTGAGACGTCGTCTACCCTAAGCTCACTCTTGATCCGCTCCACGATCCGTTGCTCTTTTTCAACCGTCAGATCACGTTCCCGCAGAATGACAGAAATGTTATCGATACCTGATGGCGTATGCTCGTAGGAGAGGTATTCCTCCTCCAGGATTTGCAGAAGCTTGCGTCCAAAGCCAATTTCCTTGTTCATCAAGTATTTGCTGACATAAATACTGCAAAACCCGCTGTCACTAGCGATACCCGACACCCGTTTGGTCGATACAGGCGGCTCACTCACAATCATCGTGCCGGGTGCAGATGGATTGTTTGTATTTTTGATGCAGACCGGGATGTTGGCTTGGTAAGCAGGGATCAACGCTTCCTCATGGAACACCCCAAACCCTGAATACGACAGCTCCCTCATCTCACGGTACGTAATCTCTTTTACTTCCACTGGCTGTTCGATCAGATTTGGATTCACCACGTAGACCGAATCGACGTCTGTAAAGTTCTCATATACATCCGCTTTGACAGCCGCTGCCAGAATCGAACCCGTAATGTCAGACCCCCCGCGCGAGAACGTCACCAGGTCCCCTGTCTTGGTGAACCCGAAAAATCCTGGAAAGACCGTGATGCCAGATCCGGAACGCAGCGCAGATAATTTCTCGTACGCTTCCGGCAAAACGTGTGCATTGCCGACCTCATCGGTGACAAGCATGCCCGCATCCTGCGGATTTACATAGTGTGCATCCTCACCCAGGCTGCGCAGATAATGAGTGACGACCTTTGCACACGTATCCTCTCCCGCTGCTTTGACCGCATCCATGAATCGATCGGCAGACAGCCCTTTCTGATTGGAGAGGACTTCATCCAGTTCTGCTCCGATCTGTGCCCCTACCTCTTCGGACAGATTCAATTGTGCGACGATTTCCTGATAACGACCGTGGATCGCCTGCTTTTCTGCCGCAGCTTCTCCCGTTTCCAAATATCGCTCTGCATAATTGATCAACAAGTCCGTAACTTTTGTATCATCCTTGTATCGCTTCCCTGGGGCCGAGACGACGATCAGACGTCTGCCTTGATCTGCCCTGACGATGCTGCACACTTTTTTTATCTGTTCTGCATTCGCAAGTGAAGTACCACCAAATTTTGCAACCTTCATGTTTTCTCCTCCATCTGCCTATCTCTTCAACCCATCTTGTTTTTCTGCAGGCAAATCTGATACTAGATTAAAGTATCCGTCTATAAAGTACAAGTGTCTTTTTAAGGCGGACACATCGAGTGGTCTTCGAATTGCTATTCCGCTCGATCATTACTAGGATCGTTTACCCATCCATGCTTTTTCTCCAGAGTTCCTGTCCACCACATAATAGCCATCGCTTGGCGCATAGTAAGGAAGCGAATACATGCACGTTTTATCTTTCATTGCCAAGAGGTGAAATTAGATGAAGAAGCAGGCTTTGGCTATTTTCATCGGGATGATGTTGCTCATTCCGTCTCTGACTGGCTCTGCTCTGGCCCGAACACAGAGGGACCGTGATTACTACGAAACCCGTGGCGAAATTGTCTGGGAAGTACCTACCAACACGAAAGTAATGGCTCTGACCTTTGACGATGGACCTGATCCCCAGTACACCGCACAAATTGCCGATCTGCTCAAGCAGTACAACGCAAAGGCCACCTTTTTTGTTGTCGGCTCACGCGTGGAGGCATTTCCCGATGTCGCTCGCCAGCTGGCTCAGGATCAGCATGAGCTGGCGAACCATACATACAGTCATCCAGATGTGCGCAGGATCTCCAACGATCATTTACAGGAGGAAATGGAGAAAACGCAGGAAATTATCTATGCGAACACCGGTGTGAGGCCTCAATTGTTCCGACCTCCGGGAGGGTACTACAGCGATTCGGTGGTTAACATCGCAAGACAGGCGGGTATTCTCGTTGTCATGTGGTCATGGCATCAAGATACGCGAGACTGGACCGATCCGGGTGTAACCAAGATCGTAAATAAAGTACTAGACAATGCTCGCAACGGCGACATCGTACTCTTTCACGATTACGGGGGCAAGCGCAGCCAGACGGTCAAAGCACTGAAAGAAATCCTGCCTGAACTGCAAAAACGCGGGTATCGGTTTGTAACCGTTTCAGAGATGATGCGCTTGTATGGAAAGACAAGAAAAGTAGGCCAGGGCGAACAAGGAGACGACTAGCGCCAAAAAGCCCCTTCCTGCTGGGAGGGGCTCCTTCCTTGCCATCATCTATCTATCGGCACATGATTTAGTTTTTGGAATCGGCAGGAGCGGCAATGGGTGCGTCCTCTACCTCTTCCGGAAGCTTCACGGCTACGGGTGCCGCGATTGCCGGCTGTGTCGCCCCGCCTTTTTGCATAAAATCGGTAATCATCTTGTTCATAT
>JARDZO010000106.1 GCA_029240815.1 Brevibacillus sp.
AAATTAACGCTTGCTCCTATGCGTGGAGATATGATAGATTGGTCAATATCCAAAAAGCATAGTAAGGCTCGTATAATTTTGGGAATAAGGCCCAACAGTTTCTACCGGGTGACCGTAAATCGCCTGACTACGAGTGGGAGAGCGTCCACGATCCTTCCCTTATTTTGGTGATCTCAAAAATAAGGCTTACAGGTACGTGCGATGTTCGCGCGATTTAATAGCGTGCTGCACCTAAGGGAAAAACAAGCCCAGAGGGACAGATTTCACTTGGAGTTGGTATTTTGATCTTACCAGCCCGTGATCTGTTCTCTCTGGGCTTACTTTTGTTTCATAGTATCGATAGCTTTTTGCATCCATGGAGGGGGAAAATAGATGAAAGAACTACAAGAGCGCATCATCCGTGACGGGAAGGTATTATCTGCATCCGTATTGAAAGTGGACGCTTTCTTGAATCATCAGGTAGATCCACAGTTGACGATGAAGATCGGAGAGAGATTTGCCGAGCTGTTTCGTGACCAGAACGTGACCAAAGTCGTGACGATTGAAGCAAGCGGAATCCACTTTGCTCTGGCAACCTCTTTTGCGCTGGGCGTTCCGTTTATCTACGCGAAAAAGAAAAAGGCAGTTACCTTGACCGAGGAAGTGTATTCGGCACCTGTTCACTCCTTTACAAGACAGGAAACGTACCAAATTAGCGTCTCCAAGCAATATTTGCAAGCTGAGGATCGCGTGCTAATCGTCGACGATTTCCTGGCTACTGGTGCCGCTCTGGTAGGTCTTACGCAAATCATCAAGGACGCGGGAGCACATCTCGTCGGGATCGGTGCCGTGATTGAAAAGAGCTTCCAGGAAGGTCGAGGATTGCTGGAAAAAGAGGGCATCCGCATTGAGTCTCTGGCTCGAATCCAGTCCATGTCTCCAGGTGAGATTCAATTTATTGAACCAGCTGCAACACACGCTTAAAACAAATAAATAGAGGGAGAGAGAAAAAAACGTATGTTATCCAAACAAAAAGTGGTAACTCTGGGCTTGCAACACGTTTTGGCCATGTATGCGGGAGCAGTCGTAGTGCCATTGATCATCGGGGGAGCGCTTCATCTAACCCCGGCTCAAATCGCCTATCTGATTGCAGCAGACTTGTTTACTTGTGGTATCGCCACTCTTTTGCAAGTTCTAGGGACTCGTTACACAGGGATTCGCCTCCCGGTCGTACTGGGCTGTACGTTTACGGCAGTAGGACCGATCATCGCGATTGCTTCTACGAGTAACCTTGCGACTGCATATGGGGCTATTATTATTTCCGGTATTTTCGTCGTCTTGGCGGCTCCTTTATTTGGAAAGCTGCTCCGTTTCTTCCCGACAGTCGTACAAGGCTCAGTCGTGACCATCATCGGCCTTTCTCTGATCCCTGTAGCGATGAACAATGCGGCTGGTGGTCAAGGGATGCCAGATTTCGGCGCTCCTCACAATCTGCTTCTGGCTTTGGGAACACTCGTTATTATTCTCCTTATCAATCGTCTGTTTACTGGATTTATTCGTGCCATTTCGGTTTTGCTTGGTCTGATTGTCGGTACTGTGGTGGCTTATTTTATGGGGATGGTCAGCTTTGCCAACGTCGCAAGCGCCTCCTGGTTCAGTATCGTGGAGCCTTTTTACTTTGGTACGCCACAATTCAGCATCGTTGCTATCATCACGATGATTCTCGTGAACATCATCAGCATGGCAGAGTCCACAGGTGTTTATTTCGCCCTCGGAAAAGTAACGAACAAAGATGTGAGCAAGGAAGATGTCGTAAAAGGCTTGCGTGGTGAAGGGGTCGCAATCATGTTGGGCGGGATCTTCAATGCCTTCCCATACACGGCCTTTTCGCAAAACGTCGGGCTGGTGAGTCTGACAGGGATTAAAACGCGCGACGTGATGATTGGCGCGGGTGGTATCCTGGTAGTACTGGGACTGCTGCCGAAGCTGGCTGCACTGACCACCATCGTGCCGAATGCGGTATTGGGCGGAGCTATGATCGCGATGTTCGGTATGGTTGTCGCTTCCGGGATCAATATCCTATCCCAGGTAGATTTGCGTCAAAACGAAAACTTGTTGATCGCCGCTTGCAGTATCGCAGTTGGACTGGGTTCCGCTGCCGTGCCAAGTATGTTTGATCAATTGCCTACTATGGCGAAAATGCTCTTGCAAAACGGGATCGTGACAGGTTCATTGACCGCTGTCATTTTGAACATTGTACTGGTTCATACCAATAAAAATTTGCAGCAGTCTGTCTCGGAAGCTGCTGTACAGGAAGCATCCTAAACTTATACGATGACATCCACGACAAAAACGCAAAACCGCTTGCTCTTGAAAAGAGAGCTGGGCGGTTTTTTTGTGCAGAAAAGGAAAAAAGGCGGTCAAGCTTGTGTCAGGTGTCCAATAAGGTCGGCCAAGTCTGACATACGATGGCAATGTAAAAACGATCGATGGAAAGAAGGGATCCTATGGCTACCTTTCGGGAAGCGTTACGAGCCAAACAACAGCTGTTGAAAAAGTGGAAGGGGATGCCGGGTGTCATCGGCATCGGAGTAGGATATGTGAATGGAAAAGATAAAAAGGACGGCGCCTGCATCGTGGTGTATACGATCGATGCAAGTGCATCGGTGGTTAAACGCTGCCCGAGCTGTGTCGCCGTCAAAAGGCATAAGACGAAGGGACATGTCTCGGTACCGGTGAGGACCATTGCTTCCGGTCGTTGCTGCTGTCATCCGATCGCTCGCCCGACAGTGACCAGTAGACGCTACCGTCGCAGAATCCGGCCAGTCATCGCAGGTTATAGCGTCGGGTATCCCGGCATATCTGGGACAGCCGGGCTGATCGTCTCCCAAGCAGCTCGGCGTGCACAGCGCTACTTGCTGAGCAACAACCATGTGTTGAATCGGAACAATACAAGCAGCTATACAGAAACGATCCAACCAGGTGGTGCTGACGGAGGTCGGTCAGGCACTAGTCGGATCGGGCGGTTGTACCGGTTCGTGCGATTACAAAAGAATGCGGTCAACTATATGGATGCAGCCCTATCCATTCCGACATCCAATGGGCTCCTCGCACCTCGGTACGCAACGGTAGGTACGGTACGGGGTCACGTACGCGGGTATGCAGTGGGTGCAAGATTTAAGAAAGTGGGTCGCACGACAGGACGCGTGAGTGGTGTGGTCGAGTCCATCCATACGGACATCGACGTCGATTATGGCAGTCTTGGCGGGTTGGGAACGATACGATTTCGCAACCAGACGGTGATCCGGGGTCAGACAGCAGTCTCACTGGCAGGTGACTCCGGATCTGTGTGGTTGACTTCTGGCAATTATGCGGCAGCGGTTAACTTTGCAGGCTCTGCGGATGGCAGGTTGTCGATTGCTTTTCCTGTACATTGGGCGATGCAAGCATTTGGTGTGCGTGTTGCGAGAGCAAATAGGAGCAGCGGACGACTCGTCCAATCAGGACTGCGCAACCAAGCGAGGTATACACAACCATTGACTGCAGCACAGCTCAGAAAGGTTGTGACCAAAAAAGCTGCAGCAGGAAGACGGTCCGCCAGAAAGAAGAGAAGGGCGTAAGTGACTGGCCCCTACCTCATAGCCGCAGCTAGTTTATCGAGCCGAGCCGTTGCAGGAAATCATGCTTTATTCAAAAAATGTCATATGATGTTTATCCTGTCGATAATAGGCAAGCCGATCTTCCAATGTCCCCGTATGTAGTTCAAACTTGTGACCGTCTGGATCCGTGAAATAAATGGAACGTTTGTCGCGTACGTCGCGATCTCTCCCAGGCAGGATGTGGACTTCGTGTTTCTCTAGGTGTGCCAGCCAGTTATCAAACAAATCTTCCTCAATCGAAAAGGCCAGGTGAGTGTAAGATTGGTGGATTTCCTGACGGGGAATGTCCTGCTCTTCATTTAAGGCGAGCCAGTACCCGTTCAGATCAAAATACGCTAGCTTTCTGCCGCGCACGAGTGGTTTTGCACCCAGGACGTCCTGATAAAAGCGAAAAGACTTCTCCAGGTCAGACACGGAAAACAAAAAATGATTAATGCCTGTCGGCTGTAACATAATGATCCCCCTCCTCTGATCACACATGAAGTCTGGTATGCTCATTTTACGAGAGGTTGGTTGGTTTTACCAGAATCGATTGAGTTCAAGCACACGATAGGGACAGGCGAACCCGGGATGGATTCGCCTGAGGATGAACTACTTAGATTGTTGCTGCTGTTGCTGTTGCTGGGCTTGTTGGGTCTGAATGGTGGATTGTACTTGAGACACCATGGTTTGCGCTTGAGCGATTTCTTGGGACGCCTGCTTAAGTGCCTCTTCAGCCATTTGAGGGTTAGCGGCAGATTGCTCAATGGCTTGGGTGATCATCGACTTGGCAAGCGCGGTGGACACCTCTGCTTTTTTCAGGGAATCCGTGTTGATTTGGGTAGGCATGTTTGTTCCTCCTTGTATCATGAATGGTAAACCACCACAATAATTTGTCCGGTCCCGTTGCCGAATATGTACGCAAGCAAAAGCCCAACCGCATGTGCTACAGGTTGCATACCTTTGTAGGAGGGAGGGATGCCGGATGAAAAAAATATGGGTGCAAACGGTGAGAAATACAGAGCGAGCATTTTTTACCATCGTTCTCTCCGCCCACAAAAGGGTGGGAAACCGAGGAAAGCTGCTGCCAAAGCGCTTTCAATCAGTCGCAAAAATTCGCCGATTCTTGCAAAAAAGTATGACCCCTTGTCTAGCGAATCGGGTGATCGGAAATCTGGATTTGCGCCGAATCAATGGAAAGCTGGCAGTTCCGGTGGGGGATACAATCGGAGCACCCCCTATCGTCAGATCACAGGTGCTTTCCCGTTGCGGACCGAATGTTACGCTGGCCGTCTGGTTTGCCTTTGATCCGAGCGATCGCTTTTTTCGCGTATACCAATTGCGTAAAAAAGCGGACGGGAAATGGATTGTAGGAGGACGCCATCCGCTCGATTATCCGTTTAGTCTTCCAGGTCACGAAAGGACTCCGCTGGTCGGTTGCTGTGCGCGCTGTTGATGAAATATAATTGGAAAAAATGTAACTTCATAGAAATTTCTTCTTTGCCTGTGGAAGGAGGTGGGAGATGAAGGCACAGGTATGCCATGCTCTCCCTCTTGATTTAATGACGCAATCAGACAAGCCTGGTATCGGTATGGTGGGGATGGGAAGGAAGCAGTGGGATGGAGAATCAGGAAAATAGAGTAGGAATGAGGGAAGAGGACGCCGCATATAGAGGATGGGTATGTGGCAGAAATGGCTTTTTCTACGAGGAATGGGCAGCAGCAGCCAGAGCAAATGATGCAACTGCTGGAAAATTACGATCTAGCCCTTTTGCAGATGCCTGTCTACGCGGGTGAGTTGAAGACATTTGAGACCTTCGCTACTTCAAGCGGGGAAATGACTAGTGTGCCTCACCTTAGAAAAGCTGCGGCAGAATCCGCTTTTTCACGATTTTGAGCTGGGCAGGATCGAAGTGTGGAATTGGTAACGCTCATTTGGGGAAACTATGGTTTCCCGGAGGTGAGCAAATGATGACTGTGTGGCGGAAAGGTTCGCTGCTGCTGGTCGCTCTATTCGTGTGGAATCTGGTCTTTGCCTATTCTGTTGGAGAAGCGGCCGCACGAGATTCACGACTCGTACGCCTGGAGCAGGCAGCCGACTTTATTTTGCAGCTGCAGGATGAACAAGGCGCGATCGTGGAGTCTGGTTACATCAATACCGATTCAAACATGCTCTACGCTTTGATGGGGCTCATCAGCACGCACGATCTCACCCGAGACCCGAAGTATTGGCTAGCAGTGGAACGAGGGATGCAATGGCTGATGCGCGTAGAGACTCCGCAGGGAGACTGGCACCTTTCGTACCGCCGTGCAGGTGAGGGGTATGTCCCAGCTGTTCCGGGGAGCTACCGCCAATTCGCTGCCATTCGCGGGATCGACACGACGATGGCGCTGTTTATTCATGTCGCTCGTGAAGTTGACAGGAGGACTGACCGGCCTGAGCTTCGCGAGAAAATAAGGGGAGCTGCCAAACGAGCCTATCAGTTTCTTAGCGTGCACAATCTCGATCCGGTGGACGGTCTTTACTGGAGCTCCTACCAACTGAAAAAGGGCGAAATAGCGCATTCAATCGACGACTATCACGTATACAAGGTCAAATATGCGGCTGACAATGCAGAGACGTATGCAGGCCTCATAGCGGCAGCGGCGTTGTTTCCCGATACCTCGGCAGAAGGACAGGCCCAGCGGTTAAAAAGCAATTTTGAACGCTTTTTTGACCCGAAAAAGGATCTCTATGCAGTCATGCTCGATGGCTCAGGGGAGCAATCCATGCATCCTGCCTACGCACGCTGGTTTGCCAACGGGTGGTCAGCGTGTCTCCTTCGTGATCCAGCCATGTTTGATACAACTTTGAGAACCATGTCCCAGCAAATCGATGAACATGGAGCGTTCAAGCAAAGGGAAGGTACATTCACGTTGTCGACGTTAGCTTACTTGCTAGGGGAGCAGGCGTTTTCCCGATCCCCTGTAAATAAACGGGTAGCTGAGCGCTATTTGTTTACCATGCAACAACCCAATGGGGGATTGGCTGATTCGGCAGAAACGTCCAATACCTATGTAAATGTAGCGGGAATGTTTATTTTATACTTATCGAGAGAACTACAGAACTGACATCGGAATGGAAAAAAAATCCGGTATTGATTTTGGCTTCTTTTGCCTGTATATTATTTAAGTATTGAAGCACGTTGCAGAATTTGTCGAATGTGCTCGAATTCGGGAAATAACTCAGCTTGGTAGAGTACCCCGTTTTATCATTTTAGGCCGGTATGGCGGAATTGGCAGACGCGCGCGACTCAAAATCGTGAGGGAAACCGTGGGGGTTCAAGTCCCTCTACCGGCACCAGCAATTCTATACATATAGTTTTTTGTCATAAGGTGGGAAACAGCGTGTAAAACCTGTTTCTCACTTTTTCATTTTCTAGGACATGCATGACCTGTGCATGCCCGCCTGCTACAATGGAGGAAAAAGGAGGTTGATCTCGTGAGACTTGCAGGGAAACATATCGTCTGCTACGTAGAGCATGAGTTTGAAGATCTGGAGCTGTGGTATCCTGTCCTTCGATTGAGAGAAGAAGGGGCTGCTGTTGACTTCGTAGGACCTGAGGCAAACCATACCTATACCGGAAAGTACGGCGTCCCATGCCAATCAGACAAATCCATCCGTGACGTCAAAGCAAAAGACTATGATGGCGTCTTGGTTCCTGGGGGCTGGGCGCCTGACAAGCTTCGCCGTTATCCCGAGATTTTGTCGTTCATTCAGGAGATGGATCAGGCGAAGAAACCGATCGGGCACATATGCCATGCAGGTTGGGTCTTGGTCTCCGCAAAAATTCTCCAAGGTGTGAAGACAACCTCGACGCCGGGGATCCGCGATGATATCGAAAACGCGGGTGCCATCTGGGTAGATGAAGAAGTCGTCGTAGATGGGCATATTATCGGTTCAAGACGGCCACCAGACTTGCCTGCATACGCCAAAGCGTTCGCGGATGCTGTCGCTGGCGCATAATTGGATTAGGGGATGACCAATCGGATACATTACCCTGCAAGTGGGGCTCACAGGAACCGTCTGGACACGGAACTGTGAGCCCCTTTTGTCAAGCCTTGGGCTTCCCGCTTTTTTTCCAGGGAGGATCCCCGATTTTGTGCAGCTTGGCGTTCATTTTCATGAAGATGTAGGGGATCAAAAAAGATAGAATAGCTCCTGATAAAGTTAAGTATGGAGGAAGTGTTCCCAACAGATTTTTCAAAGCTGACTCACCGTCCCGTTTTTCTTTCTGCCCGGTTGATACCTCCGATATTGCGGATGAATACGTCTGCTTCTACTGCGATTTCGCTTTTTTTATACAGCTGTTGACCTTTCTCCCAATCGTTTTTGATCTGTGACCAAAGCTTGAAATGATACTGTTTTAGAAAACTGCCCAATTGGATAGCATCAACAGCCATCTGCTTGTGCAGCTTGGTGATGGTGTCTTGACTCATCCGTTCGATTTCGCGGGCAAACGCTTGCTCGAGCTTATGCTGCACGTTTGGATCTAATAAATCCATCACATCAAATGACTCGATGATGGCGCCCTCGCATTGAATTTTGATGGTAAATTTGATGTGCTGCTTGTCTCGCACATCTGCGACAATGCTCCTTTTCGCGCCTTGGATGTTGAGGATTATCAAATCCTCCTTCAGTTTTGCTTTGATCAGTCCCCCATGAACGGAGTCTGTCAGGAAATTCAAGCCTTCCGTCTCTTCTTCTCCAAGGAAGCCTACCATGTAATTATCAGCATTGAAGATTGCAGCGCCGGCCATTTTTACTTCTTGATTTTCAGCAATAATTCGTGGAATCGCAAAACTAAATTGGTTGAGCAATTGCTCGTGCACGTCCCCAATACGGATGTCCGGAAGCATCCGTGAATTTTTATCGCTATTATCTCCAATCGAATTGATGTAGAGAGCGGGGAGCTTTTCCGATTTCGGTTTCACCTCGAGCGCATTTTTGGCATCTCCTTTGGAGACGAACACCTTGCTGCTGCGTCGTGCATCAGGGTCGCGAAGCAGAACGTCGACGGTATTTCCTAACCCGTATTTCGACCTAGCGACGTCTTCAGAGATGATGATAATCTTCAAGTGCTGGTAAAAAGGAGTACGGCTGGACCGAGTGGCAAATTCACGGGACACCTCAAACAACGAGTCTCCCTCGGATAAGAGATTGAGGTAGGCTTCATTCGCAGTGTTTTGCCCCCCGCCGGATTGCCCTCCTGCGATGAGTCCTCCAGGAATGACGAACTGATTGGTGACCAGAAATCGCTGCTGTCCTTCGGGTTTATTCGGAGCTTCTTGCTCTGCCTTCTGCTGCGCATTTTTGGAACGCGGGACATCTACGGCCACTCCGATCACGAAGCCCCGTTCCTCGATCTGCACTTGATCCCAACAACCTGCGAGAAGCAGCATAAGCGCGATCAGTAGCAGTCCGGGGCGTAAAACTTTACCCATGACCCTTCACCCCTCGCAGCATGGCAAGGACCAGCAAGCAAATCGGAAAAAGATACACAATAATCATCCCGAAATAGGTGAGCTTGTCTCCAAATGAAAAGAAGTCTACCAAATTTTGCGGAAGCATGGAGATGAAATAGATGATAGGGGAAAGCACAAGTATCCAAACCATCTTGCTCACGCGCCTGAACATAGAAATCAGGTTGAGAACAGTGATATCCAGCCACATGGCAGAAGTGTTGAAGATCGTCATGATCCAAATCGTAAAAAAGATGGACTCCACCCGCTCGAAGAAACCGCCAGGCACTTCCACTTCTTTTGCGAGTTCAATTGTCGGGTAGATCAAATTTTTCGCTACTTCCGCGGAGAATACAGCAATGACAAAGATGTAGATGATCATATAAAGGATCACGGGAATCAGGAGACCGAGCAGCACCGACTTGCTCGCTTCCTCCGGTCGCTTCATGAGCATCGTGTAAAATAAGATCATTTCAAATCCGGAATAGGAGAGGCCCACATCCTTGGAGCCTTGAAGCAGGGACTTCCAGCTGGAAGAGAAGTACGGGCGGATGTTTTCCATATCGACGAGCGGCTGGGTAAACACCAGAACCACCAACATGACAAACAACACGACAGGCAGGAACAAGAGATTCAGGCGAAGCATGGAAATGCGGGAGCCAGCCACTGAGTACTGAACAACCAATAGAAAGCTCAAGGTGATCATTTCCACCGGCGTATTGTAGAACAAATACTGTTTGGCAATGTTTCCGATCGCCCTGATTTCAAAAGAGACAAACAGCATCGAGTAGATGCAGACGAGGATCGTCAAGATGTAGCCAATCGGCTTGCTGGCGATCAGTGACGAATACTCAAAAAAGGTTTGCCTCGGAAACCGGGAGGCGAGCTTGGCCAGAGTAAAGGCAATCAGGTATGCGACTACGCCGCTCAGCACGACCGAAATCCAACCGTCCACTGCTCCTGTCGCCTTTGCCAACGCCCGTGGAAACGTCAGGATTCCGACACCGATTGTGACAGAAGCGATGTTGATCCCCATATGGTTTTTGCTGATCAGTTTTTCCGCTAAGGTCTGAGCGCTCATGAAGGATCCCCTGTTCCTATGCGAGTTTCATCCTGTGTGTGCAGTGATTTCGGCCGTGACTTCAAGAAGGTGATGGGCGCCCGAAGGATCAGGTCCTTCCAGTCTCGCGGCATTTGCGGAGCGAATGGAGACAAATACGGATACCCGATGCTCGTCAGATTGGACAAATGAATCGTGATGACAATCAGGCTAAGTACAACACCATAGATCCCGAAAATGGAGGCGGCAAACATTGCGAAAAAGCGAATCATCCGAAACGCGATGGCCAAATGGTAGGAAGGGTTGGCGAACGATGCAATTGCCGTGAGTGCCACGACGATAACCATGACCGGACTGACGATGCCTGCTGAAACGGCGGCGTCACCAATGACGAGACCCCCAACGATGCCAACCGTTTGCCCGATCGGTTTTGGCAGACGAAGGCCTGCTTCTTGCAACAATTCCATGGTCGTCACCATCATGATCGATTCCACGAACGCAGGAAAAGGAACGCCATCCCGGGTAGCTGCGATGGAAAAGGCCAAGTCGGATGGGATTAAGCCTGGATGAAACGTGACAAGAGCAATGTAAAAAGAGGGGGAAAAAACAGCCAAAAATGCGGCTACGTATCGCAAAAGTCTAGCGAGCGTGCCTACGATCCACCGCTCGTAGTAATCTTCAGGCGAGTGGAGCAGCAAGCCAAGCGTTACAGGCAGGATCAGCACCATGGGAGTGCCATCGAGCAAAATGGCGACTCGCCCTTGGAACAGGGAGGCCGCTACTTTGTCTGGCCGCTCTGTGTTGTGAACTTGTGGAAACGGAGACAAAAAGTCGTCCTCAATCCACTGTTCAATAAAACCTGATTCTTCCACTTCGTCGATATCGATGGTGGAAATTCTCCGCTTTACTTCGTCGAGCAGCTCTTTATCAACGAGGTTGTCAATGTAGGCAATAATGAGTTCTGTTTTACTGCGGGCCCCCACGATAGAACCTTCAAAACGAAGATTGTAGTCTTTGACTCGCCTGCGGATTCGCACGGTATTGTCACGAATGTCCTCTGTAAAGCCATCTCGCGGACCGCGAACAAGGCCTTCTGATACAGGTTCTTCCACGGCGCGTGACTTCCAGCCTTTGCTGTCAATTAGGATGGCTTGGTTCGTGCCATCTACGAGCAGAGCGGTGTCGCCATAGAGAACGCAATCGAGCATTTCCGTCAGGTTGGATACTTTTTTAATTTCAATTACGGACAAGACTTCCTCGTACAGAAGGGAGAGGATTTCATCCGGTTCGTTTGGAACCATTTTTTCTGCCGTAGAAATCATTAACTGGATATTGGACAATATTTGCTCCTGGACCATAGCGCTGTTGGCGAGACCATCAATGCAGATCACGGCGCAAGTATGCTGAGTATTTCCGATGAGAAAAGATCGAGATATTAGATCGTGAGGATTACCTAATAGGGTCGTAACGGTGTCCAAGTTATCCTGTAAACGGGTGGACAACAGCGTCGGAGAAGAGGATTGCGACAGCGACTGCTGCATCATAGGTGAGGAGGCTTTCTGTTTGCGATGCTGTGCCAGTATTCTGCGCAACATGAGATTCCCTCCCGTCAAAAACGCGAATATCACGTTAGAGCGATTTTTTCCAAAAGAAAGGAAAAGTATGCGGATGAAAGTTCCACAGGGAAACTTTCACACAAATAATTGAACAAAACCTATCAGATATGATACATTCGGCATGGTAGAATAGAGAGTAGTAGTAGAGAGAAAGCAACGATGGAGAGGGTGGTAAGCAAGTGCTTCAAAGTCAGGTAATGATTCGGGAGACGGATTTCTCCCGGCTTGCACATACATGGGAACAACTAGCTGAGCGGATGAAAGAAAAAGGGGACACGACAACCCCCGCCAAGTTATTGCAACTCGCCGAAAAAACAAGGCGTGCGGAATTGAATATCGCTTTTTGCGGCCATTTTTCCGCAGGTAAATCAACGATGATCAACACGCTCCTGGGCGCAAACCTGCTTCCCTCCAACCCGATTCCGACCAGTGCCAATGTGGTCAAAATCCGCGGTGGGGAAAAAGCAGCACGCGTATATACCATGAACAGCGGCGTGATTACCTTTGATCCTGATACGGAGATGGAAAAGCTCAAACAGTTTGCTGTAGATGGAGATACAGTGGAATCGGTGGAAGTTTCGTATCCGGGGACGTTCCTCGACGAAAATTCCAGTCTGCTCGATACGCCAGGGATTGACTCGACGGATGCGGCTCATAAAATTGCTACGGAATCTGCCCTTCACCTGGCGGATGTCGTCATTTACATGATGGATTACAACCACGTCCAGGCAGAAGAAAACTTTAACTTTACCAAAACATTGAAAGACCGTGGAAAACCGGTCTATCTCGTCGTGAATATGATCGACAAGCACATTGATTTTGAGTTGGACTTTGACAGCTACAAGGAAAGTGTGGAAGAAGCGTTTGCGACCTGGAACATTCACCCGGACGGGATTTACTATACGTCTTTGGCAGAGCCGGAGCATCTGGAAAATCAGTACGAGGAATTTAAAAACAAGCTGTCTGCGCTGATCGGGGAGCGGGAAGAACTGGTCGCTGATAGCGTAAAAAGCGCCGCAGAGCATTTGATCGATGAACATGTACAGGTGCTGAAGAGTGCAAACGAGGGCTTGCGTCAGCAATGGGAAAGCAAGCTCATGACATTGGAAGCAGAAGGCTTGGACAGTCAAGATGCTACGGCTGTTCGTGAAGCATTGCAGCAGGCTGAGACCGAAACGGCAGCACTGGCCAGTCTCTCAGAAGATGCTCGCAAGAAAATGGAAAAAGAGATGAGCGTGCTGTTGGATAACGCACGTCTGACCTATTTCAGCACGAACGAAGCGGCGCGAAGCTATCTGGAGAGCCGAAAGCCCGGATTCAAGCTCGGCTTTTTATTCGCTGGCAAAAAGACAGAGGAAGAGCGTGAGCGTCGCGAGGAAGCGTTGCTGGCTGACTTGCGAGAAAAAGTAGCGGGCAATCTTGATTTTCACTTCAAGGAACTGATGGGAAAACAGCCGCAAGAGTATCACATTCGTGACGAAGAGTACCATGCTGCTGTCCATGCGATGACAGTGGGGATTACTCCGGAGTTCCTCGCGTCCCACATCAAGGACGGCGCACAATCTCAAGAGTACGTCTTGAACTATTGCAATGATATTGCCAACGGCATCAAGCTGGAATATCGCCGCGCTGGACTCGGCTTTATCGGCCAGGTCGTTACCCGTTTAGAGCAGCAAGTAAAGGAACAGAACGAGGAGCAGCAAGCTCGACTGACTGTGTTGCGAGAGCTGGCTGGCGTGCACGAGAAGCTGGCTGAACTGGCAGCAGGAGAACAGGTCAGCAGAGAACAGCTACAAGCAATCATGCAAAAAGGAGAACAGGTGTCATGAATCAACTGAGAGAAAAGCTGTTTGCAGCGGCAAAGCGTCTGCGACGTTCCAGCGAAGAAATTGTCTCTGTGCCGGGAATGCAAGCCCAGGCGCAGGCGATGCTCGATCGAGCAGACCGCCTCGAAGCGAACCGCTTTACCGTAGCGTTGTTTGGGGCGTTCAGCGCCGGGAAATCTTCGTTTGCCAACGCTTTGATGGGTGACATGGTTTTGCCGGTCTCACCAAATCCGACGACGGCTGCGATCAACAAAATCATGCCACCGACCGATGATTACCCGCATGGAACAGTGCGAGTTGTGTTGAAAAGCAGAGACGCGATTGAACAGGACGTCCTTCGTTCCCTGGCGGTTTTTGGTCTGTCTGCATCCGGACTGGAGGGTGCTCTGGCTGAGCTGAACAAGATCGACGTGGCGCAAATCCCGCCGACCGCCAAGCCGCACTATACCTTTCTAAAAGCAGTAACCAAAGGCCTTGGTGAAATGGCTGCACATCTCGATGGGGAACTGCTCGTCGACATGCAAGCGTTTAAAGGCTTTGTCGCCAAGGAAGAAAAGGCGTGCTTTGCCGAGTACATCGAGCTGTTCTACTCGTGCCCGCTGACAGAGCAAGGGATCGTACTGGTGGACACCCCTGGGGCGGACTCGATCAACGCTCGCCATACAGGCGTAGCCTTTGAATACATGAAAAACGCAGATGCCGTATTGTTCGTCACGTACTACAACCACGCGTTTTCCCAGGCAGACCGAGAATTCTTGCTGCAGATGGGGCGTGTGAAGGACACGTTTGAGATGGACAAAATGTTCTTCATCGTCAATGCCGCTGACTTGGCTGCGTCCGAGGAAGAACTGCAAGGCGTAATCACGCATGTAGAGAAGAACTTGCTGACGTGCGGGATTCGTCTGCCGCGCATTTACCCGGTTTCCAGCCAGACAGCGCTATTGGCGCGCATGCATGAAAAAGGCAAGCTGGCGGGTTCGGCTGAGAAAGTATACCGTCAACGGACTCAGACTGCAGAAGGTGCGGAGCTGATGGCAGCGGAAGATGCATTCAAGCTCTCCGGCATGGCGAACTTCGAGGTGGAATTCCTGCGATTTACCATCGAAGAGCTAACGCAGATCGCAGTCAACGCAGCTATCGGAGAAATTCGTCGCGCCCATACGACACTGACTGAATTCATGCTGATGGCAACGTCAGGGGAAAGTGAACGCTTGGCTCGCAGAGAAGCCGCCAGTGAAGCACAGGCTGTAGCGCTGTCCGCAGTCGAGTCGCTCGCAACGGCTTCCTATGAACGGGATTTGGCAAAAGAACGGGAAGAACTGCTCTATTATGTGAAGCAACGTCTGTTCTTCCGTTTTAACGAGTTGTACAACTTTGCCTTCAACCCTTCGGTGCTCAAAGACGATGGCCGCAACCTGAAGCAGTCGCTGCAAGGCTGCCTGACCGACCTGTTGCGTTCCATCAGCTACGATCTGGCACAGGAACTGCGCGCGACAACGCTGCGTCTGGAGAAATTTATCAACAAGCAGGGAGTCACACTTGTAGGGCAATGGCAACGCGAAGTTCAAGCGACTGCAAAAGGTCTGACGCTGGCACCTTATCAGCCACGTCAAGTAGAGACGTTAGCTTTCGCAGAGGAACTACCCGTAGGTGCTCCAGCATTCCAACCGGCTCTCGCCCTGTTTAAAAATACGAAAGACTTTTTTGAGCAGGACGGCAAGCTGAAAATGCGTGAAGAGCTGGAAAAAAGGATGCAGGAGCCGGTAGCAGCCTATGTAGCAACAGGAAACGATCAGCTGGCAGATCAATTCTCAACGCTTTTCGCAGAGGTAGCTGCAACGGAGCGCGCTCGAGTCACGGAACAGGTTCATGCCTACTTTACCGGTCTGTTCGCAGCACTCGATATGAATGTCGATCTGGATGAGCTTCAAGGCAAGCTGGATCGCGTGGCTGCCGAGCTGGGAGAGTAAGAATAGAAGAACGAAATGCGCTCAGGGGCGGTATCCTGGGCGCTTTTTTGTGGGGAGGATTTAGTCAAGGAACAAAAAATGGTGAAAATTAAAAGAAACTTGCAACTTCTTGCCTCAAATTCCCGTCTTGTGTCTATGAGAGCACCTGTAAATGTTGAGGAGGAATAGAGGGGCATGAAAACGTGGAGACATAAGATTTTGCCAACAATTCTGGCTGGGGCATTGTCTGTTTCGTTTGGAACAGCGGTAAGCGCAAAAGGGAATAACGGAAACGGAAACGGAAATGGTAACGATCACAAGTCAAAAGGGAATGGCAATTTTCAACAAGTAAAGGTAAATAAAAACCAATACCCTATCTCCGATTTGAACAAGCACTGGGCAGAAGCAACGGTGAAAATCATGATGGATAAATCCATTATCAAAGGGTACCCTGACCACACGTTCCGCCCGAACAAGCCCGTGACGCAGCTTGAGGCACTGACGATGGTAATCAACCTGCTGACACAAAACAAAGACCTGCTGACTGACGGCGATTATGACAACTACAAGGATGTTCCAGACTGGGCCCAATCGACGGTCAAGTTAGCGTTGGTGAATGATATTGTAGATTCGAAGGATTTTCAGCCAAACAAACCGGCGACACGACTTTTCGTGATCAAGCTCTTGGTAAACGCATTGGGCGCCGACTATGAAGATGTGGATGAGAGCAACCTTTACTTCGGTGACATCTCGAATCTGACGGACGAGGAGAAGGAATATCTTTCGTTCGCCTTGCTCCAATCTTTGGTAGCGGGATATGAAGATAAGACCTTCAAGCCCAATAAACCGGTAACCCGTGCAGAGATGGCCGTCTTCGTTAACCGTTTGCTTGGCAAGATCGGTGAGGTTGACTTTGGGAATCACGTCAAAGGTACCATTGCCGATCTCGATGAAGACGAAGATGAACTGACCATCGGTTCGAAAACGTACGAAGTAGCCGATGATGTGGTAGTGAAAATCAATGGGAAATCGTCTAGCTTCGACTCGTTGTCTGTAGGTATGAAAGTTGATGTGGTGTTGAAAGACAACGAAATTCAGACCATCTATGCGTATGGCACAACGGATGAGGATGAGGACGACGTAACCTTCAAGGTCGAAAAGATTTCGGATAGCGATGATGGAGATGAGTTTGAGGAAGCGGTGAAAACAGGTTCCCGAATCAGCGAAAGCACGCCGGATCTGTCCGACGAATCGCTTTCGATCTCCTTGAATGGAGAGTCTTCTGAGTCCATTGACCTGGATGATATTGACGGCACACAAGATGATGGGGATGAAGTGGCGGAAGAATTGGAAGAGGCGATTGCTCGCGCGCTGGGAGATGACGATCGCGTGACCGTTTCCTTTGAGGATGACCGCTTTGTCTTCGAAACAGACAACAGCCCGACGGATGAGGTGCCTTCCATCAAATTTACGGGAAGCGCACTGAATGATCTGGGCTTGGACAGCACAATAGCCAAAGGATCTCTCGGCGATGACGACGAAGCTGATTCCTGGAAAATCACCGTGAAGTCGGATGCGTCTTCTGATCAGACATACCGCATCAACGTGGAAGATGATCATATCGACGAGACTGTAGATATCGACGTGGATGACAACGATACAGCCGAGGAAATCGCCGGTAAGATTGCCGATGCCCTCCAAGACAATGACGAGATTGACTCCACATACAGCGTTGATGTGGATGAAGAAGTCGTTACATTGAAAGCAAAAGACAACGATGATGACCTGGATGTTGAGATTACCATCACCAAAAAATAAATAAAGCAGTTACGAAAAAAGCCAACAATTGTTGGCTTTTTTTACGTGCTTATGGGTTTAGCGGACTCCCATTCTTCCTTCAACATCCCCATTTTGATGGCGTCATAATACTCTCCACGGACAATCCTTGCCTTCCGCACGCGAGCTTCTTCCTGCATCCCGCATCGAGCGGCGAGTTTGATCATGCGTTCGTTGCCTGACCAGGTACCGATGCCTAGGCGCACCGTGTCCATGTGGGTAAACAAATAGTCGATCCACATCTGGAAGGCTTCGCTGCCATAACCGTTCGACCAATAACGAGAATCATAGATAACAATTCCGATTTCACACCAGTTAGTTTCCTCCGATACCCAATAGCGGCCTACGCTTCCCCGCAGCTGTCCGTCGATTTCGAGGATCAGCTCCGTTCGAGGGGCGTCTGTGCCTACGAGTGCCAATGATTCCTGGTGCCGTGGCAGAGCCCGATGCTCTTCCTTTGTGAGAGGGTCGAGCGGCTTGTACGGGCCATTCCAGTTCAGATGCTCCCGGTCCTCCGCTTCGTACTTCCACATGTAGATGGTATCGATATCTTCGGGACGAATGTCGCGAAGCACGACTTTTTCGCCTTGCAGGTAGATTGGCATGGTAAGTCTCCTCTCTTCTGTGACCATTTGATATAGTTACTCTAATAGATAACTGTTCCTGTTCATAGAGACAAAAAGCGACACATGAATAAGGACAGAATGGAGAGGCTAATGGATTTTACACCGGTGTTGGATCTAACGAGCAAAGAGCCACTCTATCAACAGCTGTACCAGCAGATCAGTCATTCGATCGCATCTGGTACGATACCGGCTGGTGAACGCTTGCCGTCTATTCGCCAGCTGGTCAAGGCAAGCGGAGTGGGGAAAATTACAGTGGAGGCAGCCTATCACCAATTGTTGGCAGAGGGCTACATCATAAGCCATGAAAGAAGCGGATTTTTCGCTGCAGAAATGGAGGTGTGGAAGGAGACGCATGAGCCCGCAAGTATGCCACTTCCGACCTTACCCTTGAGGTCAGGAAAGCAACCGGACCCGCGCTTTAATTTCCACGGTTCCGTCGTGGACACGCGTTCCTTTCCTTATCGGGAATGGCGAGCCTGCATGCTCGAGGCGATGGAAAAGTACGCAGATGATTTCGCTTTTTACGGTGACAGCCAAGGTGAGTGGGAGCTTCGTAAAGAATTGACTGGATACTTACGCAGAGCTCGTACGCTGCATTGTGAACCGGAGCAAATCCTGATTGGCACGGGTTTGCAGCAGTCGCTCAGCTTTTTATGCCTGTTGCTGGCGGATCGCCATAACGTCGTGGCCTTTGAAGAACCCGGATATGCGGACGCCCGTGTCGTATTTTCGCAGCACGGCTATGAGGTCGTATCCGTCCCGTTGGAAGAGGACGGGCTGTCCATTGAAAGCTTGGAGAAAAGTGGTGCCACGGTCGTCTACACGACGCCTGCCCACCAATATCCGCACGGCATGGTCATGCCTGTAGCCAAACGTCATCGACTGCTGCAATGGGCGAAGCGGGCGGGCGGCATCATTATCGAGAATGATTATGACGGCGAATTTCGCTACAACGTAAAGCCCACACCGTCGCTCCAAGGAATGGACCGAGATGGTACCGTCGCCTACATCGGCAATTTCTCCAAGGCTTTGTCCCCTGCGCTGCGTCTGGATTATACAGTGTTACCGGCAGAATTACTCCAGCGATACTTTACCTCCTTTCTTGCATATCCTTCACCCGTCTCCCGTCATTTGCAGCGGACGATGCAGCTGTTCATGGAGAGGGGCTGCTGGGAAAAGCATGTGAGAAAGATGAGGACGTTGTATCACCGCAAGCATGATCTGTTGCTGAAAGCCGTCCACACTTACATGCCGAAAGAGGTATGCGTACTGGGCCATTCAGCGGGCTTGCACATTTTGCTGGAGGTGGAAACATCGAGAAGCGAGGACGAATTGATGCAACAGGCACTGGCTGCAGGAATCAGGGTATACGCGAGCGGGCGGAGCTGGGCCCAGCCACCGAGTCATTTTTCACCCCGCATCATCGTAGGCTTTGGCGGAATGGCTGAATCGGATATTGAGGAAGGAATATCTCTTCTGGCGAGGGCGTGGTTTGGGTCAAACCTTCTTACGTGATTCCTGAATGGAGGCAGCGATATAGAGAAATAGACAGATAATCGAGCTGACCACGGCGTAGTGAAAGGCTGTCCTGAATTTTGCGAGTGACCAGCCATCCTCACCGATCAAGTAGTACGCGAGTGTATTGGATATGGATATGCCATCCTGAATGCCGGGGATGAGGCTCACGGTGTAGTTGTGGGCCAAGCAAAAAAGCGCCCTATTCCCGTACCGTTTCTCGGTGAGGGGAGGGCGCTTCGATGTCTATTCGTTTACTCGCTGATACGTATCAAACTGCGCTTCCACTTCCTTGGACGGTTTGCTCGTCATGTTGCTGACGATCACGATGGCGAGCAAGCTGATCGCAAAGCCCGGAACCATCTCATACAAAAAGTCTTTGAGTACGTCAAATCGCGTCCAGATGATTACTGTGAGGGCACCGGCGATCATACCTGCCAACGCACCCCATTTGTTCATGCGTTTCCAGTACAGAGACAACAGAATGACTGGACCAAAGGAAGCCCCGAAGCCTGCCCACGCATAGCCGACAAGATCCAGAATCGTGTCATTTTTGTTCAGCGCGAGAAAAAACGCGATTACTGCAACGATCAATACGGAGAGGCGTCCGACGGTCACCAGTTCTATGTCAGTAGCCGAACGCTTGAAAAAGGTCTTGTAGATGTCTTCTGTCAATGAGCTGGATGTCACGAGCAGCTGCGAAGAAATCGTGCTCATGATGGCAGCGAGAATGGCAGCGAGCAAAAATCCGGTGATAATCGGATGAAACAGGATCGTACCCAACTGGATAAAGATCGTTTCCGGGTCATTGAGCGTCCAGCCTTGCTTGGAAAACAGAGCAATGCCGACCAGACCTGTCAGCATGGCACCTGCTACGGAGAAGATCATCCACCCCATACCGATGCCACGTGCTTTTTTGATGTCCTTCGTCGAGGTAATGGCCATAAAGCGAACGATGATGTGTGGCTGACCAAAATAGCCAAGACCCCACGCAAACAAGGAGATGATGCCAAGAACGCTTGTCCCCTTAAAAATATTCAAAAGAGAGGGATCGATGGTACGAATTTCAGTAAACGTAGCGTCCAAGCCGCCCGCAGTCAAAACTGTTACGACGGGAACAAGGATCAAGGCAACGACCATGATCAAGCCTTGGACCGCATCTGTCCAGCTTACAGCGAGGAAGCCGCCGAAAAGAGTGTAAGCGATGGTAACCAAACCGACAATCCACAATCCGGTTGTGTAACTCAGGTGGAAGGTATTCTCAAACAGCACGCCACCCGATACGAGTCCGGAAGAGACGTAGAAGGTAAAAAAGATCATGATGACGAGAGCGGATGCCAGGCGCAGCATGCGGGAGCCATCGCCAAAGCGGTTTTCCAGAAAGGCGGGAATCGTAATGGAGTTATTGGCGACCTCCGTGTACGTTCTGAGACGAGGGGCGACATACAGCCAGTTTGCATAAGCCCCCAAGGTAAGTCCGATCGCAATCCACGAAGCACTCAAGCCTTGCGCAAACATAGCTCCGGGCAAGCCCATCATCAGCCAGCCACTCATGTCGGACGCCCCTGCGCTCAAGGCAGTTACCGCAGGGCCAAGAGAACGTCCTCCTAACATGTAGTCCGTTAGGTTGGAGGTACGCTTGTAGGCATAGTACCCGATCAGGAGCATGCCTGCCATGTACACAATAATCGAAACGAGCAGCATGTTCATTAAAGCACCTCTTGTTGTGTTTAGTATTTTTAAAAATATTATTAACGATATACACAATATCATGTATATATATAAAGGTCTATAATAAAAAACAGAAAAATTTGTAGAGTGACAATAAAAAGATTTTTACTAACACGAAAAAAGCCTGCGGTAAGTATCCGCAAGCTTTTTGTAGTTTCTTCCATATTTATTGCACTTGAATCTGACCGCTGTTATCCAAGGTTACTTTGAACTCTTTTACGACGACTGGTTCCGTCCCCGCATTTTTCAGGTCGTGTTTGAGTACTTTGAATGTACCGTCTCCAGTCAACTGACCCGAATATTCCACGCCGAACAAATCAGACTTGTAAAAGCTGAAATTGGCGAGCTCTGTTTTTTGTAATTCATCGGCCACAAGCTTGCCATCCCCACTGAACATGGCGTTTCTCAATTGCTCTGAGGATTCGTATTTTTGTTGAAGGTAGGTCTTCAGCTGCTGAGCAACTTCTGATTCTGCCAGCTGCTTTCCTGCTTCGACAGCTTGTTTTCCCACTTCGATCGCCTGTTTGCCTGTCTCTACGGCTTGTTGCGCGCTTTGTACGCCTTCGGATAGATCCGAGCAGGCCGTAAGCAGCAATGCACTGCTTACAATTACGATGGTTTTACGCATGAGCGGTTCACTTCCTCCCTGCTGTTGCTGTTCATATACAGACATTATTTATTTTAACGTATCTCACCTTTCTGTGCATCCGCATATGATGGGGTAAGCGTAAGAGCTGCACTGATTACAGGGAGGAAACACAATGATTCAAGGGAAAGTAAAATG
>JARDZO010000107.1 GCA_029240815.1 Brevibacillus sp.
CCAAATTTCAGGATCAGTGGAATCGGAGAGAAATTGAAGCTGGCACAACGCATAGAGGCGATCAAAAAAGGATACGACCTGATTACATGGACCTTTGATCCATTGGAAACGGTTAACGCCAACTTGAATATGAAAAAGTTGGGAGGTATTTGCTCTGCGTATGTCGAGAATTGTTATGGAGAAATGACGGATATCCTTAATGCAGGAGTTCCATCTGACAGGTTTCTGGTGGAGTGGTGGATTCAAGAAGACCATGTCATCCAGAAGCTTTCGAATCATAAATGCAATGAGTATCATATACGAAATAATCATAATGTTATCAGGATTGAAATAAATGTTCACGGGTTCCCAGTTCCACTGGAGGTTGATTGTAATTTGGATCAGTACTCCGATCAGTTATTCGTTCCTGTTCCTGGAGGATTTCAAAAGATAAAGGATCATGATTTGGATTTGGCTGTACTGTGGCGCATGAAAACGCGAACAGCTTTTATCCATTATTTTCAAAAAGGCTGGAAAGTGATTGATTTTATCAAGAGTAAAACTTCGAATAAAGATGACAGAGACACTGTTCACTATTATGTTTTGCAAAAAAAGAGGAGTGGATAAAATGGAACTGAAGCACATCGTATTACGTCACGTGAAAATGCAATTGCTACACCCTTTTACCACAAGTTTAGGCACGGATTACGATAAAGATTTTATTTTGGTAGAAATAAAGTCAAAGAGCGGCCTATCAGGTTGGGCGGAGTCTGTAGCAGCATTAGATCCTCTTTATAAAGAAGAAACAGTGAAAACCAACTGGCATATCATGGAGGATTTTTTAATCCCTCTGCTTTTCCGAGAGCCGATCAAGCATCCGGATGAAGTCTCCGAACGATTTGCACATATCCGAGGAAATTACATGGCCAAATCTGCATTAGAAGGTGCGATTTGGGATCTGTACGCAAAACAAAAAGGAATGCCGCTGGCAAAAGCATTAGGTGGACAAAAAGAGAAGATAGAGGTAGGCATAAGCATCGGAATCCAAGAGACTGTCGATCAGCTGCTCCGTCTGATTGAAAACAATCTCGAGCAAGGCTATAAACGGATGAAAGTAAAAATTCAGCCTGGTTGGGATGTCGATGTAATCGCACAGGTGAGAAGACGGTTTCCGGATATTCCATTGATGGCTGATGCGAACAGCGCATATTCCTTGAAAGATATTGACCGTTTGGCAGCTCTGGATGAGTATAACCTGACGATGATTGAGCAGCCGTTGGCACACGACGATATTGTTGATCATGCACAGTTGCAGGCGAGATTAAAAACCCCGATTTGCCTGGATGAAAGTATTCATTCCGTTGAGGACGTCCGGAAAGCCATCGATTTGGGAAGCTGCAAAGTCATCAACATAAAGATTGGGCGTGTTGGCGGGTTAACAGAGGCGAAAAAGATTCACGATATGTGCGAGGCGCATCAAATCCCTGTCTGGTGCGGTGGGATGCTGGAATCAGGGGTAGGAAGAGCGCACAATGTGGCGATTACGACATTGCCAAACTTTATTTTGCCAGGAGATACCGCAGCTTCCTCCAGATACTGGAAGGAGGATATTATTGATCCAGAGGTAGTGGTAGACAATGGTATGATAACGGTCCCAAGTACACCGGGGATCGGGTATGAGCCAAATCGTGAGCGAATTGAAGAAAGAACCTTGTTTAGCAAATTATATCGGGCTGAATAATTTTTGGCGGATTGGACTAGTCGGGAATTGTTCGACCTATTGTACGGATTGTTTGAACTGCCGGTGATCGGGTTTGATGTCGTCGGTTGTTTCAAATGGAAAAATTGTATAGTCGTTTGTACGCATTCCGCTGTTCTTTTTGTTCAATCTACACATAGCGTTCAAATAGAGAAAGAGCGATGATAAAGACAGAATTTTCAATATCTCTCGAACGGAAAGGAGAATCCGGATGAAACATTTTGCTGTAATCGGCTCCGGTACAATGGGACGGGGCATCGCTTATGTGGCGGCACTTGGCGATTTTCATGTACATGTGCATGACGTGAGCGAAGAGGCACTGGAAAAAGCCAGAAGCAACATCGAGGGTGAGATGAGAAAAAGCGCAGAGCGTGGCTATCTCGCCGCTGATAAAGTGGAGCTGGCGCTGGAAAACATCGTTTATACCACTCGTATGGAAGATGCGGTGAAGCAGGCCGATGTGGTAGTGGAGGCTGTGTTTGAATTAATGGAGGTAAAGGTCGAAATATTCAAGCAGTTGGATGCGCTTTGTCCGCCCCATACGCTGCTTGCCACCAATACTTCCACGATGAGTCCCACGGAAATTGCCGCTCAAACTGGAAGGCCAGATAAATGTGTGGCGATGCACTTTTTCAATCCGGTTCACAAGATGAAGCTGATCGAGATCGTGCGCGGCCTGGAGACGTCCGACGAGACGGTTGTCGCCGCCCGGGAAGTGGCGGTCAGGCTAGGCAAAGAAACTGTGGAAGTAAACGAGTTCCCCGGGTTTGTCACCAGCCGTATGAATTGCCTGATCGGCAATGAAGCGATGAACATGCTCATGGAAGGCGTCGCCTCTGCGGCGGACATCGACAAGGCAATGAAGCTTGGGCTGAACCACCCGATGGGACCTTTGGAACTGGCCGATCTGGTCGGGCTGGACACACGGTTGCGAAATATGGAATACCTGTACAAAACCCTTGGGGAAAAATACCGCCCTTGCCCGCTCTTGATCAAATACGTCAAGGCTGGACGTTTGGGCCGCAAATCGGGCGCCGGGTTTTACGATTACCGTAAAGAGTAAAAGCCATGAATCAAAGCGTAGGGAAGGCACTCAAATTGCTGCAGCATTTTACCGTAGAGCGTCCCAAGCTCTCGCTGGCGGAGATCGCGAGGCTGTCCGGGCTGTCCAAACCAACGGCGTACCGATTTCTAAAAGCGCTCGAAGAAGCAGGTTTTGTCAGCCGCAGCAGCGTCAATCACGACGACAAGCAGTACCAGTTGGGTTTGCGCCTGTTGGAACTGGGCAACCTCGTCGCGGAACAGATCGAAGTGAGAAAAATCGCTCTACCATATATGGAGCGGTTGCGCGATGAGCTGAACGAAGTGGTTCATCTGGTTATCCGCGAACGGGCAGAAGCCGTTTACGTGGAGCGTGTGGAAACCGACCAACCTATGCGGTTGTTCACCAGGATCGGACTTCGCACGCCTCTGTATGCAGGATCGGCGCCCCGCTTGCTTCTCGCCTATATGAAGGAAGAGGAACGGGAAGAGATGTTGCGGCGGCTCACGCTCGCTCCCTATACCGATGCGACAATTACGGACCCGGATGAATTGCGAACCGTTTTGGTGGAAATTCGAGCTCGGGGCTACTCGGTCAGTTACGGGGAATATGTCATCGGCACTTTAGGGATTTCCGTTCCGATACGGGACCACACGGGAAACGTGATAGCTTCACTAACCATTGCCATTCCGGGCGACAATTTCAGTAGAGAGAAAACGGAGGGGCTCATCGCCAAATTGAAGCAAACAGCCCGGGAGATTTCCTGGGAGTGTGGCTCCATGACCATAAACTGAAATGGCATTTCAATTATTGAAACGATTGGCTTGAACGAAGGGGGGAGAGCGTCATGATAGTGGAGATCGGAATGAAAAAATGGAAGACGCCCGAGGAAGCCGTGTCATTGATCGAAGACGGAGATTCTTTACTCGTGGGCGGGTTCGGATTGTGCGGATCGCCGTTTACGCTCATTGACGCGATTGCGGCGCAGGACAAGGCGAGAAACCTGACGGTAATCAGCAACAACCTGGGTGAATCTGGAAAAGGGTTGGGCAAGCTGCTCTTGAGCGGACATCTGAAAAAAGCAGTGGGATCCTATTTCACTTCCAACCGGGATGCGGTAAAGGCGTGGAAAAACGGGGAATTGGAGATTGAGCTGATCCCCCAGGGAACGCTGGCGGAAGCAGTGCGGGCAGGTGGAGCGGGAATTGCCGGATTTTATATCAAAACGGGTGTGGGCACCAAGCTGGCGGAAGGAAAAGAGGAACGAGTTTTCCAGGGAGAACGGTATATTTTGATCGACGGAATCCGTGCCCGGGTGGCACTGATCAAAGCGTGGAAAGCGGATAAAATGGGGAACCTGATCTACTCGCGGACTGCCCGCAACTTCAACCCGATGATGGCGACGGCTGCAGATCTGGTGATCGCGGAAGTGGATGAAGTGGTGGAAGTGGGAGAGCTGGATCCAGAGTCCATCGTCACCCCGCACAATTACGTAGACATCGTCGTACATAGCCGCTATCGCAAGGTGGGGGGTGATTATGTTGAAGAAAAGTCATCCTGATCGGGTGCGAATTGCCAAACGGATCGCCAAGGAGCTGCTGCCAGGCACGTTGGTCAATCTGGGTGTAGGGATTCCTACCTTGATTCCCGATTACCTGGAGCCGAACCAGCAAGTCTTCCTTCAATCCGAAAACGGACTGTTGGGTATGGGGCCTACTCCGCCCCCAGACGAAATCGACATGGATCTGATCAGTGCCAGCAAGCATCCCGTCACGTTCGGGCCGGGGGCTTCCATTTTCTCCAGTGCCGACTCGTTTGTCATGATTCGCGGCGGCCACATCGACGTCGCGGTGCTCGGGGCGCTGCAGGTAAGCGAGACAGGCGAGATTGCCAACTGGGCGGTTCCGGGGGAAGACATCCTGGGTGTGGGAGGAGCGATGGACCTCGTTCCAGGCGCCAAAAAGATCATCATCGCGATCACCCATGTCGCCAAAGGCGGGCAGCCTAAGCTGGTGCGGGAACTTTCCTATCCGACCAGCGGCATTCGCTCGGCGGAAATGATCGTGACGGAAAAAGGTGTATTCGTAGTGGAAGACGGGCTGATGTATTTAAAAGAAATCGCGGAAGGCAGTTCATTGGACGATATAAGGGAATCGACGGGAGCGCGCTTCCAACTAGCCCGCGATTTGAAAACGATGGTGTATTAGTCCGATTTGCATAGGGGGGAAGAATATGGCTTTTGAAAACATAGCCGTACAAAAAAAGGAAGGGATCGGCCTGATTACGATCAACCGTCCAGAGGTGCGAAATGCGTTGGATCTTGGCACGCTGCGGGAGATGGAGGAGGCGTTGGACAAGTGGCGCCACGACGAGGATGTGCGCGCAGTCATTTTTACCGGTGCGGGCGAAAAGTCGTTTGCCGCCGGAGCCGACATCGCCCAACTACAGAAGCGGACGATGATCGATGCGCTATTGCCCAACATGACAGCCACTTACCGCAAGATCGAAGAATACGAGAAACCGACCATTGCCGCGATCAACGGGTTCGCGCTGGGAGGAGGACTGGAGCTGGCGCTGGCGTGCGACATCCGCATAGCCGCACTGAATGCGAAGCTAGGGCTTCCTGAGCTAAACCTGGGCATAATGCCGGGGGCTGGCGGAACGCAGCGCCTGTCCCGGATCATTGGGAAAGGCAGGGCGATGGAGTTGATTTTGACAGGCGAAATCATCACCGCAGAACGTGCCGAGCAGATTGGATTGATCAGCCGTGCAGTACCGCAGGAAGAGCTGCTACCCGTCGCCAATGAGTACGCTTCCAAGATTGCAACAAAGGGGCCGCTGGCTGTTCGTCTAGCAAAAGCGGTCGTTCACCAGGGGGCAGACATCGAACTGGGTACGGCACTCTTCCTGGAAAAGCTCGCCCAGACCGTATTGATGGGATCAGTTGACAAGCTGGAAGGAACACAGGCGTTTTTAGAAAAGCGAAAACCGAAATTCGAAGGAAAATAACAGCGAACGGGAGTGGCTAATCATGGATTTTACGTTATCGGAAGATATTGAATTGTTGAGAAAAGTGGTGCGGGATTTTGTCCTGAATGAAGTGGAGCAAGTGGCGATGGAGATCGAAGAGAAGGATGAGATTCCTGAGCACATTGTGGAAATGTCCAAAGAGATGGGGCTGTTCGGGTTGAGCATCCCGGAGGAATACGGAGGTCTGGGACTGGACATGGTCGGAAAATGCGCTATCTACGAAGAACTGGGCAAAACGCATAACGGTTTCACCACGTTGATCGGTGCCCATACCGGGATCGGCAGCGTAGGCATCGTAGAGCTGGGGACGGAGGAACAGAAACAGAAGTATCTGCCGAAGATGGCAAGCGGCGAATGGATTGGCGCCTTTGGCCTGACTGAGCCCAGTGCCGGTTCCAATGCAGCCAACCTGAAAACAACAGCCGTGAAAAAAGGGGACCGGTACGTTATTAACGGTTCCAAGCATTACATCACGAATGCCGTTTGCGGGAACATCTTCACTGTGATGGCGGTGACCGATCCGACCATGGGCGCGAAGGGGATCACCTCGTTTATCGTCGAGAAGAATTTTCCCGGCTTCAAGCTGGGGGCGGTGGAACGAAAAATGGGGCTGCGAGGTTCCCATTCAGCCGAGCTGTTCTTTGAGGACATGGAGGTGCCGGCAGAGAACGTGCTTGGCGAAGAAGGAAGCGGCTATGTCAATGCGTTGAAAATTCTTGCCAACGGCCGTGCCGGATTGGCAGCGAGAAACCTCGGATCCTGCCAGAAGCTGCTGGAGATGAGCATGGACTACGCGATGCAGCGGGTGCAGTTCGGCAAACCGATTTTCGAGCAGCAGGCCGTTCAGCACATGCTCGCCGATATGGCGATGGAGATTGAAGTACTTCGTGCCATGACCTACCGGGTCGCCTGGATGGGCGATAAAGAGATGCGCGTAGTAAAAGAGGCGGCAATGGCGAAGCTGTACGGCTCTGAGGTGTACAATCGCGTAGCTGATTTGGCTGTCCAGATTCACGGCGGAATCGGCTACATGCGGGATTATCCGATCGAGCGCTTCTTCCGTGACGCGCGGATCACGAAAATTTACGAAGGTACCAGCCAGATCCAAAAGAATATCATTGCCGCTGAGCTGAAGCGGGAATTTGCTTGATCACACGGGAGGTGTTTACAATGAGAAATGCGGTTATCGTAGATGGGGTACGGACGGCGATCGGCAGAATGGGCGGTGCCCTGAAGGATGTGGAAGTCGAGTATTTAGCGGCAAAGGTGATGCAGGAAGTACTGAAACGTACAGGAGTAGAAGGAGAAGAGATCGAGCAGGTGATCTGGGGCCACGCAAAGCAAAGCTCCGACAATCCAAACGTGGCACGACTGGCGGCGCTCAGGGCAGGGCTGCCGATCGGAGTGCCGGGGTATACGGTTCATCGCCAGTGTGCTTCCGGACTCCAGTCGATCAACAGTGCGGCGCAGGAAATCATGTGCGGCCTTGCCGATGTCGTGCTGGCTGGCGGTGCGGAGAGCATGAGCACAGCTCCTTATTATCTTCGCAAGGCACGTTATGGCTACGAAGCAGGGAATGCCGAGCTCGTCGACCCCAACACGGAAAGCCAGCCGCGTGCACAGCCGATTGAGGTGTATGGCCACCTGACCATGGGGTTGACGGCTGAGAATCTGGCGGTGCAATACCAGATCAGCCGCGAGGAGCAAGACGAATTTGCGCTGGCCAGCCAGGAAAAGGCTGCGACGGCCATCAGGGACGGAAAGTTTGAGAGCGAAATCGTGCCTTACGAGCTCAAAAAGAAGAAAGAGACGATCCTGTTTGACCGGGATGAACATCCTCGCATGACCTCGTTGGATAAACTTGCGGAGCTAAAGCCCGTCTTCAAACAGGGAGGCACGGTGACAGCGGGCAATTCCAGCGGTCGAAACGACGGCGCTTCCGCCGTATTGGTCATGGCCGAGGAGGAAGCAGAAAGACGGGGGTTGAAACCGCGGCTGCGCATTATAGCCCAAGCCTCGGCTGGCGTTTCCCCGGAAATTATGGGGATCGGTCCCGCCCCTTCCACACGCAAGGCGTTGAAGCAGGCAGGGCTTACCCTGGGCGATATTGACTTGATCGAACTGAATGAGGCGTTTGCTGCGCAAGCTCTGGCGTGTGTGAAGGAGCTTGGCATCGATCAAAAGAAGCTGAATGTTAACGGCGGAGCGATCGCCTTGGGCCATCCGCTAGGCGGTACAGGCGCGATCCTCGTGACCAAGCTGATGAACGAGATGGAGCGGCGGGGCAGCAGATACGGCCTGGTAACGCTCTGCATCGGCGGCGGTCAGGGAACGACGACCATTTTTGAGAACTTACGCATGTAAAAGGTGGCATAGACAGATGACAAAACCAAAGGTTCTGCAAATTTTATCCATGTATCACGAGGCGGGAGAAGAGATCCTGCACAATGGCGCAGAAGTGATTCGGACGGATAATGTTGACGTGGCTCATCTATGTGAGCTGGTTAAGGACGTAGACGGAATCGTATTACGGGCACCCGCCAAAATCACTCGGGAAATCATTGATGCTGCAGCCCGGGTAAAGGTGATTTCCGGCGCAGGAGTCGGACTGGATAACATCGACGTGGCATACGCGACAACAAAGCGGATCCCGATCCTGCACGCTCCGTCCGTCAACGCGGTTTCTACGGCAGAGCATGCGGTTACATTCATCATGGCGCTCGGAAAATCGCTCATTCCGTTTCACGCGGAAATGAGCCAGGGTAACTATTCTTCCCGGACGCTTCTGAAAACCTATGAGCTTCGCGGCAAGCGCGTCGGAATTGTGGGTTTTGGCAACATCGCCCAAGAGGTTGCCAGACGCGTCAAGCTGGGATTGGGGATGGACGTAACCGTTTGGGTGAGAGAGTTCGATAAAAGCAAGCACGCGCTGGCAGAAGAACTGGAGCTCCAAGTGACAACGGATCTAGACCGGGTGTTTGCCGACTCCGACTTCGTTACCTTGCACATTCCTCTCACGGAACAGACCAGAGGGGTAATCAATAAGCATCACTTCTCCTTAATGAAGCCAACCGCCTATCTGGTAAACACAGCCCGCGGCGGCGTGATCAACCAGGATGATCTCTACGAAGCTTTGAAAACAGGGAAAATAGCTGGCGCGGGGCTAGATGTGTTCGACCCCGAGCCGCCACGACCTGATCACCCGCTTTTGTCCCTGCCCAATGTGATTGTCACGCCCCATGTGGGAGGAACCACCGTGGAATGCAACTACATCATGGCGACGACAGTGGCCAAAAACGTGCTTCGGGTATTGGCGGGGGAGAGACCGGAGATTATCGGCAATCCTGAGGTTCTAAAACCGATTGGTCAATAAGGAGGCAAGAATCCATGAGACATTATTCGATAGCATTGATTCCAGGGGATGGGATCGGTGTGGATGTCATCCGCGAAGGAAAAAAAGTTTTGGATACGGTATGCGAACTGGACGGAGGCATCACGCTGGACTATCAGAACTTCGAGTGGAGCTGCGAGTATTACGCTAAACACGGGAAAATGATGCCGGACAACGGCCTTACAATCTTGAAAGATTTTGACTCCATCTATTTAGGAGCGGTAGGATATCCCGGCGTGCCGGATCACGTCTCGCTGTGGGGATTGCTTTTGCCGATCAGGCGTGCATTTCAGCAGTACATAAACATCCGCCCGGTGAAGCTGCTGCGCGGAATCAAATCCCCACTGGCCGGACGGGGACGCGACGACCTCGATTTCATTGTCATCCGTGAAAACAATGAGGGGGAGTACTCCAGCATCGGCGGCCGCATATACGAAGGAACGAGCCAGGACATGGCGATCCAAAACAGCGTATTCACACGTCAAGGCGTAGAAAAAGTGCTTCGCTACGCATTTAGGCTGGCGCAGGAAAAAGGAAAGAGAAGTCGGCTGACGGCAGCGACCAAATCAAATGGGATCAACCACACCATGCCGTTCTGGGACGAGTACGTGCAAAAGATCAATCTAGAATATCCAGACATTGATACCAGCATCGTGCATATTGATGCCCTCTGCGCCTTTTTCGTGACGAAGCCGGATGCCTTTGATGTGGTCGTCGCCTCGAACCTGTTTGGAGACATTTTGACCGATTTGGGGGCTGCCATCGTCGGCGGCTTGGGAATTGCCCCCTCGGCGAACATCAATCCGGAAAAGAACTATCCGTCCATGTTCGAACCTGTGCATGGCTCCGCTCCTGATATCGCCGGAAAAGGGATCGCCAATCCGATCGCCGCCATCTGGTGCGCCAGCATGATGCTGGAGCACCTCGGAGAACAACGATTGGCTGACGCTGTTATGCATGCCGTAGAAGACGTGTTAGAGGAGGGCAGGGTTGTTACACCAGACCTCGGCGGGCAGGCGACGACCTCTGAGGTTGGGGAATACATCTGCAAAAAACTGAAGGTTCACGCAGGATAATTGCGTGAAGAAAGTGGGAGAGGCCAGTGAATCTTGTCGTTCTGATGAAGCAGACGTTTGATACCGAAGAGAAGATTGTGATTGATGATGGCGGGATCATCAGCGAGAGTGGAGTGGAATTCATCGTCAATCCATACGACGAATACGCCATCGAAGAAGCGATCCAGTTGCGTGAGCGGCACGGCGGGGAAATCACCGTGATCACGATAGGACCGGATAGATCGGAGAGTGCCTTGCGCACAGCCTTGGCGATGGGGGCTGACAAGGCGATCCTCATCGAAGTCGAAGAGCTTGCAACTGACCAATACAGCACGGCCGTCATTATCGCCGCCGTGCTGAAGGACCGAAACTACGACGTCATTCTGGGCGGGAACGTCTCCATCGACAACGGGTCCGGCCAGATCGGTCCGCGACTGGCAGAATTGCTCCAGATTCCCCAGGTGACGACCATCACCAAGCTAAATGTAAACGAGGGCTTGGCCGTGGCAGAGCGGGATGTGGAAGGGGATATGGAAGTGGTGGAAGTTGCCTTGCCTGTACTCATTACTGCCCAGCAAGGATTGAACGAACCTCGGTATCCCTCCTTGCCCAATATCATGAAGGCAAAGAAAAAGCCGCTTGAGCGACTGACACTCGAAGACCTTTCATTGAGCAGGGAAGAAGTGCAAGCGAAAACTGCGGTCATGGGCAGGTACCTTCCGCCGAAAAAGCAGGCGGGCCGTATTTTGCAGGGAGCGATGGATCTTCAGGTGAAGGAATTGTCTAAATTGCTGCGCAATGAGGCGAACGTGCTGTAGGAGGAGGAACGGGATATGGCAAGGAACGTATTGGTAGTGGCAGAAACCAGAGACAGCAGTTTGCGCAATGTTTCACTTGAGATCCTTACGGCCGCGAGACAGATAGCAGAGGGCGGCGGGATTACGGCTGTCTTATTTGGCAGCCAGGCGGACCGACACGTCCAGGTCCTCGGACAATTCGGCGCGCATAAAGCATTCGTCGTAGCCAATCAAGAGCTGAATACTTACACGACAGACGCTTACTTTCAGGCGCTGTTGCAGGTAATAGAAGCAGAAAAACCTGAGGCGATCCTGATGCCGCATACCGCTCTCGGAAAGGACCTTGCCCCTCGGATTGCTGCCCGGCTCGGGCTCGGCCTTGTGTCTGATGTGACGAACGTGGACGTCGTTAACGGGGATGTGCAGTTTACGCGTCCCATTTATTCCGGTAAGGCGTTTGAGCAGAAAAAGGTGGTGGACGGCATTCCGTTTGCCACGATTCGTCCCAATAACATTCCAGCCCTGGAAACCGGTCTGTCTACCGTGGAGATGGTCGCATTTACTGCCGACATCAAAGATCTTCGCACGATTGTCAAGGAAGTGGTGAGAAAAACAGCCGGACAGGTGGACTTGACGGAAGCGAAGGTCATCATATCCGGAGGACGGGGTGTAAAATCGGAGGAGGGGTTCAAGCCGCTCCAAGACCTGGCGGAGGTGCTGGGGGGCGCAGTGGGCGCTTCCCGAGGAGCATGCGACGCCGGTTACTGCGATTACTCCCTGCAGATCGGCCAGACGGGCAAGGTCGTCACGCCCGACCTTTATATCGCGGCAGGAATTTCCGGAGCGATCCAGCATTTGGCAGGAATGTCCAACTCCAAAGTAATCGTGGCGATCAACAAAGATCCGGAGGCCCCGATCTTTCAAGTGGCCGATTACGGCATCGTCGGCGATCTGTTTGAGGTAATTCCGATGCTGACGGAAGAGTTGAAACAAATGCTGTGCAAGGTATAGGCAGGAAAGGAATGGATGTACGGCTCAGCGTATTTACTGGTCGAGCAGGTGCAAAAAAGGGTACAGCTCCGGTAAAGGAAGCTGTACCCTGTTTGTTTGTTATCGTGCTTAATCTTCGTCAGAGCTGCGGAAAATCATGATGTACTTCGCCAGCTCCAGAACAGAGATCAGAGCGGCTGCAACATAAGTGAGGGCAGCGGCACCAAGCACTTTGCTAGCTCCCTTTTCCTCATGATTGCGGATAAAGCCCATTTGTACCATCAGTTTTTTGGCACGGCTGCTGGCGTTAAACTCGACAGGCAGCGTAATCAGCTGAAAGGCAACGGCAGCCGAGAAGAAGATGATTCCGATCAGCAACAGCCCTGTCATATGGAAAAAGAAACCGGCCAAAAGCAACAAGGGAGCTACACCAGACACGAGATTCACAACAGGGAAGATCCGGTGACGCGCTACCAGCATCGGGTAGGAGACCTTGTGCTGGATCGCATGCCCTACTTCATGGCAGGCAACGGACAGCGAAGCGATCGAGTTGCCGAAGTATACAGGATCGGACAAACGAACGACACGAGACATTGGATCGTAGTGGTCCGTCAGTGTACCAGGAATGTGCTCGACAGGTACGCTAGTCAAGCCGTTTGCATCAAGCATACGACGAGCTGCCTCTGCACCGCTCATCCCGGAGGAAGTGGGCACATCAGCAAACTTGTTAAATGTACCTTTCACCCTGAATTGCGCCCAGAGTGACAGCAAGAACGCGATAATAATCAGAAAGTCCATGGGATGGAAAAACATTCACAATCACTCCTTATAGTATTCGTCAACGACGGCACGATTGCGATTGCATTACATTTCATTGTGTCCGATATCTATGTATACGAATATGTCTTCTGGCAGTTTCATTATTTATTGTACAATCCATGACCAAGTTTGACAATATTATCACGCACTTATATATAGGTCAAAAAGTACTCCCCCTTAAAAAGAGGAGGAGTACTTGCAAAAATTATTCGGTGGATACAGACGGATCTGCCTGTTCCTTTTTCGGTGTAAGCATCACGAACTGAGAGGTCGCTTCTTCGATCCAAGTCTGCACACGCTGCTCTGTTTCATATTGGCCTGTCGCGTGCAGTTCTTCCTTGTATGCACCGAGCAGCTCTTGGATATCACGGATACCCTGCTGATCGAGATTGTACAGGAAGACTTTCGCTCCCTTGGCAATACGACGCTCCAGAGCCGCTTTGTCAAAGCCCATTTCAGGCGACAGCTTGACGTATACCACTCCACCTGTCATACCTGCGCAAATCCATGGACCAGGATCACCGAGCACGACTGCACGGCCGTTGGTCATGTATTCAAAAGCAAAGCCTTTCAGATTTGCACGAGCACCGATCCCTCCCAGATGGTCCTGGATTGGCTGAGTAATTTCCCCGCCAAAGACGACGTCCGCTCCAGAGAGGCGAATGCATGCCCGAGAATCGGCGTTGCCTTGCACGATGAACAGCCCTTTTTGCGCACCGTAGCAAAAGCTTTTTCCGACTGAGCCATTCACGAATTCCCCCTGCAGACCTTTCGCCTTTAGCACGGAGAGGCGGCCCCCAAAGCTCGTTTTCCCGACACTATCCTGTGCGCCCCCCTCAACGCGGATGTTTACCCCTTGCACGTTGTAGGCAGCCAGACCATTGCCAGGTACGCTGCCGGCAACGAAGTGAAGAGAGACCTCTGGCAAAGATGTGTAGCTGCCGTCCAAATGATTTTCCACTCGTGCACCCGCCCATCGACTGCCCAATACGCGTTCACCGGATAGGACGCGAGAGAACGTCTCCTGAATCGGACGCTCGTCATTGAAGTAGGGATTTTCTCTTTCTCCACGGAGAGTGCCTGCTGTGACCAAGACGCGATCATCTTCTGCTGTTTCGGAAGTCGCCGTGGCAGCCGCTGTTGCTGTTGAGAGCGGATGAGTGATTAACAGCCAGGTCAGATCGATTTTCGTCAGCATTCGTGTCTGTACCAATAAATCTGAGCGTCCGACAAGGTCCTGTGCGCGGGTAAAGCCAAGCGCGGCGGTGATGCGGCGTACTTCCTCAGCGAACAGCGTAAAAAATGTTTTCAAGCCCGAGACAGCCAAATCTGTCTGCCGGGGAACAAAGCGGCGCAGCCCTTTTTCATGGGCTTCCTCTATGCTGTCGATCTGGGTGGCAATTCCTACGTGGCACGTATCCAAGTGGCAGCCGCGGCAGGTCGTACAACCGACAGCGATCATCGCGAGAGTACCAAAGCCGATGCGGTTGGCTCCGAGGAGCATCAGCTTGAGGACGTCTGCGGCACTTTTCACGCCGCCGTCAGCCCAGAGCTCTACCTGATCGCGCAGCCCGGCTTCCAGCAAGGCGTTGTGTGCAGCTTTGATCCCAATTTCTGCGGGCAGTCCTACGTGCTGCAGGGCGTGGACACGAGCAGCCCCCGTCCCGCCGTCAAATCCGGACAAGGTGATGAAATCAGCGCCTGCCTTGGCTACCCCGACAGCGATGGTTCCGATATTGGGCACGATCGGTACTTTTACACAGACTTTGGCTTTGTCATTGGCTGTTTTGAGCTCCGTGATCATTTGCGCCAAGTCCTCGATCGAGTAAATATCATGATTGTTGGAGGGGGAAATCAGGTCGGACCCGATGGCAGCGTTACGAGCAGCCGCAATTTTCGCAGTCACCTTTGAGCCAGGCAGATGTCCGCCCTCGCCCGGTTTCGCTCCTTGACCGATCTTGATTTCCAAAATGTAGGCTGCGTTTGCCAGCTCTACATTAATACCAAAGCGTCCGGAAGCTACCTGAATGCCGCGTGTTTTCCGGTAACGCCCGAGCATGTCTCTGATCTCTCCGCCTTCTCCGTTCATACAGAGCATGTTGAGCTGATCAGCCGCCTCTGGATAGGCGCGGAAGGCTGTTTCGTTCTGCGATCCAAAGGACATGGAAGAAATGAGAAACGGCAGGGAGTGATCCCCGACGCTGATATCTACGTGCTCAGGCTCTACTTGTGACACTGCTTTCTCAAAGACAAAATCAGCTGTGTGTCGAATGGCGATTGGATTTTCCCGTTCGTTTTCATCCAGCTTCAAGGCGTAGTCGGAATACGGGATATCGCCAGCAGCCATCTGACCGATCAGCTTCCACAGACGAGGGAAGATGTGGAACGTCTTGGATTCACGAGCAGTCTCACTACTGAAATCGAGGTGACGGCGGATACTGTCCTCCTGTAAATCAGCGAAAGAAAGGCCGGCGTGCTCCGAGCCACAGAAGTTGACTATGCCCAGAGCGGCAGCTAATTCATCACGCAGTCCGATCGCAGAGAAGAGTCGACCGTAGCCGCGCAGCTCGTGAATTCCGATGGTGGAGATGACTTTTTCCAGCCCTTTGTTCAGGGCGCTGTACAAGTTACCGGGTGCGGTATTGGTATTTTTGCCAGTGGCTGTAGCAAACATCAGATAGGGAGAAACGGCATCAGCACCGGAGCCGATTGAAAGCGCGAGGTCATGCAAGGAACGGATGGCACCGGAGCGAAGGACAATACCCGTCTTGCGCCGCAGGCTGATGCCTTCCTCCGAAATCGCTGCTTTCAGGCACTGGTCTACAACAGAAACAGCCAATAGTGGATCCATCCAGTATTTCTCCTGCTGGTGGGTGTCGGTATCGTCCAGGATGATCAGGACAGACCCGCTTTCCACGGCTTTGACGGCTGCCTTTCTCAATTGCTCCAGACCGGCTTCGTACCCGTCTTGTTGGGTGAAATGAGTGGACAGGATCGCAATGCTGGTCGGATGATTATTAAAGAAATGAATGATCTTTTCTAATGACTGGGTGCCGTTTTGCGTAGCGGTATTTTGCAACGATTGCCCCTCCAGCAGAAGAGGCGATGGCAGCTCCAAGCATTGGTAGCTACTGGAATTGGAGGAGAGAGGTACGCGGGAACCGAGAATGATGCGCGTGGAGAAATGCTCCATCTCCCGGTCGCGGTCGATCGCTGGATTGGTCACGACAGCGACGCTCTCCTTCATGTAATCGGTGAGGTTTTGCCGCTCTTTGGATAGTGCGCCGAGCGGGCCGTCATGACCGAGCGAGCGGATCGGCTCAGCACCGTTGGTAGCCATTTGCTCCACCAGCTGGACTTGCTCGCGGTCCCAGCCAAATGCGCTGTAAATAGAAGAAGTCGGTACAGGGACATCAGGTTCTGTGGACAAGGCATGAATGTCATAGGCGTAATGCAAATGCTGGCGAGAGCCTTCTGGTTGCACCTTTTGCGCAAAGCGTTCATAGACCATTTGTTGCAGTTCATGGTGGGCGATGACCTCGACATCTCGATCTTTGTGCAGGATGACGCCTACTTTTTCGCCAGGGGCCAATGATTTAGGCTCACTCGCCATGTCATGGACACTGATGACACCCTGCTCCGAAGAGAAATACAGGGAGTCAGGTCCTTCCACCATCCAGAGTGGACGCAATCCGAGGGCATCGACGCTAAACACACATTCAGACGAATAGCGCGACACAATACCAACAGGTCCTTGGGCAAAATGACCCCAAGCCTGTCGCACATATACGTACAGATCCTGTAGATGCGCCGGAAGGTTCTTCATTTCATGGTGAATCGGCGGGAAGACGACCTCCATTGCTTCAAACAGGCTCAGACCATACCGATGGATAAACGTCTCGATCGTGCGGTTGAGGTTTTGTGAATCACTGCCGCC
>JARDZO010000367.1 GCA_029240815.1 Brevibacillus sp.
GGCCATCTTGCATAGTTATTCATGAGATGCATGGGAGCTGTAACCGTACTCATTAAATTCCCCTCCTTATTGTGGTTGTTTTGCATTCATCCAAACAGTCGTGCCTACTGCCTCACCTGCACTTACAGCCAAGAGGTCCTCTGCAGTGCCGCGACAAATCACGACCTGATTGACTCCCTGACCCAGCGAGTCCAGAGCCGCCTGAACCTTCGGAATCATTCCACCAGTAATGATGCCTTCCGCAATCATTTGTCCAATTTCCTCTGCACTCGTCTCCTGTACGAGAGCCTTGCTGCCATCTGGCTGTGGCCGCAAGATACCAGGAACATCTGTCACCATGATCAGCTTTTGAGCCGACAGAGCTGCCGCGATCGCACCGGCCGCAACATCCGCATTTACGTTAAACGAATCCGCTCCATCCTGGCTGACAGACAATGGAGCGATGACGGGAACGTAGCCTTGACCCAAGATCGCCAGCGGAATGGTCGTATCTGCTTGCTTCACTTCGCCTACCCAGCCCAACGGTTTGGTCGTCTTTTCAGCGATCAAGGTCTGACCATCAATGCCGCTGACTCCCCACGCCTTTGCTCCTGCCTGTGTCAGTCGTCGTACTAATGCCTTGTTAATGTTCCCGCACAGTACCATTTCCACTACGTGCAGCGTATCTTCGCAAGTGACCCGCAACCCATCTACAAACTGTGGCGTGATCTGGACGCGATCCAGCATGCCGTTAATCGCTGGTCCCCCGCCATGGACGATGACGATCTGCTTGCCCTCTGCCTGTAGCCGGGCGATGGCCTGAAAAAAGGTGTCCGGCAGTTGATCCATCGTGCTGCCGCCACATTTGATGACTACAATCCCTTGCATCCGCTCTCCTCCTCTTTACGGGAACACCGGCACGAGTGGCAATCCGGCTTTCTCCGGCAACTCGAACATAACGTTCATATTTTGAACCGCTTGACCCGCTGCTCCCTTGACCATGTTATCGATCACGGACAACAGAATAACTCTACCTGTGCGCTCGTCGACATGTATCGCGATATCGCAGTAGTTGGAGCCGAGTACTTCTTTTGTATGAGGATGACTCCCTGCTGGACGTACTCGCACAAAAGATTTATCCGCATAGGTCGCTTCGAACATCTCTTGAATTTGCTGCTGAGACACATTGGCCTCCAGTTGCCCGTATGCCGTCACCAGAATCCCCCGCGTCATCGGAACGAGGTGAGGGGTAAACTGTACGAATGACTCCACCCCGGATTGCTTCGCCAGCTCCTGCTCGATTTCCGGAGTGTGCTGATGCTTGGATACTTTGTATGCATGGATACTTTCATTGATCTCACTATAATGAACACCCAAAGACATGCCGCGACCCGCCCCAGAAACTCCTGACTTGGCATCGACGATCCAGCTGCCCGGTTTTACCCATCCGCTCTTCATCATTGGGATCAACGCGAGCAACGTTGCTGTCGGATAGCATCCAGGGTTGGCTACGAGAGAGGCTCCCGCTACCTGCTCCTGATTCCACTCGGTCAAACCGTACACCGCTTTTTGCACCCACTCCACTGGAGCGGGCTCTCGTTTGTACCAGCTGCGGTATGCTTCCCCGCTCTCCAGACGAAAATCTCCGGACAAGTCAATGACTTTCGTTCCACCGAGCTCCATCAATTGTGGGGAAAGCCCAGCACTTACACCTGCAGGCGTCGCCAGGAAAACGACGTCGTTGTCCGCACTCATGCTTTTCGCGTCAATAGGCGACAAATTAGGCAGACCCAGACCGGAGACGTGAGGGAATGTCTTTTCTAACGCATCCCCCTCGGCTGAACTTGAATACAAATTGGCGATTTGAACGTGTGGATGGCCCACCAGCAGACGTATCAATTCCGCACCGCCGTAACCGGTAGCTCCAACTATCCCGACCCGAATCATAGATCTCTCCCCTTCTCCATCGAATTATCTGTATTTTTATACATGAATAATAATAAAAATTCATGGGGATTACAACCCTAAAAACCTGCCGAATACGAAAAAGCGCCCGATTATCTCGGACGCTTCCTGTGCATAACCCACTATTTCTTATCTGCCAGCCATGCTGCAATGTTTTCAGCATCGGCACCTTTTACCAATCCTGGCGGCATGGCGCCTTTCCCTTTACTCAAAACTTCCAATATCTGATCTTTGGTCAATTCTCCACCGATCTTTTGGAGATTCGGGCCTACCGCGCCTTCCAGCGTTTGGCCGTGGCATCCTGCACACGTATTCTTAAAGAGCGCTTCCGCCGTTGCGGCGTCATAGCTACCTGATGGAGCAGTCGTGGACGGGGTTTCCGTTGCTGGCTTTTCCGTCGCCGGCTGATTTGCTGGGGGCTGCGTTGTCTGGCCACCACCACAGGCACTTAGCGAGAATGCGAGTACAGCCGCAACCACGGTGAGTGATAAACGTTTCATGGGCTGTTTCCTCCTTTACTAGATAATTCTTCGCTAAGTATGCCTCATGTACACCAAACTCATTCCTCAGGAAAAAGGAAGTTAGGACAAAGGCAGTTCCAATGGACTCCATTCCCGCAGTTCCAAAGTCCGCGCTCCTTCGACTACAACCGGATCCGCTTCTGCCAATTTTCGAGCATCCTCGAGAGATGCTGCTTTGTAAATGACGAGACCGCCTTCCTTATCGGTGAAAGGACCTGCCATGAAAATTTTATCCTGCTTGTACAGCTCATTGATATACTCCAGGTGAGCGGGTCTTACTTTCGCATTCAGTTCTTGGTCGATGATCGGTAAAAACGCTACATACAGCATGTGGCTCTCTCCTTTGACATTCGAGTTTATTCGATTGCGCGTGCTACAGCCTGAACTGTAGGAACGCTACTGCACTGACAGTAGCACTCGCATCACTTTCACCAAGGTACCACTTTGTTGATAATTGGGTAAACCTTTTTTCTCGCCCAGCCAATGAGCTAGATCTTCGCTCTATCCTTGCCTGGCTCAACGAATTGCAGCAGTTCTCGATCCGGTCCAGAGAAGAAGATCGTCCTTCCCCCATCGATCGAAGGATTTGGCTTATCCGTTTTAAATACAATCCCTTTTTCTCGATAGTAACCGATCGCTTCGTCGATATTATCGACTGTAAACGCCAAATGATTGACAATTCCTTGCTCGGAGTAATCTCCCATCGGCTGCAGATCACGGATTAGCTCGATTTCAAAGCCAGGCTGGTTGTCATGAAACAAAAATGTCATCTCACGAGTCGGTCCTTGCCCTCTGAGTCGTACCTGGTAACCAAACATACTTTCGTAAAACGCAATCGATCTGTCCATATCGGTCACAATCATGGCTACATGCTCTGCTTTTCTAATCATGTCCTCTCCTCCTCCTCAGTGCTTGACCATTTGATTCGAATTTTATCATTCCAACAACCAGATGCCTACCGTTTGTCACACGCATGTGTATAAAGAAAAAACGGCATGGATGACCCATGCCGTCGTCGTCATATTCATTAGCGATTGATCTGCGCTCTCAAGTAAGCATCAATGAACACATCGATCTCCCCGTCCATAACCGCTTGCACGTTGCCGATTTCCACGTTGGTGCGGTGGTCCTTAACCAGGCTGTACGGGTGAAAGACGTACGAACGAATCTGGCTGCCCCAGGCGATGTCCTTTTGTTCACCCTGAATTGCTGCCATCGTTTTCTCCTGCTCTTCGCGTTTGCGTTCAAACAATCGCGCTGTCAGCATTTTCATAGCACGCTCTCGGTTTTTGATCTGTGAGCGCTCTGTTTGACACGTCACAACGATTCCAGAAGGCAAGTGCGTGATCCGGACAGCGGAGTCGGTCGTATTGATGTGCTGACCACCTGCACCACTGGAACGGTACGTATCAATCTTGAGGTCTTCCGAACGAATGTCGACCGAATTATCGTCTTCAATCTCCGGCAGGACGTTGCAGGAGACAAAGGAAGTATGACGACGTCCGGAAGCATCGAACGGCGAAATCCGTACGAGTCGGTGGACCCCCTTTTCTGATTTTAGGTACCCGTACGCATTGTGGCCTTTGATTAAAAGCGTCACGCTTTTTACACCCGCTTCGTCACCCGGCAGGTAATCCAAGGTTTCCACTTTAAAGCCTTTGGCATCGCCCCAGCGTGTATACATGCGCAGAAGCATCGATGCCCAATCCTGAGATTCCGTACCACCCGCGCCAGGGTGCAGCTCCAGGATCGCATTGTTCTTATCGTACTGATCGCTCAGCAAGAGTTCCAGCTCAAAACTCTCAAATGCTTTTTTCAACTCTTGAGTACTGCCGTACAAATCCTGAATGAGGGACTGATCTCCATCCTCGATGACCAGCTCGAGCATCAGCTGCAGGTCTTCGTATTGGGAATCAAGCTTGCCCATCGTCTCCACGAGGCTTCTCATGGCGTTCAGTTCACTGATCGTTCTCTGCGCTGCATCGTTGTCATCCCAGAAGTCGGGTGCCAGCATGCGCTCATCCAGTTCACCGATCCGCTCCTCTTTTACAGGGAGGTCAAAGAGACCCCCTGATATCTGCTAAACGCTTAGCCATACTGGACATCTCTTGTTTGATGTCCGCAATATCGATTAATGCCATGTTGCGAAT
>JARDZO010000368.1 GCA_029240815.1 Brevibacillus sp.
CTCCAATAAAGTTTGTATCTGGTTCAAAGCTGGCAAATCATTTAATGATAGACTCATCAACGCTTTCGCTGTTCAGTTTTCAAAGAGCATTTTTTGTTCCAGCGCTCGTGGCGCCGACCTTTTAAACTATATCAGGTCCTGCCTCTAAAATCAAGAGTTATTTTTAGAAGTTCATGTTTTTTTCATTCTCTTTAAAAATACCCTCAAAAGCGACAAGACTTATCTTATCAATTTGAAATCAAAAAGGCAAGCAGAAATAACGACGAATTTTAACTTTCTTGCCAGGCATCCAAAATACCAGGGATTTCGTGCAGAGAGTCAATGATAGCCGCAGGTAAAAGCCCGGCCGCCAATTCGTTCCACAAGGCATTGTTAGATTCTTTTCTCCCTTTTTCGATACAGAGCTGAATCCCAGCTGGATCCTTCACCCTCAGAAGGGGACTCAAGCTTTTCAAGTCAGCTGTAAGATTCTTATGAATCAAAATAGCTGCAACGTCACAACGATTGGCCAATTGCACATCATGGTCTAGCCGATCACCCACATGAGCGACTATTTGGCCACCCAGCCCTCTGAGAATAGCAGGATCTGGCTTTCCCGCCCCTACTCGCTCCGGCGTCACCACTTCATCAAACTGATCAATCAGCCCCAACGCTTCCATGACAGGTGCCTGATACTTGTAAAAGCCATTCGTCACTACAGCAAGGCAAAACCCCCTTGCTTTCAGATCTGAAAGAAACTCCAATGTCCCACTCTCCAGCAATGTGACTTTAGGAGGGACTGAATGCTTGCGAACTATTGGCTCTATTTCAAAGGAATCTGGAAGGCCCAACTCGCGAAATCTCTCTCGGAGAATATCATCCCAGTCATACGCCTCAACATAGCGTCCCGCTCTCATGCGCACTTCATGCTCTTCCACCATTTCAGAAACAATGTCATGCGGACGCCCCAATCTGCCAAAGACGACTTCTGCTATCTCCGGAAACACCCACGCCCCAAAAGGATTCTGCATGAGTGTGCCGTCTAAATCAAATGTAATCCAGCGCTTGTTGTTCATTTGATCGCCCCCGAGGTCAGTCCTTCTATAAACTGTTTGGATGCAAACAAAAAGGCGATGATCATAGGTAAGGATGAGATAGTCAAGCTGGCAAATAACAGATTCCACTCCGTATCGTACTCCCCAAACAAGGTGAGCACACCCAGTGGAATCGTACTCAACTCCTCGCTTTTCAAAAAGATCAGCGGATAAAAAAAGTCGTTCCACACCCCGATCAGGTGAACAATCCCAACCGTGGCCAGCGCAGGCTTCATCAGTGGCAGGATAATTTTATAGTACACCTGAAAACCATTGCAGCCATCCAGCCTAGCAGATTGGTCCAGCTCTGTCGGGAGTGTTTTGAAAAATCCGTAAAACACAAACACGCCGAACGGAATCCCTCCCGCTACGTACAGGATGACCAATGACGTCAGTGTATCCAGCAGCTGCAACTGAAGCATGATCATGTACAGCGGGAGAATAGCCAACTTCATCGGGAGCATCAATCCAATCATAAAGAAAAACAGTACGTACGGATTCCACCGGAACGGATAGCGGGAAAGGTAAAAAGCAGCCAACGAAGAGATAAACAAGATGAAGAAAACCGACAGGCCACTAACGTAGATACTATTCCATATATACGTGCCAAAGTTCACCCGATCCCATACTTCTGCGTAATTCTCAACAGATAAAGAATGCGGAAGCCCTAGTGGCGAGGTGAGAATTTCCATATTGCTCTTGAACGATGAAACGATCATGAGAAAAATGGGATAGAGCGCCAAAAAGGCAAAGAGCAAGAGAACCGCATACTTCACGTATTGTCCTAGACGTACTGTCACGTTCATATTCCCCCTCCTACTGTTCGTATTCTTTGCGTCGGAAGAAAAAGAGCAGGATAGCCGTCGCGCTCGAAATCATCAAGAAAAGCACCACCGCCAATGCCGAACCAAGCCCGATTGACTCTCCTCCCGCAACAGAGCCAAAAGCGAGACGATAAAAGTAGGTCGCCAGTACATCCGTCGAAAAATAAGGTCCCGCCTGAGAGCCCTGCATGGCAAAGATCAGTTCAAACGCTTCAAACGCACCGATGAAGCTCAAGATCGTCATTACCATAATCGAGGGCATCGCCAGCGGAACTGTCATTTTCCACAGCATGGTGAGCCCGGATGCACCATCTATCTTGGCAGCGTCGTATATTTCTGTGGGGATCGCCTGCAAGCCAGCGAGGAAAATCAGCACCGCAAACCCCAACCCGTACCAGCTATTGACCAAAATGATCGTGTAAAGCGCTGTATCCGGGCTTCCCAGCCATGGCCTCGCCAACTCTTCCAGACCAATGAACTTGAAAAACGTATTTAGCGCACCATAGGTAGGATTCAATATCAGACTAAACAAGAATCCGACCACGATCACAGACAGCAGCTTCGGCATAAATATCACCATTTTGAAGAACTCTTTTCCGCGGATCTTGCTATTGATGAATAGCGCTAATAGAAACGCCACGACCAGCTTCGTCAGGATCATTCCGATGAAAAAGATGACGTTGTGTCCAAGCCCCCGGAAAAAGGTCTCCTTGAAGGGGGATTCGGTAAATAGACGCACGAAGTTTTCCAGGCCAATGAATGCTCCCCGCTTCAGTCCATCCCAAGCGAAAAAGCTGTTTAAGAACGCCGAGAAAATCGGGTAAATCTGAAACCAAATATAAAAGACAAGCGCCGGCAGTAAAAACAGGTGAACCAGGTGCTTTTTCCAGTTGGTTCTCCGCACCTTTGCAGTCTTCGGCTTTACCGCAGTCGTTTTTTCTTCCATGGCAGGCATGCTCATAGCCCCCTCCTTTGAAAACAGGTACAGCCAAGCACCCCTCCTGACTGTACCTTCATTTTTCTTCACTCGATGGCTGTCGCTACTTTTTCGGTTTGAACCACTTATCGGCAGAGGCCTGCGTATCCTCCGCCACTTTATCTACTGTGAGCTTGTTGATGTACATCCCTTGCAACGAATCTTCAAAGGTCGTCTTGGTCGTCGGTGTCCCTTCCCCGAAGTGAACGAGCATCAGGAAAGGCGCCATGCTCTTCTCGCTGAGCTGAGTCATTTTCTGTACCAATGGATGCTTCGGCACCACTCCGGCGATCGCACTCAGACGGCTCAAATCATCACTGAACATTTGGCCGAACTCTTTGGAGGCGAGGAATTCCATAAAGATTTTCGCTTCCTCCGGGTGCTTGGTCGCTTTCACGACACCGTAAGAACCGTCTACCCAGTTAATCATCGGTGACTCTCCTCCCTTTTCCTTGGCAAGGCCAGGGAGTATATCGATCGGCAGGTCAGGACTTTGCTTTTCAAACGTTTCTAGGCGATAACTGCCATTGATGTACATCGCAGCTTTGCCAGTGTAAAAGAGCGCCTGGGCGTCCTTGTCATCGATGCCGATAAAATCGGGCGGGAAAAACGGTGCTAATTCTTGCATTCGCTTGATGGATTCCTTGAAGGCAGCATCGTTAAAATTGACTTCTCCGGAAAGCATCTTTTCCACATAGTCGTTTCCACCATACGCGCTCGTTCCAATTACGCTATGGGCAATCGATAATAGATAAGCTGCTTTGCCCGCCTGAGCGATGGGGATGATCCCTTTTGCCTGCAGAGCCTGGGATACTTGGATGAACTCATCCCACGTCTGGGGCGGCTGCACCCCATTGTCCTCCAGTATTTTTTTATTATAGAAAATTACAGCTGAATTGATGGAAAGCGGCACTCCATATACTTTTTGGTCACTGCCTCGTGCTGAATCGAGATACGGCTTGGGAATATCCTGCACTCCCTTCACATCGTCGATGGGCAGCAGATAGCCCGCATCCGCAATCGATGTCGCTCCCGAATACGGACGCAGCTGAACGATGTCCACTCCGGTTCCCGCTGTCAGAGAATTGCTCAGGATCGTGTTGTACTCCGTCGATTTGAACGGCTTGAATTTCACTTTGATGTTGGAATGCTGTTTCTCAAACTCTGCAATAAACTTGGCGTACGCTTCTTTGTCCTCAGGCCGCCAGCTGTACATCACCAGCTCGACCGGCTCCCCTTTAGCCGGTTCTACAGCAGGTGATGTCGTTGACCCTGTAGACTGCCCACCCGTTGTGGACGAAGGCGGGCTGCTACTACACGCACTTGCTACCAGTATCAGAACCGCACAAAACAGCCAAACCCCTACACGTCTCATTACCAATCTCCTCCATGCGAGAAATTTGAGGTGCGTCTCCTTTGTGTTCCTCTCTTTGTAGTAATATTTAGTATTCAAACTCAAATTTCAGAAACAAATTTTCTATAAAAGTTATCATTTTCTAATAATAAGAAAACCTCTCTCGTGGTCCGCCCATGGGTGAACGACTGCGTTTAAAGTGTTTGCGCTTAGCTTATAAGTTCCTATACGTTAAAACACAAAAAAGAGACAGACGATTGTCTGCCTCTCTTTACGAAAAACGGCGAGCCGCTTTTCTTTCTTACATCATGCCCATGCCACCCATGCCGCCCATATCAGGCATACCCATAGGAGCTTTGTTTTCTTCTGGTTTGTCAGCAATT
>JARDZO010000369.1 GCA_029240815.1 Brevibacillus sp.
ATCGCAAACCGCGCAAGCCATTGCGGAAGCGTAAGTCTATATGGATTATTCTGGCGCTGGTCGCCTATGTGTATGTAAACAATCATTCTTTCTTTGTTAAGGAATCTGCTCGCGAACCCTTTCTCCTCGCCCATCGCGGGATGGCCCAAACCTTTCATATGGAAGGCATCACAGACGAGACGTGTACGGCGGAAAGAATTTATCCCCCTGAGCACCCCTTCCTGGAAAACACGATTCCATCTATGGAAGCAGCCTTTGAAGCTGGTGCGGACGTAGTGGAATTGGACGTGCAGCCGACGAAGGATGGAAAGTTTGCCGTCTTTCACGATTGGACGCTGGGGTGTCGCACCAACGGCGAAGGAGTAACTCGTAACTTTCCATTGGAAGAGCTACAAAAACTCGATATTGGGTACAACTATACGGCTGATGGTGGGGCGACCTTCCCTTTTCGCGGGAAAGGAATCGGGATGATGCCCTCTCTCGATGATGTCCTCGAGCACTTCCCCGAGCAGGCCTTGTTGATTCACGTAAAGAGCAACAATCCCGCAGAAGGTGTCATGCTGGCTGCATACTTGTCAAAGCTACCTGCTGAACGCCGTGCTACTCTCACTGTCTACGGAGGGGACGAGCCCATCGCGACTTTGCACGACCAACTCCCTGATATGCGGGTGATGTCTCCAGTGGGTTTGACACTCTGGAAGATCTCAAGCGAATCCCTGATGGTTTTTCCGGAGGCATTTGGACCGACCGCATTGATCGCGTCTCCGCAGCATATACAAAAAAATGAAACCAATTCTGAGTATATTCGTATAAACTTATATCGACACACAAGGAGTGATTGGGAATGCTGAAAAAACTGTTGAAAAGTTTAATGGGGAATCACTCAAAATCAAACAGCTATCGAAAATTTAGCAGCAGCGACCACAAGTATCGCAAAGGATACGGCAATCCCAATGGACATGGTTCCGGGCACGGACAATCCTATTACGGCAGTTCTCACTATAAGAAAAAGCGTTCAAGCAGAAGCTTCTTCAGCAGTTAAACGAACGTTTAAATCCAGATCAAAAAAGCGGCAGCTCAGATCATGTGAAACCATGTTCTGGACTGCCGTTCTTATTTTACGATATCCGGATGTTGTTTTAATACCCAATGGAGAAGCTTGAGGTGTGGAAAAGGTTCCAGTCTTCCGTTCAACGGAAGCTCTTTTTGAATCATCGCTTTTCCGCCAGCCTGCAAATATTGCCCCAGAGTCATTCCCTTTGTAATGATTCTCGATATTTCCGACGGAGACAGCAATAAAAGACCTTTCGTCTCGTTTGCAGGTTCGGGGGTATCTGTAGAAACAGCCAAATAAATCGGCGTCATGTGATTCCGATTTATATGCCTCCCTACCAGTATCGGTTCGATCTCGTCTTCCGGCCATTCCTCTGTGAAGACGACTGGGGTGACTGTAGATGCTGTTTCATACCAGTATGTCGCAGGCGGCTTGACCGCTGTGATCTGTAGCGTTGCCTCCTCGAACGCTTCCCTAGAGGCACATTGCCACCCAGTCTCTAGACCTTCGCGATGCCCACCTAGTCGGACGATCCCCAGAGCTGTCCCAGCCCGGTTAGGGCCTATTTGGAACGGGAATCGGCCATTCACTATAACATACACCCCTGCTGTAACAATCACTTCATTAGATATCTTGAAATCACTCAGTCCTCCCTCGAAGCCTTCAGGAATATTCCGCATTTTCCTGCTTCTGTTCATTGGATGGCACCCACGAATTCCCTTTGAATATTGTTTACATATTCATAACCATTTTTTGTATGCTTGATTATCCAGAAAAGCTACGAAAGTCATATTCAATGAACGGCAAATCCTCCTCAATGACTCGCTTCAAGCTCTTCGCAAAACACGGAAAATCTCCCATATATAAGCCAAGTTGTCGATCGAATATTCGTAAACGGAACTATCGAATCCGGCTATCTCCACTACCCTTTTCCTTGTACTTAAATTGTTCAAACCCACCGTCCCCACAAATGCTCCCGTTTCTTTCCATTTCGATTCCCAATCTGATTCCACGTTCGCTATCATAGGTGTTCTGAAAAGATTCCACGAGTTTGGTTGATGGTTCACATCGGTAAGAGGGTCCATTCCGTAATACTTGGTGACCTCCTCTTTTGATAAAATCTCAAAAAGGGAAGGAGCATGTTTTTCTTCAAAACATTTTGGAACGATTAAATGATCGACAATCGCCAGAGCACAAACCTATAAAAAAACGGGCAAATGCCTCAAAATAGCATGCCCGGTGTATGGACAAATCATCTTCCAAAGCACTTGGGAAGTCAGAGCTTTCGACTTGCGTAATACTCAATCTCTTCATATAGATACGGTCCTCGTCGTTCGACGAAATATGCGTCATAAGGGGCCCATACAATACGATTCTTTAGGGTCACACCGTTTTCAATGACACGTTATCAAATAACATTAAGTTAACATAACAAATATTATGTTGCGTTCCTTCAGTTATCCCTCTATGTTACAATATATAGAAAGGAGTGTGCTCACATGAAATCTTCTAAATCATTTTATTATACGGTCGACCAAACCATGGTGGATGAATACAAAAAAATGCTCGATCTAATGAAAATACCATATGTGATCGAAACTCCTGTCGCCCTGCTCGCCCACGGTGCGAACCAATACTCGTTTGTGTTTCCCAACATGCCAGGCAAGCTTTATGCAATGGTCAGCAAGCTGTTTCAAGGGGATGCCAAACCTTATCCCCAATAATGTACGCAAAATCAACCCAGCATGACTTCGCGAATGCACTCCGAATCATCATTCTTCACACTGCCTACTGCCTTCGTGACGGGATAAGCACGCATTAGGTCAGCCTCGTACGGTACGAGCATGGACTGTAGCTGCTCGAGGTCTTGGAACTCTCGATCAAGCCAAAGAGACTCGTCCCCCTCACGCAGAATCACAGGCATTCTTTGATGAATCGGCGCGACCAATTCATTTGGTCTTGTCGTGATGATCGTACAAGTATGTACTTTTTGTCCATCCGGTTGGAGCCACGTATCAAATAATCCGGCAAAAGCAAAAGGCTGCTCATCTCTTCGCATGATTCGCATCGGTTGTTTCCCCTGCTCTGTTGCCTTCCATTCATAAAAACTGTCCGCGGGGATCATGCAACGTTTTCGCACGAGCAACTTCTGAAAGGATGGCTTCTCCTGCAGGCTCTCCCCTCTCGCATTAATCAGTTGAAATGCTGTTTTTTCATCCTTCGCCCACGACGGAATCAACCCCCACCGTAACTCTCCGATTCGACGCTTGCCCTTTTCCGCGATTATTGCAAGCACCTGTTGTCCAGGCGCGATGTTATAGCGCATTCGATACTCCAGATTTTGCATGTCCACTTGAAAGCGCCTAACCATCGTCTCTGGAGCAATGATCAACGTAAACCTCCCGCACATCCCGATCCCCCTCCCTAGCCGTTTTGCCTTATACATTCATTTTCTACAAACGAATCAATTACACTCTTTTTCAGGCAAAAAAAAAGCGACCCAGAATTCTGGGTCAAAAATAGGAAGTGGAGAGAATGCATGCTATGTAATATATACTAACATAATAGGGGCCAGTGTCAATGAATTTCTCTAAATTTATGTTAGATTATCTTACATTACATTTATTTCCGCGCATTGATGTCAGGTTTTTATACATAGTAGTGACGAACTCCATCAATATGTTGTACTTACCCCGCCTTTTGACTAGTGGTCAACTGCCCGTGTGTTCTCGGCTCCTTCTCAACGATTGACAGAAACTTTCCAAACGCAGATGCCAATATTTGCTGAAAAAGCATCCCCAGAACAACAGGGAGAGCTACGGGTGCAGGAAAGTATGCAATCGCCATGACTGCACCTGCACTGATGTTTCTCATGCCGCTATTGAAGGTCAGCGTCACGATGATATCGCGGTTCCAACCAAATGACCTGGATACGAACCAACCGAATACATAACCGATAATGGCCAAAAACAATACTAGAACAGCCAAGCCAACCAATTTTCCATCCATGTTTGTCAGATAAGGCGCTACAATCGAGCTGTTTATGGCAACAACAAGGCCCATCCCTATTTTGCAAAATGGGGAGAGTTTTGGTGCCAGCGTCTTTTTTACATTTCCTCGCGAGAACTGATTCAGCGCCATCCCAAACAACGAAGGAAGTACAATCATGAAAAACATCCCTTGCATCATGGCTGCCGCGTCCATTTCTACCTTTGCCCCCAGAAACAATGCCATCCCAAAAGGTACGACAAATGGCGAGAGCATGGTGTCAATTAAGATAATGGAAAGAGTCAATGCGATGTTTCCCATGTAAATGGTTGTCCACAAAAAACTGGATATGCCTGTCGGGATGACTGCAGCCAAGATGAGTCCAGTCACGACATGAATGTCATCCGGATAAAACAACAATGCCGCCCCCCAAGCAAAAAGAGGCATGAAAGCGTGTAAAATAAGTAAATTAACGAGGAGTGGAAGAGGTCTCGCAAGCACCCTGGCAAACTCAGCGAATCCAGAGCCAAGACTACCAGCGAATGTAATGAAGGCAAATATCCAAGGG
>JARDZO010000370.1 GCA_029240815.1 Brevibacillus sp.
CGATACGAAAGTGACCTTTTACCAGAAGGTCACTTTTTTTCGCTTGATAATCAATTATTGGCAGGAAAATTGCAAGAGAGAACGAATATAATGGCTATATAGAAGAGAGAGAACAGCAAGAGGAAGTGCGGGAGAGGAAAGGGGCGAGCTTCATGAACATGGGACTGGGATTGTTTCAAGAACAGACGCTGAAGTTAGTGATGACGCCAGAGCTGCGTCAAGCGATTACCATATTGCAGTATTCCGCCATCGATCTGATTTCTTACTTGCAGGAACAGGCAAACGAGAACCCGGTCATCGATCTGGAAGCACCTCGTGAAATTGCCTCGGCCAAAGCGGAGAAGCCGACGCCAGAAATCGACTGGAAGGAAATCGTAGGGAATCGGGCATCTGGCGAGTACACTGCATCCAAAAATGAAAGCACTTACAATCCGCTTGATTATGTCCAGCAAGGTGCAGATACTTTGTATGAGCATCTGCTAAGCCAACTGGGGTATGTAAAAGGATTTTCACCGCTGCAAAGAAAAATTGCGCTGTTTTTGATCGGGAACCTGGATGAAAAGGGCTATCTGGAAGTCACTCTTGAGGAAGCGGGCGAGAAGCTGGGAGCCGAGCTGCTGGAAATGGAAGATGTGCTGTCCGTCCTGCAGCATTTTGACCCGGTTGGTGTAGCAGCGCGTAGTTTGGAAGAATGTTTGCTGCTGCAGCTGGAGCATCTGGCACTCGATGATGAAAAGATCGTGCAAGTGGTACGCTTCCATCTGCAGGACCTGGCAGACAATCGCTACCAACGTATTGCGGATAAAGTGGGATGTACTCCCCAGGATGTGCAGACGATGGCAGATCTGGTCCGTACCTTGAATCCACGTCCAGGAGCAGCGTATTCCCGTGCAGAGACGCGGTATGTCATACCTGATGTGGCGGTAGAAAAAGTAGGGAACGAGTATGTGGTTCTGGTCAATGACATTGCCACGCCACGCTTGAAGATCAACAGCTTTTACGAAAAAATGCTGAGCCAGCAAAAGAGTCAGGAAGAAGCGAAGCAATTCATCCATGAAAAGCTCAACGCTGCGATGTGGTTGGCGAAAAGCCTGGAGCAACGCAGATTGACGCTGATGCGAGTGACACAGGCCATCGTGGAAATGCAGCAGGACTTTTTCGATCGCGGCGTCCATTATCTCAAGCCGATGACGCAAAAGGAAATCGCTGAACGGGTGAACCTGCACGAATCTACGATCAGCAGGGCAACAAGCAACAAATACGTCCAGACGCCACGGGGGATTTTCGAGCTGAAGTATTTCTTTACTTCTGCACTGTCCACCTCAAATGGAGAATCGACATCATCGGAGAGCGTCAAGCGCAGGATCAAGGCTCTGATCGAACAGGAGGATCGAAAAGCACCGCTGTCTGATCAAAAGCTCGGAGAAATGCTGCAGAGTGAGGGTATTGAAATATCTCGCCGTACGGTTGCGAAATATCGGGAAGAAATGATGATTCCGTCCTCGGCGAAAAGAAAGAGGTTTTAGTGGTTGGGAAACGAAAGTGCGTTTGAATTAGTCCTCTATGGAAGGAAAAAATGTCATCTGTGCGACGAGGTGGAGCTCACGATTCGCGCTTTGGCGGAGGAGTTTCCTCTTCGTCTGCAGATGGTCGATATCGAGAGCGATCCTTCTCTTCACGAGGAAATGATGCTGATCATTCCAGTGGTGGAGATCGACGGAGAAATCGTGTTTCGCTCCATTTCGCACGTAGTTGGGTTCCAGGAGCTGAGACAAGAGCTGATGAACCGGACAAACGGGTAAGCACTCTCCCCTGGCCAGGGGCACGGGGAGGTCTTGCAAGTTTCTTACAGATATGCTACATTCGTGTTGTAGTGAAGTTTTCTTTTTTTTGCACTGACCGGGACAAAAAATGTATATAGAGGGACAAAAAAAGTCCCGATCTAAAATCCGAATCACACATCTACTCAAACGAGGAAGAAGGTACATGCGCCGATTACTGGAGTTGCAACAAAAGCTAGTACCCGACCTGATTCACGTGTTGCGTGAGCGATACATGCTACTGCGCTCGATCTACCATCTGCAGCCGATCGGACGCAGGGGATTGGCTCAAGCCATGGATACCACCGAGCGGATTTTGCGAGCGGAGGTAGACCTGTTAAAGGAAACAGGGCTGCTGCATGTGACCGCAGCTGGCATGAGTCTCAGTGACGAGGGGATTCGCGTGCTGGATGATATGGAGCCTTTGGTAGGCGAATTGTTTGGCCTGACAGATCTGGCTGAACGCCTGCGACAAAAGCTCGGCATCGCGGAGGTCATCGTCGTTCAGGGCAATGCTGATCAATCACCGTGGGTCAAAGAAGAGCTGGGACGCGTAGGGGCACGTGTCCTCAAGCAGGTCGTACAAGAAGGCGACATCGTCGCTGTGACAGGAGGCTCTTCTATCGCTAGTGTAGCCAAACATCTGTCGCCCTCTGCTGCATTTCGCACCGTACAATTTGTACCTGCGCGTGGTGGATTGGGAGAACGAGTGGAGCTGCAGGCCAACACGCTTGCCTCCGCAATGGCTGCCAAGACGGGTGCTTCCTACCGCCTGCTACACGTTCCGGATCGTCTCCATCCAGAAGCCTTGCAGACATTGGTCAAGGAGCCGCAAGTACAGGATGTCCTCACGCTCCTGCGGGACACACGCATTGTCTTGCACGGCATCGGTGATGCGATCACGATGGCGAGAAGGCGTAACTACTCTGAAGAAGAGCTCCAGGAGCTCGATGCTACAGGGGCAGTATCCGAAGCTTTTGGTTACTACTTTAATGAAGCAGGAGAAACGGTCCATCGCATGCCGACCATCGGCTTGCAGCTAGAAGAAGTGCATAAAGCGGAAACGGTGCTCTCCATCGCGGGGGGCGAGAGCAAAGCAAAAGCGATTCTTTCCTTTGCTAAGCAGTCTTGTCAGAATGTACTAATCACAGATGAAGGGGCTGCCCGGTCTCTGTTGGCCAGATGACTGTAAGTAGGAAGAATGCTGGTATCGTGCTCAGCTTGACGATCGGATTTCCGCTCGCGCTGGGGATTGTTTTCGCGATCTTGGTCACACTGGTAAGTGTAAAAAGACTCGGATATTCTTGGAAGCAGCCATTCGCATTTGAGGCGTAACATACTGTTGTCGATTGTCACGATTATCTCCTCCCGTACCTTTTCGACGGAAGGGGGATTACTTACTAATAAAAAAGCGATATAAGCAGGAGGTATTACTATGGTAAAGGTTGGTATTAACGGTTTTGGTCGCATTGGTCGTAACGTATTTCGTGCAGCGCTGAGCAATCCGAATGTAGAAATCGTCGCAGTGAATGATCTGACAGACGCGCAAACACTGGCGCATCTGTTGAAATACGATACTGTTCACGGCGTACTTGATCTGGATGTAGAAGCAGGCGAAAATACGCTGATCGTAGGCGGAAAAGAAATCAAGGTACTCGCTGAGCGTGATCCCGCCGGACTGAAATGGGCAGAATACGGCGTGGAGATCGTAGTAGAATCCACCGGTCGTTTCACCAAGCGTGAAGACGCAGCGAAACATCTGGAAGGCGGAGCGAAAAAAGTCATCATTTCCGCACCAGCTACCAACGAAGATATTACGGTAGTGATGGGCGTAAACGAAGACAAATACGATCCTGCTGTACACACCGTGATTTCCAACGCTTCTTGCACCACGAACTGCTTGGCTCCTTTTGCTAAAGTATTGAACGATAAATTCGGCATCGTGCGCGGCTTGATGACGACGGTTCACTCCTATACCAATGACCAGCAAATTCTCGACCTGCCGCACAAAGACTTGCGTCGTGCCCGTGCAGCAGCAGAGAATATCATTCCTACCTCTACCGGGGCGGCGAAAGCAGTTGCACTCGTTCTGCCTGAGCTGAAAGGCAAACTGAACGGTTTCGCTATGCGCGTACCGACTCCTAACGTTTCGGTAGTTGATCTGGTAGCTGAACTGAAAACGGACGTTTCCGTTGATGAATTGAACCAAGCGTTGAAAGAAGCAGCAGAGGGTCCACTCAAAGGCATCCTGGGCTATTCCGAAGCTCCACTGGTATCCTCCGACTATAATGGCAACCCGGCATCCTCTACCATCGATGCACTCTCTACAATGGTCCTAGAAGGAAACATGGTAAAAGTAGTCTCTTGGTACGATAATGAGTGGGGTTACTCAAATCGTGTCGTAGACTTGTGTCATTATGTTGCGCAGCGCGGCTTCTAACACGTAAAATAGAACTGTTGTGGAAAAAAAGGGAGAGCAATCTCCCTTTTCCCATATCTTTTTTCCGAATAAAAAGCCAATGATTTGGGAGGATCGTTCATGAACAAGAAATCTATCCGCGATGTTGAGCTGGCAGGCAAACGCGTTTTCTGCCGAGTCGACTTCAACGTGCCAATGCAGGACGGGATGATCACCGATGATACGCGCATCCGTGCTGCCGTGCCGACCATTCGATTCCTGGTGGAAGCAGGGGCAAAAGTAATCCTGGCAAGCCATTTTGGCCGTCCTAAAGGGCAAGTAGTGGAAGAGATGCGTCTGACCCCGGTCGCTGCCCATTACTCTTTTGGGGAAAGACGTACAGAAGCTGGATGACTCCATCGGAGCAGAAGTGGAAGCAGCTGTTCAGCAAATGGAAGCAGGAGACGTCATTCTGTTGGAAAACGTACGCTTCCACGCAGGGGAAGAAAAGAACGATCCGGAAATTGCAAAAAGCTTTGCAGCGCTTGCTGATCTGTTTGTAAACGACGCGTTTGGTACCGCACACCGCGCCCATGCTTCTACAGCAGGGATCGCAAATTACATACCGGCTGTAGCAGGCCTATTGATGGAAAAGGAAATCCGCTTTATGGGTGGAGCTCTTTCTCGTCCAGAGCGTCCGTTTACGGCGATTGTTGGCGGAGCAAAGGTGAAAGATAAAATTGCTGTCATCGAAAATCTGTTGACCAAGGTCGATCATTTGATTATCGGCGGCGGCATGGCGAATACGTTTTTGAAAGCACAGGGCTATGGAATCGGTGCTTCTTTGTGTGAAGACGATAAGCTGGATCTGGCTCGCACGCTGATGGCACAGGCAAAAGAACGCAATGTGTCTTTGCTCATGCCAGTAGATGTGGTAGTCGCTGACCGTTTTGCAGCCGATG
>JARDZO010000371.1 GCA_029240815.1 Brevibacillus sp.
AATTTTCATGTGATTCGTCATACATATAAAATCCCATTAGACTTATTTAATGGCATGTTCCTAGACAGAAAGGCAGCAAAAAATGTGTGGGTACCCGAACAACAAAATCCACTTTACAAACTGTTTTATCGGGAGTATGATACATAACGCAAATGTAATTTGATATGTGATTCTTCGATCGCTTAATCTTCATTCGAAGAGCGGGGGAACCATTTGGGTCTTCTTGAAAAAGAGTCCTCGGGGTGAATCTCGGCATTCCTGAGTAGGGCGACTCCCACGCCCGAATCCGTCAGCTAACCTCGTAAGCGTCTGGAGAGGAGAAACTCACAATCGTGCGCCTTTTTATACAGGGTATTTCATTACGTCTTAATGAGCCACGAGAAGAGTCCCCTCTTCTTTGTGGCTTTTATTTTTTTCACATGGGAGACCATTTCGAATGATTCCGGAGGTAGTATGAGTAATTCGGCCATAAAGAAATTGGAGGCTGATTTAAGTGAGGCTTTTATCAAATTTCAACGAATCTTAATCGGACGTGGACCACAGGAGGCTAAAACTTATATTGTTGGAGATATGGTCATCTTGAGATGTAAAGGGGTTCTTACTATAGAAGAAAAGCATCTCGTTACTAACGATAGAGGAAGAAAACTTGTGAAGGAAATGCGTCAAGTATTAAGAGAGATGCACAGTCATGATTTTGAAGGTATCGTAGAAAAACATACCGGTTGCAAAGTCTTATCCAGTCATAGCGATATCAGCACCAAAATGGGCGAACGGATAGAAGTATTCATTACGGACAAAGATGTCGAACGTTTACACCATTCATAAACTTCTGTTGGAGGGAATTCTCTTGCTCATTTCCATTCAAAAACAACTGAAAGAACTGTTTGGCAAACAGGTGGAAGTCTATACGAAAAGGTCCGAAAAATACATGGGGATAATCACTTGGATAAGCCCTGACAGCACCATGGCAGAACTAAAAATGGCCGATGGACAAATTAAACTTCTGACTGATATTGGTATTAAGCAAATTAAGGGTGTATAGTCGTTATCTATATTTATTCGGGAAAATAAGGACTTCTACTGGTTTATTGTTTTTGACGAACCTACCTCCTGCTTCCCAGTGGAGCAGACGATCATCTGGAACGGTTTTGAAGCCGATGATACATCTCTTTGAAGCTGGAGTTTTGCATGTTCCGCCGATAATTTAAACCATTGATAACATAAAGACGTCACTGCTAAGTGCGGTAACGTCTTTGAGATGTACACAGCTTTCAAGGATGATTCTGATTGAAAATAAGCTCTTCCGCGCGCAAAAACGCAGCCCTATTTGATATTATCCCCTCTATGTAGACAGTAAAGGGATGGGATAATATCAATCACAGGCTGCCGTTCTTCGTGTTTATTAAGCTATCGAACTCCGTTATTATGGGGTCTCAACCATGCTTTTTTTCAACCTTTGAGTGAACATATTTATTGAAATCAGGAAACGTTTCGACTCCCAAATCAACACCCTTATCTGCCGATAAACGGTATGCCAACACTTGGAACGGAATGATATAGTCAATCGGGCTGATGTCTTCATTGTCTGTAGACGCGATGGAAATATTCCGGCTGTCTTTTTCGTCTGCTTGATAACCAAATGTGTAGTTATGAGGTGTGACCGTGTCCACAAATCGCTGTAATTGTTTGATTCTTTCTTCTCCCGCCCCTTGAGATGCGATAAAGAACACGTAGCTGTTTTTATCTAATTCCAGATAGGGTCCGTGCATGAACTCTTCCAGTTCGTAACTGCTTACTGCACATCTCACCGTTTCGTTTACCTTTAGACAACCTTCCAAAGCAGTTCCAAAGTTCGAACCATATCCGACTACCATCATGCGTTCGGCACTCAACAGGTCGCCTTTATTTCGTTCGTACCATTCTTCTGTCGCTGCAATATTTTTCTCAATGTTCGCAAACGAATACCGAAACGAATCGAGCGTTTTCTGGTACTCGTCTGCCTGAATCAATTTTTTCGCAGAGGCAGCTTCAAGCGCCATGAGCATCAGGGTAAGAACCGTCGAGGTAAATCCTAGCGTCACATATCCAACTGTTTCGTTGCCGCAGGGCACAATGATCGTATGCGTGGTTGCGCGAGCCAAGTCTCCTTCCGCATTCGCTGTAACCGCCGCAGTAGTAAATCCTAAGTCTTGTGCCTTTTTCATCGCGTCCAGTGTTGAAGTGCTTCTGCCGCTTTGGGAAATTCCAATCATCAAGGTGTCTTGCTCGTACGTAGTCTCATAATGGGTAAACGTATACGGATACTTGACCTGCACTTCTTTTTGCAGAAGCTTCTCCATGAAATATCGGGCCGTGACCGCTTCATTGTATGAAGAACCCGTCGCGATCAATACCACTCTCTTGAAATCTTTCAGGTTGTACACGCTTAAGAATTGTTGTGCTATTTCCGCCCGTTTTTCCAGAATTTCCGGCAGTATAGCCGCCTGCTCGTTAATATAGTCGTACATGGTAATCGTCATCATAATCTCTCCTTTTCTCCTAGTTATAAATGAGAACGTGCGTTATTCTTTTACGCCCCCAGCTGTCATTCCTCGCACCAGATATTTTTGGGTAACCAATGCAATGATGACAGGAGGCAGAGAGGCAATAACCCCAGCAGCAGCCACCAGTCCGTAATCCACGCCGAATTTTCCACTGAATTCCGCTATCGCCACAGAAATCGTTTTGGCTTCCAGGGTCGAGGTGAAGATAAGCCCGAAGAAAAATTCATCCCATGACGCGAGGAAGGAAAGAATGGCTGTGGCAATGAACCCTGGCAAAGCAAGCGGGAAAATAATATGCCGAATAGTCTGAAATCTGGTGCAGCCATCAATACTAGCCGCTTCTTCAAACTCTTTGGAAACAGATCCAAAATAGCTTTGCATGATCCAAATGACATAAGGGATCACAAACGTCAAATTTAACAGAATCAGCGAAAGCTTTGAATCTAGCAAGCCCATACGGCTGATCATCATATAAAGCGGTATGACGATGACAATTGAAGGGATCATGTAAATGAACAAAAAGAGTTTCATCAGTGTGTGTTGAAAACCAAATCGTAATCTGGCAAATGCGTAAGCGGCCAATCCTCCCACAATCAAAGCAACGAACGTTACGGTCGCGGCAATCAGAAAAGTGTTGTAGAGCGACACTTTAAACGTGTACGTCATGTTGTTTGCCGAATTCATGAAAATATCGTAATACCGCTCCCATGTCACTTCACCCGGTATCCAAGAAAGCGGCTTTGCCATCAGATCCTTTCGGTAGGAGATGCTTGAAATAAACAGCCACAAATAGGGTCCGAGCGTCCAAACAATCACCAATAACGCAAACAAATACTGAACGATTCTAAAAAATATGCTCCTGTTAATCATCGCACTTCACCTCGCTTCATCACTTTCAAATAGATGACTGTCAAAAGCAGGATCAGCATGGCGATTATGTAGGAATACGTCGCTCCCATCGAGAACTGCAAATTGTTAAAAGCTTTCAGGTACGCCTGATAGGTAAGAACCATCGTCCCATTGGCGGGTCCTCCCTTTGTCGTAGCGTAAATGATGTCAAATACTTTGAAGGTTTCCATGGTTCGAATCACAATCAAGACGAGAAAGATTGGCTTCAAATAATGCAAGGTAATGGAGAAAAAGCGTCTGATCACGCCAGCACCATCTACAGCAGCCGCTTCATAAACCGATTTGTTCACCATCTGCAACGATGCCAGAATAAAAATGACAACCAACGGTGTCATTTTCCACACATCGGCAAGGATGATCATGTTCATGGCAAGCCAAGGTTCACCAAGCCATGACTTGTATGCATCGATCAGGTGAAGCTGTGACAACAAAGCATTCAATGCCCCGTATTCCGGGTGGTAGATCCACTTCCACATCGCTGCGTTGACAATGGTCGGAATCGCCCACGGAATAAGAATAATGGCGCTTAGCAGTTTTTTACCAAAGAACTTCTCATTAAGCAGCAATGCGATAAAAGTCCCTAGTATAAGCTCTAAAGCAATTGAGACACCTGAGAAATAAGCGGTCCTCCCCAAACTCCCCCAAAAGAGCGGATCACTAAGCACCTGCAAGTAGTTTCCCAATCCTATAAATGAACCTTTTTTGCCTTGCGATAGATCAAAATCCTGCAAGCTGTAGAGCAGTGTCTGAATTAGCGGGTAAAGCACGATTCCAAAAACAATGATGACGGCGGGAGCAATGATGATCCAGGCAAATTGCTGTTCTGAGAAATCCTTTTTCATAACGATCTTTCCCTATCGTTTGGTAAGTTCTTCGGCTTTTTTCTGCATGGCCTGTAAAGCTTCTTCAGCTGTTTTCTCCCCCAAGAGGACCAGCTGTGTTTGTGCCTGAATTTCTGTGGAGAGCTCCCCATAGTAAGGCACTTTTGGGCGATTTACAATGAAGTTGAACTGCTCTTTGATCACGGGCAGACTTTCTTTGTATACCTCAATCGTTTCAGGCGCGTCATAAAGCGATTTCCAGTCAGGTATGTTGTTCTTTACATATTTCAACTGCGTTTCCTTGGAAGACAGGAATTCA
>JARDZO010000372.1 GCA_029240815.1 Brevibacillus sp.
GCGGGAATGAGGCCATTTTCATCAAATTTCAATTGTTCCCAAGCGATCTCTGCTGTCATGGCCGCACCACAACTCCTTTTGTCTGGAGATACTCTTTCACCGATTGGATCGAGGTCTCATCATAGTGAAAAATCGAAGCAGCCAATGCTGCATCCGCCTTGCCGTCTGTTAACACGTCGAAAAAATGCTCGCGGGATCCCGCACCACCGGAGGCAATTACCGGGATGCCTACGGCTTCAGATACCCTTTTGGTCAACTCGATGCCAAAGCCCTTTTTCTCCCCGTCGTCATCCATGCTCGTGAGCAGGATTTCGCCTGCGCCTAAGGCTTCTGCTTCCAGTGCCCATTCAACGACATCTCTTCCCGTAGCATTGCGTCCTCCGTGTGTGTACACTTCCCAACGTTCTCCCCCAACGTGGCGGGCATCAATCGCTACGACAACACATTGGGAGCCAAAAACAGTCGCTCCTTCGTGGATCAGTTCAGGCCGCAGCACGGCGGCTGTATTTAGTGAAATCTTGTCGGCTCCAGCGCGCAAAATGCGCTTCATATCATCGACGCTGTTGATCCCACCACCGACTGTGAACGGAATGGTGATATTGGCAGCAGTGCGCTCAATCACGTCGACCATCGTTTTGCGGCCTTCATGAGACGCAGATATATCGAGAAAAACGAGCTCATCCGCTCGCTCCTCACTGTATTTTTTGGCGAGTTCGACAGGGTCTCCCGCGTCGCGCAATCCGACAAACTGCACACCTTTTACGACCCGTCCATCTTTTACATCCAGGCAGGGAATGATTCGTTTGGCTAGCATTTTATACACGCTCCCCCATGCGATTCAGCGCCTCATCCAAGGTGAATGCGTCTGTGTACAGCGCTTTTCCGACGATGGCACCAGATACGCCATCTTTCTCATGAGTAGAGAGCGTCAACAGATCATCGAGATTGCTTACTCCGCCAGATGCGATGACCGATTTACCCGTCGCGATTGCCAACGCGGAGATTTCCTCTACATTGGGTCCCGTCAACGTGCCGTCGCGAGCAATATCCGTATAGATGAAGGTTTCTGCCCCATACGACACCAACCGTTTTGCCAGCTCGGTCGCAGATACATCCGTGGTATTCAGCCAACCACGAGTCGCGACCATGCCATTGCGGCAATCGAGACCGATCGCGATCTTGTCTCCGTACGCTTGCAAAATACGCTGTGTAAAAGGCTCGTCTTCAATCGCAGCAGTCCCGACGATAACTCTCGCCACGCCCGCTTCCAAGTAATCGGCAATCTGTTCTTCCGTTCGAATTCCTCCGCCCACTTGTACCGGAACCGGAATCGTACGCGCAATTTCCTTGATGATCTCTGCATTGGCAGGCTTGCCTTCCTTGGCTCCATCCAGATCGACCAGATGCACCCACGAAGCGCCCTGTTCTACCCACCGCTTTGCCATCTCCAAAGGAGAGTCCGCGTACACCGTTTCCTGAGCATAATCCCCCTGAAACAACCGGACGCATTTCCCTCCGCGAATATCAATCGCCGGATAAATAATAAAACTCATGCCAGTACCCCCTCACACTGTACCGCAAAATTACGCAGCAATCGCATCCCGGTCTCCCCGCTCTTCTCCGGGTGGAACTGCATGCCGTATACGTTCTCCCGCCCTACAATGGCGGTCACATCCTGATGATAGTCACTCGTCGCCAACAATTCTTCTGCACTTCTCACCCGCACGTGATAGGAGTGGACGAAATAGACGTAGTCGCCATTCTGTACACCGTCGAGCAGCCAGTGCTTTTGCGTGAGCTGCAGCTGGTTCCAGCCCATGTGCGGGATCTTGTAATCGCCAGCAAAACGGACAGCTTCTCCGCTCAGCAACCCCAGTCCGATGTGTTCGCCGTGTTCTTCACTCTTTCCGAACAACAGCTGCATGCCGAGGCAAATGCCCAGAATAGGACGCCCCGCAGCCGCATAATCTTGAATCGCCTGTTCCAGTCCCAGCTCCCGAATGTTGGCAATCGCATCTCCAAACGCTCCGACACCAGGTAAGATCAGTCCGCTATAGTCGTTCAGGCGCTCAGGCTGGGAAACAAAATCATAGGAATAGCCCAGACGTTCCAGGGCTTTGCTCAAGCTGTACAGATTGCCCATGCCATAGTCGATAATGCCGATCATGTTACAAAACTCCTTTGGTAGACGGGACCCCTTTGACTCGTGGGTCGATCGTCGTCGCTTCGTCCAGCGCGCGGCCAAGTGCTTTGAAGATCGCTTCAATCATGTGATGCGTATTGTGACCGTAGTGCAGGATCACGTGCAGATTGATCCTCGCCTCCAGAGCAAACTTCCACAGAAATTCATGCACCAGCTCAGTAGGGAATTGCCCGACAACGTTGGAAGGATAAGTCGCCCGATACTCGAGATGAGGACGGTTACTAATATCGATGACGACTTGAGCCAGCGAATCGTCCATCGGCACGAAGGCGTTGCCGTAGCGCTTGATGCCTTTTTTATCTCCTAATGCCTCACGCAGAGAGTGGCCCAGACAAATGCCGATATCCTCTACCGTGTGGTGATAGTCGATTTCGATGTCGCCTTTTGCTTTAACAGTCAGGTCAAAATGTCCGTGGCGCGTAAACAGATCCAACATGTGATCGAGAAACGGCACGCCGGAGTCCTGCTTGCTCTCTCCTGTCCCGTCAATTCCAAAGGAAAGGGCGATCTGGGTCTCATTCGTATTGCGTTCAATCTGCGCTTCTCGCTTTTGCAACTCACTCATCCGTTGTCACGCTCCTGCTCTTCGCTATCAAAGTCACGTAGTCGTTCGGTAATTGCCCGTCCATGCGCTGCCAGACCTTCTTGCTCGGCCAGCGCTACAATTTTACGACCATTCTCCCGCAAGTCACGCTTGCTGTAGGAGACGACGCTCGATTTCTTGATGAAGTCATCCACCGAAAGCGGTGACGAAAAACGCGCGGTCCCATTGGTCGGAATGACGTGGTTGGTGCCCGCAAAGTAATCACCAACCGGCTCTGAGCTGTACGGCCCTAGGAAAATCGCCCCTGCGTTCTCCACCTTACCTAGATGCTCGAAAGGCTCAGCGATCATGATTTCCAAGTGTTCAGGAGCGATGCGGTTGATCGCAGCGAAGCCTTCCTCCAGATCATGGACCACCAGAATGGCACCAAAATCACGAATCGCCGCTTCAGCGATCTGGCGACGAGGCAGATCTGCCAGCTGTCGTTCTACTTCCCCCGCGACCGCTTCTGCTACCGTCTGTGAGGTGGTTACAAGAATCGCAGCCGACATCGGATCGTGCTCTGCCTGTGAGAGCAAATCAGCTGCGATGTAGCGTGGATTGGCTGTCTCGTCAGCCAGGACAGCGATCTCGCTCGGTCCCGCTACCATATCGATGCTTACCAGCCCAAACACTTCCCGCTTCGCCAAAGCCACAAATATGTTGCCCGGACCTACGATTTTATCGACTGCTTTGATTTGATCCGTTCCATAGGTCAGGGCAGCGATTGCCTGAGCGCCACCTACCTTGTATATTTCCTTCACTCCCGCGATCTGTGCCGCCACGAGAATCGCCGGATTTACTTTTCCATCTTGTCCGGGAGGTGTCGTGATGACCACTTCGGGTACACCTGCGATCTTGGCAGGGATGGCATTCATCAGAACGCTGGAGGGATACGCCGCAGTTCCACCTGGCACATACAATCCCGCACGCTTCAACGGACGAATGATCTGACCTAGCAGCGTTCCGCTCTCCTTCGTAGAGAACCAGGACTGGCGCACCTGCCGTTTATGAAAATCACGGATGTTTTCTGCTGCTTCAACCAGAGCGTCTCTTACTTCAGAGGAGACTTGCGTGCTGGCTTCCGCGAATTCTTCTTCACTTACGAGAAACTGCTCCAAGCGCACGCGATCGAACCGCTCCGTATAATCTCGCAGCGCTTCGTCTCCACGTTCCCGCACATCCGAAAGAATGGCTTTGACCGCTTCCTTTTGCTCCTTTGTGCCAGAGTCTACCGATCGTTTTCCGTCAAATTGACTGGCTGACATGATGCGCATCGCTGTATCACCTCTCCGCTTTTCTCTATAATCTTCTCGGGATCACTTCTAAAAACTTGCTCGCGATGTCATCCACCGCTTCGCTCTTCATCCGGTAGCTTGCCCGATTGGCAATCAGACGGGTCGTAATCTCGCAAATATGCTCCAGCTCCACGAGCCCGTTTTCCTGTAAGGTCCGTCCGGTCGATACGATATCGACGATACGATCTGCCAAGCCGATCATGGGAGCCAATTCCACCGAACCGTTCAGCTTGATGACCTCTACTTGCTGACCTTGCTCGCGGAAGTAACGAGAAGCGATTTTCGGATATTTCGTCGCTACCCGTGGTGCCTCAGTCGGCTTCCAGTCCGGCATCCCGGCCACCATCATGCGGCAGTAGCCGATTTGCAGATCCAACAGCTCGTAAACATCCCGTTCTTCTTCCAGCAATACGTCTTTCCCTACTACTCCTACATCTGCTACTCCGTATTCTACATAGGTAGGAACATCCGTAGATTTCGCCAAAATGAATTCGAGTTG
>JARDZO010000373.1 GCA_029240815.1 Brevibacillus sp.
CTGAGCTTCTGACGATTTTACATCATGAGACGGGAGAGCCTCTTCTAAATCCATCTTGTGAGGCAGGCATGATCGTAGATGTCGTTACATTCCCAGCACCTTCTGCCTGGGAAAGTGAGAAGGGACTATCCATTTTTGGACCAGAATATATCGGGCTGGATCGCAGTACGTATACTCAATTGAAAACGAAAGTGACTCATTCAAAGTAAGATCAACATCGAAGAGGAAAGGTCTGCGCGTAAAGTGCAGGCCTTTTTCATTTCAAAAGATGCACGCTTGTGCACAAATCCACAAATGGATTCCTATATCCGCTGATACTAAGGGGATGGTCAAGTCATAACATGTACCAAAGGTCGTTCGTTGATCGCAACGATTTTTCCACCCCATCAGGTACTTCCTTCGACCATCACTTGACCTAGTTAAGAGTAGCATCTATGAAAATTTAATCCGTTTCTAATTGTACAAATGAGCGATGGGTATCTATACTGGTAGTAGATACGTAATAATGGATAGGGTGAACTGTATGTACAGCGCCTGAACAAGAAGTTAATGCGAGGGATACCATGCAAACGTGGATTACTACCTTTATGGAACAGTTCAGCTATATCGGCATCTTCTTGCTGATGGCATTGGAAAATGTGTTTCCGCCGATTCCGTCCGAAGTGATTCTGACTTTTGGGGGATTCATGACTACCTATACGACACTATCCGTCCCTGGAGTAATCATTTCTGCTACGATGGGCTCCGTTTTTGGGGCTATTCTACTCTATTGGATTGGCTATTACTTGGATATCGAAAAAATAGAAACCATCGTCGAACGCTGGGGGCATATCCTGCGCTTGAAAAAAGAGGATATCACTCGAGCGAACGCATGGTTTGATAAATACGGATACTGGACGATCTTCCTCTGTAGAATGGTGCCGCTAGTAAGAAGCTTGATTTCGGTTCCAGCGGGTATGACCAAAATGAATGTCTGGCTTTTCCTTCTGTTTACCACGCTCGGTACACTGATCTGGAATGTAGCATTGGTCATGATCGGTTCATTTTTGGGGCAATCGTGGGAAGATATCCTGTCTTTTATGGACATGTATTCGACCGTGTCGTACGTGGCAATCGGGATCATTGTTGTTGTGTTTCTCTTTGTTTTTTTCCGCAAAAGAAGTGTGAAATCGTAGGGGTGCGTGCAGCACCTCTTTTTTTTATGTCCATGGGAGTCATTCGTGCGCATCATAATTGCCTGTTTAATCCAAACCGAAAAGGGAAAGCTAAGAAAATCGAAATCGGTAACGAACTAGATTCGCTAGGGGGATTACGATGCAAAAACTCCTTTTCCATTCCTTTTTTCAAAAACTGAATCAACACTCATTTCGCGTAATGTATTGGGACCAGTCATCGGAGACCTATGGGGCTGAAGATCCGAAATTCTCGATTCACTTCCGAAACAAAATGAATGTGCCCGAATTTTTGAAAAACCCCGGATTATCATTTGGGGAAGCGTACATGGCAGGCGATATTGACATCGAGGGCAGGATCGAGGATGTGATTACAACTGCCTACGGAAATAGAGAAAAGATTTGGGGCAATACCTTGAGCAAGCTCCCGAAGTTTAAGCTTTCGATGGGAAAACAAAAAGAAAACGTTCAATATCATTATGATCTCGGCAATGATTTCTACCAATTGTGGCTCGATGAATCGATGAGCTACTCTTGTGCCTACTTTCATGCGGAAGAAGATACACTGGAACAGGCACAGCTCCAAAAAATGGATCACGTCCTGCGAAAATTACAGCTCAAACCAGGGGAGAGGCTGCTCGACATCGGTAGTGGTTGGGGCTGGCTCCTGATCCGGGCCGCGCAGCAATATGGCGTGCAGGCAAAAGGAATTACGCTGAGTGAAGAACAGTATAAAAAAAGTCTGGAACGGATTCATCAGTTGGGGCTGCAAGACCAGGTAGAGGTAGAATTGATTGATTATCGTCAGTTGTCTGCGAGAGAACAGCGATTTGACAAGATCGCAAGCGTCGGGATGTTTGAGCATGTCGGCCGGGACCATTATCCGCCTTTTATGAGCACGGTTGCGCAGCTGTTGAAGCCTGGTGGTTTGGCCTTGCTCCATACGATTACGCATCAAACGGAGGAGCCAGCAGATCCCTGGATTGAAAAGTACATTTTTCCGGGTGGATACATCCCATCGATTAGGGAGATTGTCTCGTTGCTTCCGGATTATCAGTTTCATTTGTTGGATGTAGAAAATTTACGCATGCATTATGCGAAGACTCTTGATATATGGGCGGATCGATTTGAGCAAAATGTGAATCGCATTCAAGAAATGTATGGGGATCGTTTTGTACGCATGTGGCGATTGTATTTGCAGTCGAGCGCAGCGACGTTTCGTTATGGGGGTATCAGCATTCATCAGTTCCTCTTTTCAAAAGGAGTGAACAATGACCTCTCCTTGACGAGAGAGCATCTGTACAGGTAGTCGATTACAGTAAGGACAATCAACTTGGTAGACCTTGACCACCTTGTTATCAATACGGATATGGGAAAGGTATTTACCATCAAGAATAAGGGAAATGGCGCCGAGCAATGCGAGGCGTCTTTTTTGTACTATCAGAGTATAAAAATAGTAAGGTTGATAGTATAAGCGCAACTAAGGCTTCGCCCGCGCTAAGGCTTGGCAAAGCTAAGTTTTCTAATTAGGAGTTTTGCAAAAGGTACTGGATAGACCAGAAGTCGCCTGGATGCCATAATAGAATCCTAGGGAGATTCTGCCAATCGATAGAACAATTGGGAGAGTGAACGTATTGTCAAAAGAAAAGAAGCAGGTCGACGTTCGAATCGAGCCATGGAAAGATACGGATCTTGATCTCCTTTTTCGTTTGAACGCCCCGGAAATGCTGGAACACTTAGGCGGCCCGGAAACAGAGGAGCAAGTCCTGCGACGTCATCAGAGGTACGTAAATATCACGGGTAACGAGACAGGCCAAATGTTTACAATCGTCATGTTGCCGGAGTCCGAACCGGTTGGAAACATCGGCTACTGGGAGCGGATCTGGGAAGGCGAGACTGTGTATGAGATCGGATGGGGTGTATTGTCTGCGTACCAGGGTTTGGGGATTGCAAGTGCAGCTACCAAGGCAGCAATTGCGAGTGCACGGGCAGAAAATAAACATCGATTCCTTCACGCATTTCCTTCCGTCGACAACCCAGCGTCCAATGGGATTTGCCGAAAGCTTTCGTTTACTTTAAGGGGCGAGTGCAATTTTGAGTATCCGCCAGGGAGTATGATGCGATGCAACGATTGGTTTCTGGATCTGACGACAGTATCAACGAATTAAAGCAAAGAGAGGTTCAACATGGACATTACGTATCGCATAGCAAGTAGGGAAGACGCTTTTGAAATGGCGCGACTCTCAAGCCAGCTGGGTTACCAGGTCGACCATGATGAATTAGAAAAGCGATTGACTGCCGTCATGGGAGCTCATCAGCATGCCGTATTTATTGCTGAACAAAGTGTCCAATTAGTAGGTTGGATCCATGCTCACGAACGTCTGCTAATCGAATCAGCGTCATTCGTTGAGATTGGCGGATTAATCGTCGATGCCGAATGTAGGGGAAAAGGTGTTGGAAAAAACCTCGTAAGGCTCTGTGAAGAGTGGGCTTCAAGGGAAGGCTATGCCAAAATGAGAGTGCGAACAAATGCGAGCCGAATGGATGCACGTACCTTCTACTCCCGAATTGGATACCATGAAGTGAAGTCACAACAGGTGTTTGATAAACAAATTGGAAAATAGAAATGGAAAACTAGAGCGTTTCACAGTAGGTAGAATCTGAAAAAAGACTAGCTTTATCATTTCGGGCAAAGATGATACCATGTACTCACTATTGAGTATGGGAAGTGATAAAAGGTGAGCGCAGATAATTCCATGCAGACCATTAGTCGTACCATCCAAATCCTTCGATCCTTTTCCAAGGACAAAAAAGAGCTTTCCTTGGCGGAGTTTCACCATAAGCTGGGGCTATCCAAATCCAGTCTCCAACGGATTTTGAATACATTGGTCAACTACGGTTTCCTGGAAAAGGACGATAAACGAAAGACGTACCGTTTGGGAAACGAGCTGTATTACTTGGGGAAGCTTGTCGAAGAGCACTCTCATCTTCTCACAGTAACGAAGCCTTATCTCAAAGCAATTCGAGATCGTTTAGGAGAAAGTGTATATTTGAATATCATTGAAAATAACGAACGGAAATGCATTGCCTTTGAAGAAGGAAAGCATGACTTGATGACTATTTCCTATATCGGTCAAACGTCACCATTATATGCTGGCGCATCGGCCAAACTCTTGCTCGCTTTTTTGCCTCCAGATAAGATGACGCAATATTTGCAACAAACTCCGCTTCGGGCGATTACCGACTCCACGGTCATCGATAAGGACAAGCTCCTGGCCGAATTAAAAGACATTCGCGCCAACGGTTATGCGAGCAGTTACGGCGAGCGTGTCATTGGTGTATGCTCGGTTAGTGCTCCCATTTTGAATCGGTGGGGGGAAACCATCGCTGGCGTATCCATTTCAG
>JARDZO010000374.1 GCA_029240815.1 Brevibacillus sp.
TCGCCGTTTTTGATTACTTTGCTAGCAATATCAGATACTGGCTTTACGGGAGAATCGGAAGAATTGTCTGATGACTCTTCCAATACTCGACGAGCACCCAGGAACTTCTTGCTGTAATCGGAGAGGTTCTTCAGTACGACCTTACCTTCTCCTTCAGAAGAATAGACGTATTGATCATTGCCTATGTAAATCCCCATAAATGTAGGGCTGCCGGAACCTTTCGAAGAGAAGAACACCAAGTCTCCTGCTTCTACTTTGCTCATCGACGATATTTTCGTTCCGGTATTGAACAAACTGCTGATGGTACTGCCAATTTTCACGCCGACTTGTTTGTACGTATAAGTAGCTAGCTCTGCCGATCCAAATTGACTCGGACCATCCGCCTTGTACTTGTAAGGTTTTCCAATCAGGGATTTGGCGATCGTGGATACCTCTTTTGTTTGCTGCGAATAACTCGTGGTCGCTGCCTGTGCTTGTCCAACTTGACCACCCATTAACAGGGACGTACTCAGTATGACTGCTACTGTTGACTTCATTACCCAATCTCGTTTCGTCACTTTCTTTTCCTCCTTGTCATGTTGTGGCACCCGTCGTGGGGTACACCAACAGACTACCTCAGGAGGAAACTGGAGGATAAGCCCGTAAAATTTACCAATAACAAATTTGGTATCATTGGACTAGTTGGAAAACAAGTGGAAAACTGTACGGTTGCAGTCTTTTAGTGCAAATGAACCAGGAGAGTTGAAAATCGCTTACAAATACTCGTTGGAACCATAAAAAAGCCAACTTCTGTCATGATCAGGCAAAAGCTGGCTTTTTCTTTCTTTCAACCTTGTGCTTTTTTCAACGAAGTCGAGCGGTAAATTCCCCCCAATTTTCGTCTCCCCACATGAAGGTCAAGACATCCCCATCGGAGACAGGACCCACTCCTTCTGGCGTACCAGTATAGATGATGTCCCCTTTTTCCAGCCCAAAATGCTCCGAAATGTATTGAATCAGCGTCATCAGATCAAAAATGACGTTGCGAATATTTCCTCGCTGAGCCTGTTCACCATTCTTCAACAGGGTGAAATCCGATTGCATGCATGCGTCCAGTCCTGGAAACGGGTGAAAGGAAGTCAAAATCGCTGAATTTTTAAACCCTTTTGCCAGCAGCCAAGGATGCCCTTTTTTCTTCAGTTCACTTTGAACGTCGCGTAATGTGAAATCGATGCCCAGTGCAATCCTATCGACCATTTGGTCCAAGGTTACACCTGCTTCATACGAACGTGCAATATGGATGATCAACTCCGTTTCATAATGCAGCTCTCCACGTGTACCTGGGAGCTCGATCTCCCCTCCTGCCGCTTCGATCAAAGCGTGAGTCGGCTTGCCAAATATCATCGGCTTGGTAGGAACATCATTTCCCAGTTCCTCTGCATGCAGCTTGTAATTTCGTCCCACACAATAAATATTCCGGATCTGTTCCATCGTCTCTCTCCTTTTGCGCAATCGCCTGTCTACTTTCTTCCTTTTTACTATAACATGGTGTGTTGGGCGCGCAATAGGGTTCAGAGACCGCCAAAATCCCTGTCAGTACGAGGCCACAATCTTGCATTCCCTCTCGCCTCTACCTCAAATACTGTGTCGCAAATGGCCTCAATGGCTGCCTCCAGATCGATCGGCTCTTTCGGTTCCCAGCCAAATTCATACCGAATCGTCGATGCCTGTTCGCCAGATACGTACTCGACTCCGACAAAGCCTTGTTGCTGATCCAGTATCTGCTTACGGGCTAAAAGCGTGGCTTCCAAAGGAAATAAACCATCCCACTCCAGAGTCTGATAAGTGGATGTCACGGTAATCCACATGGACCCGTGCTCTTTTTCCCGTCGAAACACAACCAGGTCCTCTGGGTAAAAACCATATCCAGATGGAAGTGATCCTTCCAGCATAAAGGGAATATCTGGTGGCAGATCCTCCGGCTTGAGTGCTTTCACCAGTCTTCCTGGCAGCAAGTAAGGACCATCCAATTGCCCTGAAAGAGGCTCTCCCATCACAATGACGGACAGATTGTCACGATCTCCTGTCACTTGAACGTACATCGCGGTGCACCTCCCTTTTTCAACCAGTATGGTCCTGCACCCATACATTTATGAAGAATTACCCGACAGATTTCCAAAAGAACTTTTGGTCATACAAAAAAAACAGGGAAGCACCCGTAAATACTTGGGTCTTCCCTGTTTAGCGAACTTTTTTCGTAACCTTCTATGCTCGAACGATCGCAATCACGACATGTTTGTCGTCATACACTTTCGCCTTGATTTTCACCTTAAAGTCATACGAATTCACAAACTTAAAATCCAACAAGCCGTAAGCGACGGTAGCATCCATTCCAACAGGCACATAGCCGACGGTCTTGCTGTGGGTATGGCGCTCCACCACAGTCATCCCGGCTTCTACCACCGCATTAAACAATGTGCTGGATACTTGACAGATGCCTCCTCCGTAGCCGTCCACTAGCTGCCCGTTGGATATGACACCGGCCTGCTCCCAGCCATCTTCTGCAATGTTGGAATTGCCTACAGTTTCATTATAAGAAAAGCTTTCAAGAGGCTTTAATTTCTTGCCATTAATTTGTTTCATGGCCTTCTTAATGTTTTGAATGCGAGCTTCGGAACTTCCATCCATGGACGTTTGGAAATATCCCAAAACGTCCTCAGTCTTGAGATCCATTTTATCTACATATTTCTCACGCATTTCCCCAGGTGTCAGTTGTTCTGTCACCTCTGCAGAACTGTTCGCGGAGACCGGACCCACAGGCGCTACAGTGGCAAATAAAATCACAGAAGCTAACACACTGACGGTCAAAGAAGTCGTTTTTTTCATTGTTCGTTCCCTCGCTTATCCATAGCTGTTGGCCCTTGCGGTTTTATCGTCATTTTCTACTCTACAGTACGAGGAAACAAACTATCAACCTGCAAATGTTGGACATGCAGCAAAAGAAAAAAACCGTCACTGAAATGACGGTTTCACCTGATAATCTGACCTGGTTAGTTATTCGGTTCGAGCGCTTGTTGAAAGGCCTTTAAGAAGTTTTCTGGCGGATGTGCCCCAGACAATGCAAGCTTGTTATCAATTACGAAGAACGGTACGCCTGTAATTTGCAATTCACGAGCATAGGAGATATCTTCCGCAATTTCCGCTTGCTTGGAATCCGTTTCAATCGCAATCCGCACTTCTTCCCCGTTCATGCCCAATTCCTCTGCAATCGCCACGAGAACCTCTGTATCTCCAATGTCTTTCCCGTCTTCAAAATACGCCTTGTACAAGGCATCCACAGCTTTCGTGGCTTCCGCCTCCGGTGCACACTTGATGACAGTATGCGACGCGAGAGTATTTGGCCAGGACGTTACTTTTGCAAAATCAAACGGGATACCCGCTGCATCTCCAGCACGAGCAGCATGCTGAACCATTTGTTCGAATGCTGCCCTTCCCCCTTTGTTTGCCGCCATTGTTTCCCAAAAGGGCAGACCGCTTTTCGGCGTGTGAGGGTCGAGTTGGTAGGTACGGTAGTGAATTTCAATAGGTTCTCCCTGCCATTGGCTGATCGCTTCGAACAGATGCTTTTTACCGATTCGGCACCACGGGCAAACCGTATCTTGAAAAACTTCAATGATCATAGGAAAATCTCCCTTCCTGTCTTTGTTGTCATTCTACAGGACGCCCAACCATGTTGTAAGTAAATATTTTTTTGTAAGTGCACAACACAATAAAAAAAGCCCAGACTGATGTCGGGCAAATCCACAAGAGAATGCGAAAGTTGGTGCGGTCGAGAGGACTTGAACCTCCACGGTGTTGCCACCACTAGAACCTGAATCTAGCGCGTCTGCCAATTCCGCCACGACCGCATGAAATTAGAAAAGATAAATCGTATTCGTCTGTATGGTGCGGTCAAGAGGACTTGAACCTCCACGGTGTTGCCACCACTAGAACCTGAATCTAGCGCGTCTGCCAATTCCGCCATGACCGCATACAAAGACAAATATGGTGCCGGCGATAGGACTTGAACCCACAACCCCCTGATTACAAGTCAGGTGCTCTACCAATTGAGCTACACCGGCACGTTACAACATCTATTTACCGCCTTTTTCTCCGATCCTTTGAATAAATCCTCCGGGGAGAAAAATGGCGGAGCTGACGGGACTCGAACCCGCGACCTCCGGTGTGACAGACCGGCGTGAACTCCAACTTCACCACAGCTCCATGCTTTTGTTTTCGCGCCGTTTCGCGTTTAGCTCGCGGCGACTCTTGTAATATAGCATGATTCGATTTTGAAATGCAATAGTTTATAAAAACTTTCTCTATTCCTTATTTTTTCATAGATTTACCATTCAAAATCCGCTAGAATTTTATCTAGATATGCAGAATTTAGTAGATTGGTGGAGACGATGACATGAAACATACTTCGAGGCTATTCACCTTCCTCGCCCTCTTCACTCTGCTGCCTACTGCTGCCCACGCTGCCTCTCCGGTTTATGTGGTTTCAGCAGGTGATACGTTGAGCAAAATCGCACGTGAGCATCAGAC
>JARDZO010000375.1 GCA_029240815.1 Brevibacillus sp.
CGCTGCGCAGTGTCTGGACGGGATCGTGGTGCAGCCAGGGGAGACGTTTTCCTACTGGCGGCTGATTGGCAAGCCGACTCGTCAAAAAGGCTATCTGGACGGATGCTGCTATCGCATGGAAGGGTGCTGGCGGGAGTGGGGGGCGGACTGTGCCAGTTATCCAACCTGCTGTATTGGATGACCCTGCACACGCCGCTATCCGTGACGGAGCGGCATCGGCACAGCTACGATGTTTTTCCGGATACGAATCGCACGCAGCCGTTTGGCAGCGGAGCAACCTGCTTTTACAACTACCTCGATTTGCAGATCGCCAATCGGACCAGCCATGCTTTTCAGCTCCACGTCTATGTGACGGATACGCATTTGGTGGGAGAATGGCGTTCAGACATGCCGCCGACACGAAAGTATGAGATTGTAGAAAAAGAACACACCATGCAGCCGTCCCTGTGGGGAGGATACGAGCGTGCCAACCAGCTTTACCGCCATGTGTACGCATTGGACGGAGAGTGGCTGCAGGAAGAATGGATAACGGAAAATCGAGCGATGATGATGTATGAGCCCCTCTTGCCAGAAGCTGTCTGTAGGGCTTCTGGACAAAAATAAGAGGAGGATGTTTCCTATTCCGTATACAAACTGGAACTTGGCTCCATTCTGTGAGAAAATAGGAACATATGCTTTCGTCTTTAGGAACGTGAAAGGTGGACTTATACATATGTCTTCTGTTGATCGCATCACAGCAGGTTTAAATCCGGAGCAGCGGGAAGCTGTTCTGACCACGGAAGGGCCCGTATTGATTCTGGCCGGAGCGGGTAGTGGCAAGACCAAGGTGCTCACTCAGCGCATCGCTTATCTCATCAGCGTCAAGCAAGTAGCGCCATGGAGTATTTTGGCGATTACATTTACGAATAAAGCTGCGCGGGAAATGCAAAATCGCGTAGCGAGCATCATCGGAGGGGCAGCGGCACAGGATGCATGGCTGTCGACCTTCCACTCCCTGTGCGTACGCATCCTGCGCAGAGATATTGACCGTTTGGGGATCAACCGCAGCTTCTCCATCCTGGATGCGTCAGATCAGCTTTCCGTCGTCAAGCAATGCTTGAAGGATCTCAACATCGATCCGAAGCAGTATGAGCCGCGCTCTATTTTGGCGGCGATCAGCACGGCGAAGAACGAGCTGACCGACCCAGAGACGTTCACGCGTCTGGCCGGGGATCCGTTCTCCCAGGTGGCGGCCAAGGTATACGAGGCGTACCAGAAGAAGCTGAGAAACAATCAGTCTCTGGACTTTGACGATTTGATCATGACGACTGTCCGGCTGTTTAAAGAAGTGCCGGAAGTGCTGGAATTCTACCAGAAAAAATTCCGCTACATCCACGTCGACGAGTATCAGGATACGAACCGTGCCCAGTATTTGTTGATTTCCATGCTGGCAGATAAGCATCGAAACGTTTGCTGCGTAGGGGATGCCGACCAAAGTATTTACAAATGGCGCGGTGCCGATATTTCCATCATTTTAAACTTTGAAAAAGACTATCCCGAAGCGAAAATGATCAAGCTGGAGCAAAACTATCGCTCTACCAAAACGATTCTGCAAGCAGCCAACCAGGTCATCGCGAACAACAAGCTGCGCAAGGAAAAGAAGCTGTGGACAGAAAACGTAAGCGGCGAGAAAATCAGCTGCTTCCAGGGCGATTCCGAGCATGACGAGGCCTACTTTATCGTGGACTCGATCCGCAGACAGATGGCGCAGTACAAGAGCTACGACAAGTTCGCCGTCCTGTACCGGACGAACGCCCAGTCCCGTGTGGTGGAGGAAGTGTTCATCAAGTCGAACATTCCGTATACGATCGTGGGCGGTACGAAGTTCTACGACAGAAAAGAGATCAAGGACATCCTCGCTTACTTGCGTCTGATTTCCAATCCGGATGACGACATCAGCCTGCAGCGCGTGATCAACGTACCGAAGCGCAACATCGGGGATACGACGGTAGACAAGCTGCAAGCTTACGCCAATGCAAATGGCCAGTCGCTGTTCACGGCGATCCAGGAGGCAGGATATATGGGTCTGCCTGCGCGCACGACCAATGCGATCCTGTCCTTTAACGACCTCATTACGAGTCTGATGCAGATGACAGACTATCTGAGCGTCACAGAGCTGGTGGAGGAAGTGCTCAAGCGCTCGGGTTACCGCGAAATGCTGAAGGAAGACAAAACATTGGAAGCACAAGCGCGTCTGGAGAACATCGAGGAGTTTCTCTCCGTTACGCAAGAGTTCGAGCGCAAGAACGAAGACAAAAGCCTGCTCGCCTTCCTGACGGATCTCGCGCTGGTGGCAGACATCGACTCGCTCGGCGATGACGGTGCGCTGGAGGAAGTTTCTGCGGAAGGGCAGGTCGTCCTGATGACGCTGCACAGTGCCAAGGGTCTGGAATTTCCGGTCGTCTATCTCGTGGGCTTGGAGGAAGGGGTCTTCCCGCATAGCCGCTCGCTCTTTGACGAGTCCGAGATGGAGGAGGAGCGTCGCCTCGCATATGTAGGGATCACTCGTGCGGAGGAGCGCCTGTTTATGACCTGCGCCCGGATGCGGACTCTTTTTGGACGGACGAATGTCAATGCGCCCTCCAGATTTTTGCAGGAGATTCCGGCAGAGCTGCTCGATGGCAGTCCCGTTGCAGACAGAGGCTACGGCAGCGGTGGGGGCGGAGGCTTCGGTCAACGTGAGGTCGGACGCTCTGCTTTTGGTGGTGGAGGATTCCAGGCAGGTGCACCTCGCACAGGCATGGCACAGCGCTCTGCAGCGACAGCTGGCTCGCCGTTTGCTCGTCCGGCAGCCCAAGCGGGAGACAAACTCCCGGGCCACGGTGCTGCGGCAGGCGTGGATTGGAAAGTTGGCGACAGGGTCAAGCATGGCAAGTGGGGCACAGGGACAGTCGTAAAAGTAAAAGGAACCGGAGACGACAAAGAGCTGGATATTGCGTTCCCAAGCCCGACCGGAATCAAGAAGCTGCTGGCCAAATTTGCTCCAATCGAACGGGGTTAATGTAGTGGAATCGGTATAGTAAAGGGTGGAGTAGATGGATCGACTGACGGCGGAAACAAAAATTGCGGAATTAACGAAACGAATTGAGCGGCACAACCGTCTTTACCATGAACTAGATCAACCTGAGATTTCCGATCAGGAATACGATCAATTGGTGCGGGACTTGCGAGAGCTGGAGAGCAGCTTTCCAGATCTGGCATCCGAGGATTCTCCGACCCGGCGAGTAGGGGGAGAACCTCTTCCTTTCTTTGAAAAAGTGGTACATAGAACACCGATGCTGAGCCTCGGCAACGCCTTTAACGAAGAGGACCTGCGGGATTTTGACCGACGTGTCCGCCAAGCAGTCGGGAATCAGACGGTACGCTATGTAGGTGAGCTCAAAATCGACGGACTTGCGGTCTCGCTTCACTACGAAGACGGGAAGTTCGTTCGGGGAGCGACGCGTGGAGACGGTACCACGGGTGAAGACATTACGCAAAACCTCAGGACGATTCGCTCCATTCCGCTGCGTCTGACCCGACCGTTGACGCTGGAGGTGCGTGGGGAAGCGTATATGTCCAAGGGCGCTTTTGAGCGGCTGAACAAGGAGCGCGAAGAAAAAGGCGAAGCGCTTTTCGCCAATCCGCGCAACTCGGCAGCAGGCTCCCTGCGCCAGCTCGATCCCAAGATTGCCGCTTCCCGTCAGCTGGATACGTTCATCTACGGCATCGGTGAATTGCAGGGAGAATCCGTCGAATCCCACAGCGAAGGACTGGATTTGCTGGAGACATTGGGCTTCGCGGTCAACCCGGAGCGTCGAGTGTTCGACAACATCGACGACTTGATCGCGTTTATCGCGAGCTGGACGGAAAAACGGCCGAGTCTGCCATACGAAATCGATGGCATGGTCATCAAGGTGGACAGCTACGCTCAGCAGCAGGAGCTTGGATTTACGGCAAAAAGCCCGCGTTGGGCCATCGCTTACAAATTCCCTGCGGAAGAAGCAGTCACCGTGCTTGAGGGCATTGAGGTGTCTGTAGGGCGCACCGGTGCCGTGACGCCGACTGCACTGCTCAAGCCCGTAAGCCTGGCGGGAACGACAGTCAAACGCGCTTCGCTGCACAACGAAGACATTATTCGGGAAAAAGGCTTGATGATTGGCGACCACGTCGTCGTGAAAAAAGCGGGAGACATCATTCCGGAAATCATTGCAGTTCTCCCGGAGCGCCGTACAGGGGCAGAGCAGCCGTTTAGCATGCCGACCCATTGCCCGGAATGCGGCAGTGATCTGGTCCGTCTGGAGGAAGAAGTAGCGCTGCGCTGCATCAACCCGATGTGTCCGGCGCTGATTCGGGAGGGCATGATTCACTTCGTCTCCCGCACCGCGATGAACATTGATGGCTTGGGCGAGAAAGTAGTAGCCCAGCTCTTCAACGACGGCATCATCCACAGCGTGGCGGATCTCTATTACCTGCACCAGCAGCGCGATGTATTGCTAGGCATGGAGCGCATGGGGGAGAAGTCCGTGGACAATCTGCTCGCAG
>JARDZO010000376.1 GCA_029240815.1 Brevibacillus sp.
CCGATGGTCTCGATGGGAAGTCGCATAGTTCCAACCTTCTTTCTTATCGGAATAAATACGATATGTATCAACAGCGCTCTATACGACACCCATCGTCTTGACTATACCGGTCGTAAATAGCACTATGTAGACAATTCCAAACCAGAGAAACGACAAACGCCATGCAGAAAATCCAACCTTTTTCAGGGAAAGCTTTCCTTTGAACCTCACTTGTACCCAGCCGAGCAAAGCGATCGTTACAAGGAAGAAGCAAACCACCCACCACCATGCTGATAAAGCCTGGGGCCAGATGACGCCATAAGCGGCAACGACAGAACGAATCAACAAAAAATTCGTGATATTCACCGCCCAGCGGCCTGCCAACCGCTTGTCCCGCTTCCATCCATATACTATCAGAAAAGCAAGCGGAAAACCGAGAAATGGCACAACCGTCAGCGTACCCCAAAAATAGGACCAGACATTCGCCAACATGGTCATTTACTGTCGCCCCCCTCCTTCCCTATTCCCATGTCTGTTTTGAGAAGAATCAAACGGAGCAACACTTCATGCATCGGAGTGGGTATCCCGGCTGCTTTTCCTCTTTTGACGAGGTAGCCGTTGATCGCTTCCACTTCCGTCCGCTTTTGCCGCTTCACATCTTGCAACATGGAGGAAAGATTTCGGGAAGTATTTCGGCATATATTGACAATTTCCTGCCAATCAGACTCCTTCATTTCTTGTCCATTCACAGACGCAACTGCGGAAGCTTCTAAAAAGAGCTCACGCATCAGCTGCAATGTTTGCGGATTCTCGAGGAGCGCACCATTGGGGATGTCAAACAAAGCCGTTAAAGGGTTGATCAGAGCGTTGGCCATGAGTTTGCGCCAAGCAAAAGGCTTGATTGATTCTTCGAGTTGAGCGTTCACACCGGACCCCACCAGGACAGCCACGAATGACTGAATGTGAGGATCCATCCCTGTTCCACTCTCCCAAGGACCAATCCGTAATAGGCCACTACCGGTATGCCTTACTTCCGTCGCCGACAACCTTCTTGCCCCTTCTGTATTGATCGCAAAAAAGCATTGTCGTTCCAGCAGAATTTGCGTCAGTAGCTCCTGATGCCCCATACCGTTTTGCAGAGCGACAATACGTGCGCTCGCAGGCAGCTTTTGAAGCTTAGGCAATAAGTCAGGCAAATCAGTCTGTTTGACGCTCAGCAAGTACACATCAGCATGGGGTAATCCGTTTTCAATCGACTGAGCGAAAATCGATACGACAGACTTTTCCCCATTCAGTTGCTGATAGCTCAGCCCATTTTGCATCAGCTGATTTGATTGGAGTGAACTGCGCGTAACAACCGTAACCGCCTGTCCACTTCTAGCAAGTCTAGCCGCATACAGCAACCCGACAGAGCCGCCGCCAACCACAACGATTTGCAAAGTGTCCTTTTCCAACTGCATTTGTTCACCTACATTAATCAATACTTATTTTAAAGAATAACAGAGTTTAGGAGATTGTTCAATTGATTGGGGCAAAAAAGATCGGAATTGTCGAAAAATTTTTTGGCAATGTCCGCATACTAAACAAAAAGACTGCCTCCCACTGAGGGGAGGTCAGTCCACGTGTGCAATCAGACAGGATATACGGGATGCTTCCGGTCCGTAAATTGTTGTCGTTTTCCTTTGTACACATCGTACCGCTGGATCAGCTCTTGACGAAGATCGCTAGGTGGAATGATGGCATCCACGATCAGGTTGGACGCAAGCAGATAGAGGTCGATGTCTTCCTGGTATTCCTTGCGCTTTTCCAAGATAAAGTCTTGGCGTTCCTGAGGGTCTTCAATCGCTTGAATCTTGTTACTGTAAACCGCATTTACTGCTGCCTCTGGACCCATCACAGCGATTTGCGCTCCAGGCAGCGCCAGGCTAGCATCCGGTTCAAATGCTGAGCTGGCCATCGCATAAAGTCCTGCTCCATACGCTTTCCGGACGATCACAGATATTTTGGGAACGGTAGCCTCTGCCATCGCTGAAATCATTTTTGCACCGTGACGGATGATTCCTGCTCTCTCTACCGCCGTACCAATCATGAAGCCGGGTACGTCAGCCAGGAACAAGAGGGGAATCTGAAAAGCGTCGCACAGCGTAATGAATCGAGCAGCCTTGTCCGCAGAGTCTACGAACAGTACCCCGCCTTTTACGCGTGGTTGGTTGGCAATGATACCAACTGGTTTGCCGTCCAATCGCGCCAAACCGGTGATCAATTCCTGCGCGAATAGCTTTTTGATTTCGAAAAATGAGCCTTCGTCCACCAATGCGGTAATCAGATCATGCATATTAAATGCAGCATTCTGGTTTTCCGGTACGAGGGTAGAAATGTCTTTGGCAGTTGCGATCGGAGCTTTGGCTTCTACAACTGGAGGTTCACCTGTGTAGTTCGCTGGGAAGAAGCTGAGGTAACGACGAGCAGACTGGATCGCTTCTTCTTCATTGGCTGCGAGTACATCTCCGCATCCGCTCACGGAGCAATGCATGCGCGCTCCACCCAATTCCTCCAGGGACACCTTTTCACCGATTACCATTTCCGCCATTCGCGGCGAGCCCAAATACATGCTTGCGTTTTTTTCTACCATGATGACGATATCGCAAAACGCCGGAATGTATGCGCCACCTGCTGCAGATGGACCAAAGAGAATACAGATCTGCGGGATTTTTCCGGATAGCTTCACTTGATTGTAAAAAATTCGTCCCGCGCCGCGACGCCCTGGGAACATCTCCAACTGATCCGTAATGCGCGCCCCCGCTGAATCGACCAGATATACCAGCGGCACGCGCATTTTTTCTGCGGTTTCTTGGATGCGAATGATCTTTTCTACGGTACGCGAACCCCATGAGCCCGCTTTTACCGTCGAATCGTTCGCCATCACGCAAACCGTCTGTCCGTGTATTTTCCCGATTGCCGTCACGACGCCGTCAGCTGGCAAATCGCCTGCCATCACATTGGCGAACAAGCCATCTTCGACCATGAATTCACCGTCAAACAGTTGCTTGAGCCGATCCCGGACAAACAGCTTGTTCTGTTCCTTTAATTTCTCATGGTATTTGGTTTCGCCCCCTTTTTCCACCTGGGCGATTTTTTCACGCAGCGTCTCTTCCATATGCTTGCTCATAGGCGTCCCCCTCGTCACTCTCCGCGATATACCGGTTTTCGTTTTTGTTGAAAAGCTTCCAGACCTTCCAAGCGGTCTTTAGTGGAAATCAGTAGCTGATAGGCGTTGCTCTCTACCTGCAATCCAGAAGCTAGATCTACCTCAAGTCCGCAATCAATCGCGAATTTGGCCTGAGCCAGCGCGAGCGGTGCGTTGGCTGCGATCCCCTCCGCCAATGAGAACGCAGTTGACATTAGTTGCTCGGCAGGAACGACTCGATTGACCAGCCCAATCGTCATAGCCTCATCAGGAAGAACGCGGCGGGCGCTGAAAATCAGTTCCTTGGCGACCCCTTTTCCCACCAAGCGTGGAAGCCGCTGTGTCCCTCCTGCCCCGGGAATGATTCCAAGGGCTGTCTCCGTCAAGCCCATCTGAGCTGCCTCACTCATGATCCGCAAGTCGCAAGCCAGAGCGAGCTCGGTGCCCCCGCCCAATGCCAAGCCATTGATTGCTGCAATGACCGGCTTCGGCAGTTTTTCCAGCTCGGTAAAGGCGTCTCGAATCGTCCGGATATAGACCTGTACCTGTTCCTGTGGCATCGTCCTCCGTTCCTTGAGGTCTGCTCCTGAGCAAAAAGCCTTGTCCCCCGAACCAGTCACAATCACGGCGCGGATATCTCGGTCGAGCGCGATGTCGGCGATCAGACTCCGCAGCGCCACGAGCGTCTCCAGATTGAGGCAATTGAATACTTCGGGTCGATCTAGCGTGATAACACCAATGAGTCCTTCTTTTCGCAGCGTAACGGTCATCGTCCATCCTCCTGCAGGGATTGTTTATTCAGCGCACGCAGCAGCCAGGTGAGCCTTCAGCACCTTGGAGGACAGCTCTCGTCCCAGCTCCTTCTGAATAAAGGCGCCCGCCTCAAGTAAGAGCTCGAGATTCACTCCCGTTTCGTAGTCCATCCCATTCAGCATATATACCAAATCTTCCGTGGAGATATTACCTGCAGCACCTGGTGCATACGGACAACCACCGAGACCCCCAATCGAGCTGTCAAACGTCCTCAGCCCTACGTCCAGAGCAGCAGAGACATTCGCCAATCCCGTTCCTCGCGTATCGTGAAAATGCCCGGCCAAGCGCTCGGTCGTAACGTCTTTCACAATCTCCCCGATTACGTCCCGGACCTGCTTGGGTGTAGCCACCCCGATTGTATCTCCAAGTGATACTTCGAAAACGCCCATATTGAGCAGTTCATTCGTCACCCTTCGACTGTTGTCAATCGGAACTGCTCCCTCATACGGGCACCCGAATACAGTCGAGACATACCCTCGCACTCGCATTCCCAGAGCCCGTGCTTCACGTGCCACTTCTCGGAGGATCGGGAACGTGTCTTCCATGGTCTTGTTAATATTTTTCAGA
>JARDZO010000108.1 GCA_029240815.1 Brevibacillus sp.
CGAGGAGGAGACGTAGTGGGAATCGAATCGAGCTTGCTTGTGCAGACAGACAGTTCCCTTCGGCAGGAGGACATAGAACGGGCACCAAAGGAACGCATGATCGAGTTTTTGCAAGTGGGCAAAACGTTTGAAAGTGGCGGCAAGACGATCAACGCGCTCAAAGGTGTGACGTTAACCGTAGAAAAAGGAGACATCTTTGGCGTCATCGGTTTTTCCGGCGCTGGGAAGAGCACACTGCTCCGTACCGTGAATCTGTTGGAGAGATCGACGTCAGGGAGCGTCATCGTTGATGGAAAGGACTTAACTGCTTTGTCTGTACACGAATTGCGCAGCGTCAAGAAAAACATCGGGATGATCTTTCAGCAGTTCAATCTACTGGAGTCCAAGACGGTTTTCGAAAATGTCGCCATGCCTTTGCTGTTGAGCCAGACGCCTAAAAAAATCGTGCAGGAGCGAGTGACAGAATTACTGTCGTTTGTGGGCCTGACGGAAAAGGCAAAGAGCTTTCCAGATGAACTATCCGGGGGGCAAAAGCAACGGGTAGGCATCGCCCGGGCCTTGGCGACCAATCCCTCCATTTTGTTGAGCGATGAGGCAACGTCGGCACTGGACCCGCAAACGACAGAGTCGATCCTGCAGCTGTTAAAGCGAGTGAACAAAGAATACAACATCACGATTCTCATGATCACCCATGAAATGAATGTGATCAAGGAGATATGCAATCGCGTGGCCGTGATGGACCAAGGGACCGTCGTCGAGCAGGGCAACGTGCTGGAGCTGTTCGCCAGCCCGCAGACGGAAACAGCGCGCAATTTCGTGAAGTCAGTCATCCGCGACGATATTCCGCCCAGTGTGTATCAGGCAATGGAAGCGAATCGGGGGAAATCGCGAATCTACCAAATTCATTTTGTCGGAGATAACACCGGACAACAGATAGTCTCCCAGTTGGCGAAGCGGTTCCAAACGGAAGTCAGTGTCCTGTTCGGCAACATATCGGAGCTGCAGGGCGTACCCTTTGGGAACCTCATCGTGGAATTGGGAGGCAACGAAGCAGATATTGCTCGGGCGTACCAGTACATCCGACAGCAAAATGTGTCAGTGAAGGAGATATCGTAGATGGAAGTCAGCTTAGATCAAGTTTTACAAGCCGTCCATCAGACGTTGTACATGGTGGGCATCTCCCTGATCTTCGCTACGATCATTGGGCTGCCGCTGGGTATTTTGCTGGTGGTCACACGCAAAGGTCACATCCTGGAGAATCAGGCTATCTTCTCCGTCTTAAATCCGATTATCAACGTCTTTCGGTCGGTTCCATTCATTATCTTGCTCGTGGCGATCATTCCGTTTACGCGATTGATTGTAGGGACTTCGATCGGTACGACAGCCGCCATCGTGCCACTCGTCATCTATACGGGGCCGTATATCGCCCGGTTGGTGGAGAACTCGCTCTTGGAAGTGAACGCGGGCATCATCGAAGCGGCAGAGGCGATGGGGGCGACACCCGTTCAGATCATTTTCCGCTTTCTGATTCCGGAAACGCTCGGCTCTCTCGTACTGTCCATCACGACCGCCACGATCGGCCTGATTGGCGCAACGGCGATGGCTGGGGCTGTCGGCGGAGGTGGGATCGGAGACTTGGCGATCACGTATGGCTATCAACGCTTTAGCACCATTACCATCGTCGCGACAGTCATCGTCCTGGTCATTTTCGTTCAAGGGATCCAGTCGCTAGGCAACAGATTGGCGAGAAAAATTCGCAGAAAATAACAGAGAAAGCAACTGAAAATAGACAGGAGAGACATCCATGAAGAAATTTGCCATTTTACTCATATTCGTCATTCTCGCAGGCTTGGCCGCCGGTTGCGCAAAAACGGAGGAATCCAGAGGACTGAAGATCGGTATCCGTGGTTCCGAAAGCCGGACGTGGGAATTCGTAAAGGAACAGGCGCAGCAAGAAGGTCTGAATATCGAGCTGGTTCAGTTTAATGCCAACGTGAATCCGAACACCGTCCTGCTCGAGGGCGATATCGATGCAAACGCGTTCCAGCACGTCGCTTTCCTGGATCAATTCAACACGAAAAACAATTCGGAAATTGTGCCGATCGGGTCGACGATCATCGCTCCGCTGGCAATCTATTCGGATAAATTCAAGAAGATTGAGGAAATTCCGGACAACGCCAAAATCGCCGTTCCCAACGACGATACCAACTGGGGCCGTTCCCTGGTACTCCTGCAAGAAGCTGGCTTGATTAAAGTAGTGGACAATTTTGATGGCTTTGGCGGGGTGGACAAAATCAAGGAAAACCCGAAAAATCTCGAAATCGTTCCGGTCGATGGGGCGACTACTCCCCGCGTCATGAAGGACGTCGCGGCTTCGATCATCAACAATGGTGTTGCGGTCGAGGCAGGCTTTCTGTTGAAAGACTCGATTTTCCATGAAAGTCAAACTGCGAAGCCTTACATCAATGTGATTGCGACGACCAAGCAAAACGAGAACAGAGAAGATCTAGGGAAGCTGGTCCAAGTCTACCACTCGAAAGAAGTTTCAGACTTTATCACGAAGACATACCAAGGAAACTACATTCCGACGCAAGTCACCGTAGAGGAATTGAAGAACTTCAAAAGCGCGTACGCGAGCAAATAGTAACGGCGTATAGAGGAGGAGAACCGATGACGCAAAAAAGGCAAATCCATTTTTCTGCCTATCTGGTGGGAACAGGCATTCACGTCGCGTCTTGGCGGCTGCCCAGCGCCGGGCGAAATGCCAGCATCGACCTGGAGTTCTATAAACAGATGGCCCAGACGGCCGAACGGGGAAAATTTGATATCGCTTTTATCGCTGACAGCCTGGCGGTCAATGAAAATTCCCACCCGAATATTTTGAATCGCTTTGAGCCGACAACATTGCTGGCTGCATTGGCGGGCGCAACATCCAAGATCGGACTCGTCGCGACGGCTTCAACCACTTATCATGAGCCCTACAATCTAGCGCGGCTGTTCGCTTCTGTGGACCAGATCAGCAATGGGCGCGCCGGGTGGAACATGGTCACGACAGGTGACGCTACAGGTGAAACGGGGCGCAACTTTAGCCGACACGCCCACGTGGAGCACGATGAACGCTATAAGCAGGCCGAAGAATTTATCGATGTGGTACAAGGGTTGTGGGACTCCTGGGAGGACGACGCTTTTGTACAGGATAAGGAATCCGGCGTGTACTTTGATCCACAAAAAATGCATCGACTGAATTACAAAGGCACGTACTACGCGGTCCAAGGTCCCCTCAACATCGGAAGGTCCAGACAAGGACAGCCAGTGATTGTTCAGGCGGGAGCATCTGAACCAGGTCAGCGACTGGCAGCGAGAACAGCAGAGGTCGTCTTCTCCCACGTCAAAGATTTTGAGAAGGCAAAGGAGTTTTACAAGAGCCTGAAAGGAAAGCTGGCCGACTATGGAAGGACGCCTGACCAGCTGCATATTTTGCAAGGCATCTCCCCGATCATCGCGGACACGAAGGAAGAAGCCGAGACCATCTACCGTCAATTGCATGACCTGTTGCTGCCAGAGCAAGGCTTGCGATTCTTATCCGGCTATTTGGGCAAGGTCGATTTTAGCAAATATACGCTGGACACTCCTGCGTCGGAAGTGGAATTTCCTCAAGATAACGGCATTCAGAGCCATTTTGAACGAATGACAGAGTTGATTCAAAAGGAAAACCCCACCTTGCGTGAGCTGTATGCCCTGCTGGAAGGCGGAGTAAATCGGGAACTTGTAGGCACGCCTGTGCAAGTGGCCGACGTATTGGAAAAGTGGTTTACCCAAGGGGCAGCAGACGGGTTTATGTTCGTCGCGCCGATCCTGCCTCAAGGACTGGACGATTTCGTTGATAAGGTTGTTCCGATTTTACAGGAGCGGGGCTTGTACCGACTTGACTACGAGGGTGACACGCTTCGTGATCACCTAGGGCTACATAAGCCGGCCAACCGCTTTGTGGCAAACAAGCCATTATTATCGAACGTGGAATCGTGAGCATCATCGACCGCGACGAAAGGAGGGCAAAGAATGGGAATCCCAGCATTGGAAGGGCTCGCGGCAGAACTCACGCCCCAACTGATACACATCCGCCGTCATCTGCATCAATACCCCGAAGTGGCCTACGAGGAAGTAGAGACGACACGAGCTATCAGGGGGTGGCTTGAGGAAGCAGGGATCCGTATCGTCGACGTCCCGTTGCACACCGGGATCGTCGCGGAAGTGAGCGGCAGAGAGGATGGGCCGATCATAGCCTTGCGTGCCGATATAGACGCGCTGCCGATTCAGGAAGAGACAGGTCTGCCGTATGCGTCACGAATAGCAGGAAAGATGCATGCATGCGGTCATGATTTCCATACGGCGGCCATTCTCGGCGCGGCCTACTTGTTGAAATCACGAGAGGAACACCTCCATGGCACCGTGCGCTTTATTTTTCAGCCTGCGGAGGAAAAGGGAACGGGGGCAAGGCAGATCTTGGAGAGTGGTGCTCTAAAAGGTGTGCAGGCCATCTTCGGGATGCACAACAAGCCCGATCTGGAGGTAGGGACCATCGGCATCAAAGCAGGGCCGCTCATGGCTGCGGTCGATGGATTTGACATCGAAGTCGAAGGGGTCGGTACGCATGCAGCAATACCGGAGGCGGGCATCGATCCGATCGTGGCGGCGGCGCAAATCGTATCCTCCTTGCAGACGATCGTCAGCCGCAATATTAGCCCCCTGCACAATGCAGTCGTCAGTGTGACTAGCATTCATGGGGGAACGACCTGGAATGTGCTTCCTGACAAAGTCGTTTTGGGTGGAACGGTGCGCACCTTCCAGGATGAAGTACGCGCTAAAATTCCAGACCATTTCCGACGCATCATCGAAGGGGTAACGGCAGCGTACGGCACTAAAATCAGTTTACGCTGGTTCGAGGGCCCGCCATCTGTGAGCAATGATGAAGCGTTGACACAGCTATCCGTTGCAGCAGCGCAGAAGGTAGGCTTGCAGGTCGTCACACCTGTGCCATCGCCGGCGGGAGAAGACTTCGCCTACTACCAACAGCGTATTCCAGGGTCATTTGTCTTCATGGGCACTTCCGGTACGCGAGAATGGCACCATCCCGCCTTTACCTTGGATGATCGCTCACTCACACAAAGCTCCTTGTACTTTGCGGAAGCAGCCATCGCCGCATTGGGGGAGAGGTGAGCGAATGGTTGGGATTCATGGCCTCAACAAAACGTACAAAACGGCAAAAGGTACGATCACCGTTTTGCAGGACATCGATCTGCACATCGAAAAAGGCGACATTTTCGGCATCATCGGCTTTAGTGGAGCGGGGAAATCTACGTTGATCCGCTGCCTCAACAGGCTGGAGGAACCGGACTCGGGGAGCATCGAGATCGGAGGCAAAGTGGTGACGAATCTGAATGAAAAAGAGCTGCGGCAGGCGCGGCAAAAGATCGGAATGATTTTTCAGCAGTTCAATTTGCTCGATGCCAAGACCGTTTTTCAAAATGTGGCATTCCCGTTGGAAGTGGCGGGGCAACCCAAGCGGTACATTCAGCAGCGGGTCAGAGAGATACTCGATCTTGTCCAGCTCGGTGACAAGGAGAACGCCTATCCGTTTCAACTGAGCGGCGGGCAAAAACAGCGGGTGGGTATCGCGCGTGCGTTGGTAAACGAGCCGGATTTGCTGCTCAGTGATGAAGCTACTTCTGCGCTGGATCCGCAGACGACGTACTCCATCCTGGAGCTGCTGGGGGAAATCAATCGCCAACTGAACCTGACGATTTTGTTGATCACGCATGAGCTGGATGTTCTGCAGCACATTTGCAATAACATGGCCGTTCTCGAATATGGCAGGATCGTCGAAATCGGCTCCGTCGAAAAGTTCTTCCTGCGGCCGGAGAGTGATACGGCGAAACGGTTTGTGAGCATTATTGATCATTACCGCGACAAGCGAAATGTGATGGAAGGAGTGGGGGCGGGGATATGAGAGACGATCTGCTCGAACTGCTCTGGGAGGGGCTGCTCGAAACGCTCTACATGGTGTTCTGGTCTTCCCTGTTCGCCCTCGCTATCGGGATTGTACTAGGGGTCACTCTCGTGGTCACAGAGAAGGGCAGCATTCTGGCAAGACCCCAGCTGAATAAGGCAATCGGGACGGTCATCAATGGTGTGAGGTCTCTCCCCTTGATTATCCTGATCGTCCTGCTGTTGCCTTTGTCGCGACTGATCGTGGGCACTTCTTTGGGTCCGACAGCCGCCATCGTGTCACTTTCCATTGGTGCTGCCCCTTTTCTCGGTCGCATTATCGAGAATTCGCTCAAGGAAGTGAGCGCAGGGAAGATCGAGGCGGCAAAAGCCGTAGGGGCAACTCCTTTTACAATCATCTTTCGTGTACTTATTCCCGAAGCTTTACCGGCGATCGTTCGCGGGATCACAATTGGAATCATTGGCATTACGGAATTTACCGCTGTAGCGGGTGCAATTGGCGCGGGAGGACTCGGAAGTCTGGCCATCCGCTTTGGCTACCAACGCTTTCGGGAAGACGTCCTGATCGCGACCGTCATTTTGATTATCCTGCTCGTTCAACTCATTCAGTGGACAGGCGACTCTATTGCCAAATCAATCAACAAAAAGCGATACAAATTCGATTAACGTTCTAAGAACATAGAGAGAAAAAACAGGGAAACCAATGAGGGAGTGGCGTGCATGGTAAAGAAAGGTCTGGGTGTATTTCTAGCCGTATTCGTAGGGGCAAGTGTACTCGTGGCTGGGTGCGGTTCTGGTTCTAGCTCTAGCAATCAGGCTCAACCAAGCAATCAAGGGCAGGCAGCAGAGCCCAAGAAGGAAGTTACCCTGAAGATAGGAGCAGCTCCAGTGCCACATGCGGAAATCTTGGAATTTATCAAGCCGAAGCTGAAGGAAGAAGGAATCAATCTGGAAGTGGTCATTCTCGACGATGAGGGGCAATTGAATCCTGCATTGAAGGACAACCAAATCGACGCGAACTACTTCCAGCACGTCCCGTATCTCGATTCGGTCAAAACGGAAAAAGGGTTTGATTTTGTCGTTACCACAAAGGTTCACGTAGAGCCGATCGGTTTGTACTCAGACAAATTGAAATCCAAGGATGACATCAAGGAAGGCGCGAAAATCGGCATTCCCAATAATCCTTCCAACGAGTTTCGTGCCCTGACTCTTTTGCAGGAGCAAGGGCTGATCAAGCTAAAGGACGGGTTGACGACGTACGAGGCGACGCCAAAAGACATCGTGGAAAATCCGAAAAAACTGGAGTTTATCGAAGCAGAGGCAGCTACCTTGCCGAGAGCTCTGCCTGATCTGGCTGGTGCGGTCATCAACACGAACGTGGTCCTCGAAGCCAAGATCGACCCGAACAGCGCCCTGTTCCGTGAAGGAGCGAATTCGCCGTATGCCAACGTGATCGTCGTGCGAAAAGGCGATGAGAACCGAGACGAAATCAAAAAGCTGGACGCTGCCTTGAAAGCACCGGAAGTGAAGAAATTTATTGAGGACAAATACGGTGTCGCCGTGGTGCCCGCCTTTTAATCATGCGCAACAGGGAGGGCAATAGAGATGAGTGAGAGCTATCCGTTAACGATTCGTGACGCTCATGCCGGTGATCGAGAGCCGCTCGAAAAGCATTTGATCGAAGCCTATCAGCAGTATGAGCAAAAGCTGTCCGCCAAGAGGTGGGAGCTCTACAAGGAAGAGATGAAAAAGTCCATTGCAGGAGAGCGCACATTCGCTTTTCTCGTTGCAGGACTCGGGGATGAGATCGTAGGCAGTGTGCAGCTGTTTGCTTCGTCGGAAGCGGCCTATGGCAAGCCGGAGCTTGCGATCGATTCCCCGATCATCCGGTTTCTAGCCGTATCGCCGAGAGCGAGAGGGAAAGGGATTGCTGTCCAGCTCATCCGGGAAAGCATTCAGCGATCCTTGGCAGTCGGCGCATCGACCTTGCATCTGCATACGACAGACATGATGGAAACAGCCGTGAAATTGTATGAGCGATTAGGATTTGAGAGAGCGGTAGAAAATGATTTCTTCAACGGGGAAGCGACAGTCAAAAGCTATCGGCTCCAGTTGACCAAAGAAAATGGCATGTTTTTATCCATTGGTGCCCACTGAAAATATTCAGCAAAAAACCGCCCTACTCCACGGGCGGTTTTTCCTGTTCCTATCATTTCCAGACGATTACTTCGAAATCAACTGAGGATCACTCTTCCCGAGCTTGATAGTCTGCTCGGTAGGAATCCACATGCCGGTGTTCTCATCGCGGCCTTGCAGGACGACGGATGGGTTGGTTTTGCCCAGTTGTTCAGCTGCTTTGGCAGCTTGCTGTCCGATTTTGCCGCTTTTGACGCGGTTGACCACCAGGGCGAGCTTTACGCTATGCAGTTCCGTCATCATTTCGAAGTCGCCGTTGCTGTCGCCAGCGATGAAGATGGGGCCATGACCGTATTTTTTCTCCAATACGGACTGGATCACTTCTGTTTTGCCGTGGCCAACAGTGATCGGGTAATTGGCTTGGTATTTATTTGTGATCAAGCCATTTTCAATAGCCAGACGCATGCCGATCACATTTTCGGAAGGGAGGTTGTATCCGTATTTCGGCAGTGTCGCAAATACGCGGACGACGTCTTCCAAAGAAGCGCTCACGACATAGACGTCAATCCCGTTGGAACGGAAGGTATTCATCAGATTCCCCACTTCGGAGGTCAGGCGCAGGCCGGTTGTATGGGACGCTGTCACGACACCTGTTTTTCCTGCGAGTGCTTTCGGGCTTGTCCAAGTCTCTGTTTGGATCGCCATGCCCAGACTGACATCGTTGGAAGCCTCCGCCAGTTTGTGGACCTCATCGACAGTCATGTTGGTGAAGAGATAGAGCACCCATGGATAGCCGATGCTGGTACTGTGTGTCTCGTTGATGGCTTCGTACAGGAAAAAGAGTTTGGTGCGGAAATCTGCGAATGATTCAGTCGCTGTCACCTCTTCCAGCGATTTTGTTCCCTTGAGTCCCTTGTAGTTCTCATACAGGAACTTGTAATCAGACACCAGGTCGGTAGCGATCGCGTCCAGTGTTACTTGCTCACCATCCGTGTTTTTGTATCCGTCAGCAAAAGGGCCCTCCGGCACATTGGTGCGGATTACTTTGCCGAATTCATCAGGGGTGAGCTTGTAAGCAAGATGGTTGATTTGGTAGACGAAGAGTGCTTCTTCCGTGTCGTTCATAATGCTGGTGTTGTCCCAGTCGAAAACGACGTACGGCTTTTTGTCTGGATGGTAGGAAGGGCTTTTTACCCCGTGTTTCGTAATCAGCTCGTTTACTGCCTGATAGGTTGCCGGTGCCCATTTCCCCTTGTCCAACACCTGTGCATCCGGTAGTGCGTCCTTGGCCGATGCGGGCATGTGCACCGCAAACAGGGCCACGACCATGAGAATAGTCAGCCACCATTGGCTGCGTTTTGTCTGTACCTGCGACATTGTCCTCATCCTCTCAACTCTCTATCTTCTTTTATGCATGTGGAGAAACATCACTCTCGCCTTTTAGAACGCTATCGCCCCCTTGTAAAAAAAGTAAGGCCTTCACCCGCGGACAGAAGCATCCGCAGGTAAAGACCTCATCGTCGTGTCTATTTACTTGGCTCTTTAAGAATACAGAATTATTAGACAAACAGCAACAAAAAAGCTCCCATAAAATAAGTGAGTCAGTTCACTATGAAAAGGTTGCTGTCACGTATGAGCGGCACCCTTTTCATAGTGAATTATTTTCTCACGTCGGTAAAACCTCATGCTGGTTGCGCAGGTCGTATTTCAAGCGTTTGGTAAAACCGCTGGAAACACGGGAGAAATGACGCTCCTCCGATTGCACCCAGCCCAAGTGTACAGGCTGTTGCTTGGGAATATCGATTTCGAGAGTGACCATGTCTGTGTACAACGAGTTCGGTTCGTTGATGAAGGAATAGTCCAAGCCGATGGTGACGGCCATTTCTTCTCGGACAGCGCTACGGATCGCATCCGTGTTGTTCGTCGTAAACAAGATATCGACCGGACCGTATGTAGCGGCGAAATCGTTCACGAACCATTTCACGTACTCGTCGTTGTACAGGACGAATGTTTGCTGCCGCAGCTCTTCCGGAGTTACTGTTTTTTGCAAGGCAAGCGGGGAATTCCTGCTGACACCCACGACCATTTTTCCTTCTATCAGCCGCTCGAATAACAGCCCCGTGTTCTTTTTCACGAGACTCTCAAAGACGATGATCAATCCGATGTCTATTTTGTTTTGGCGAATGTCTTCCAGTATTTCCTGCGAGCCTTTCTCGGCGATTTCCGGGCGGATCAGGGGATAATCTTTTTTGAAGCGGGCTACTGCATTCACGAGTAGGTTCATGGGCCCTGGAATGGTAGCGAGCCGCAGATCTCCTGTCATCGTATTTGTATAGCTTTGGGCTTCCTCCTGAATTTCTTGCAGTTTACTCTGGATCTCAAATGCCTTCTGGATGATGCCGAGCCCTTCGGCTGTAGGTACAGCTCCCATTCGGGAACGGGTAAACAAAGTAACGCCGAGCTCAGATTCCAGTGTGGAGAGGGACTGGCTGATGGCGGAAAGGGTAACATGTCTGTTTTGAGAGGCTTTTGTCAGAGAACCGGTTTTGGCGATTTCGATGATGGATTCGAGTTGCTCCAAATTCATTTGCTAGCCTTCACATCCTTAAGTTGTACTTAACTATCGGTAAATATCTTTACATATTATTTAACATAATGGAAGTTTATAATGGAGGTGTGGGAATGAGATGCTGCAGCTGACCCAACTTGAATGGAGGCGTTTCATATGGCTAGATTGGAAGGAAAAGTAGCGATTATCACAGGTGGAGGTACGGGAATCGGCAAGAAAACCGCTCTGCGTTTTGCCAAAGAAGGTGCAAAAGTCGTGGTAACCGATATTAATCTGGACAGTGCTAATCAGACAGTAGCCGAAATCAAGGAGGCTGGGGGATCTGCTCTTGCCATCGCGCACGATGTCAGCAAAGAAGAACAATGGCAGCAGGTCGTATCACAGACCGTAGAACAATATGAAAAAGTAGACATCCTGTTTAACAACGCAGGTATTTATATTATCAAGCCTCTGGCAGAGCTCACGTTAGAAGAATGGAATCGCCTGATGTCGATCAATGTGACTGGCGTATTCCTGGGTATGAAGCACGTCATGCCAGTGATGGCGAAACAGCAAACGGGCTCGGTCATCAATGCTTCTTCCATCGCAGGACTGATTGGCGCTCCGGGACACGTCTTGTATGGAGCCAGCAAAGGGGCGGTCCGCATCATGACAAAGGATGCGGCGATCGAATATGCAGCGAGTGGTGTGCGTGTGAACTCCATTCACCCTGGATACATTGATACAGGCATGGTCTCATATGCATCCGAAGCGACCAAGCACTCCAAAGCAGAATTAGCGCAAGCTGTTCCAACCGGACGTCTAGGTACCGTAGAAGATGTGTCAAACATGGTGCTGTTCCTCGCTTCTGACGAGGCTGCTCATGTGACTGGTGCCGAATTCGTGATCGACGGCGGAGGAACAGCTCGTTAAAAGGATTGCGGTAACCGAAAAGAACGAGGAGGGAACACGATGAGATTTGCCAATAAAGTAGCGATCGTAACAGGTGGAGCAAGCGGGATCGGAGAAACGACTGTCCGTATGTTCGCGAATGAAGGTGCCAAAGTCGTCATTGCAGACTTTTCACCACGCGGCCAAGAACTGTCGGACAAGCTAAACGCAGACGGATTTGACAGCTTGTTTGTGAAAACGGATGTGACCAACGAAGAAGAAGTCAAGCACATGGTCAGCGCAACAGTAGCGAAATACGGAAGAGTGGACATTCTCTTTGCCAATGCAGGAATTGCTAAGGACGCACCTGCGCATCAACTGAGCATGGATGACTGGCGCCGTACGATTGACATCAACCTGACCGGAGTATTCCTCTGCGACAAATACGTCATCGAGCAAATGCTCGCACAAGGTGGCGGAGGGGCGATTGTGAACTGCGGATCCATTCATAGCCATGCGGGGAAAGCAGGCGTCACAGCGTACTCCTCAGCAAAAGGCGGCGTGAAGCTGTTGAGCCAAACCCTGGGCATCACCTATGCGAAAGAAGGCATCCGGGTCAATGCTGTGTGCCCAGGATATATTGATACTCCACTGATTGCTGGCCGTAACGAGGCGATGAATGATCATCTCGTCAGCTTGCATCCGATGGGACGTCTGGGAAAACCAGAGGAAGTCGCGAAAGCGGTCTTGTTCCTGGCAAGTGATGATGCTTCCTTTATCACAGGTACAAGCCTCTTGGTAGATGGCGGATATACGGCTCAATAATCTTTCGTACGCCAAATAGCTCAAAACGTAAATAAGACTCACACGAAGCCGAGCGAGACCGGGGATTACTCCCTGATTTGCCTCGGCTTTTTCTATTTTCGAAAGAGAGACGAACTGAAATGGCATCAATAAGTAAGAGAGGAAGTGTCCTGACGCAGTATAAGCTGAGTGAGGGACATTTTTTTATGTTGACAGAAGAAAGAAAAAGCAGTAATTTACAATTGACTGACTTAGTCAATCAAAAAACAAATTCAGATTTTGATGCCTTTACTTCCGAGCAGTATCTTTTTTGGTTAATATTGACTGATTGGATCAATCAAAACATTTATACAAGGAGCGATTCAGAATGACCAACATTCAAAAAGAAGGCAAAGCGATTATCATCGGAGGCAGTATGGCTGGTTTACTGACGGCGAGAGTACTGTCCGATTACTACGACGACGTATGGATCATGGAAAAAGATGAGCTGCCCGAAAAGCCTGGCGACCGTTCGGGTACTCCGCATGCTTTTCACCCCCACCGTTTCACGCAACGTGGTAAGATGATAACGGAGCGCTTTTTTCCTGGTTTCGAGGAAGATTTAGTAGCGAATGGGGCTCCGTCGTCACTAAACAAAATGGCATATAACAGCAATCAATATGGAAGTATGTGTGGACTTTATCAGCGAAACGACGTCAAGTTTAGCCGAGCGATGCTGGAGTGGGTCATTCGCAGGCGAGTACAGAGGATTCCCCATGTACGGTTTCTAGCGGGGCATGATGTCATCCGCCTGAACACGTCAGCGGATCTTTCTACCATTACGGGTGTGGTCGTTCGGGAAAGTGGATCATTGGGGCAGGAGACAACATACACGTCTGATTTGGTAGTAGATACGAGCGGACGTTTCTCCAAGCTTCCAAAGTGGCTTGTTGACATGGGTTATGACGTTCCCAGCCCCGATCTTTTGAAAGTAAACCTCGGGTACAGCACACAGCGTTATCAGGTTCCCCCTCATCTGACAGAGCTCACTGAACAATGGGATGTCATCAATATTGCAGGTCAGCCTGCCCATGGAACGTTCACGGGGGTATTCTCTTTTATTGAAAATCAGGTAGCAGAAGTTTTACTCTATCGACCTGGCGGGCAGTTTCCGCCGACAAACGGCGAAGCTTATAAACAAGCCATTGCCGAGCTTCCCAGCCCCTTGATTGCAGAAGTTTTAGAGGGCTTGGAGCCGGTCTCGGGAGTGAAGGGCTATCGCGTACCAGAATTGTATCGACATCGCTATGAAAAAATGGAGAGATGGCCAGCCGGATTGTTGGTGCTGGGGGATGCCTTTTGCATCTTTGATCCCATTTTCGGTCAGGGAATGACCGTAGCTGCCATTGAAGCAGAAAAGCTGGATTCCTGCTTGCGAGAACAGCGAGATCACCCCAAACCAGGATTTGAACAGCGTGTGCTGCGTCACTTGCAAGATGCGATTGAACCGGCTTGGTGGTTGAATTGCGCTGCCGATATACAGTGGGAAGGTGTCGCGTATGCTGGGTCCGAACCTTTACGGGGGATTACCTTTGGCAGCAAGGTCATGAATTTGTTGCTGAAAGAGGCGACGACCAAGCAAAATTTTCAGTTGTATGGATTGTATTGGGCAGTCAATACGCTATCTCAATCTCCACGTGCCATCTTCAATCCGCAAATGGTGACGGATATTCTCAGCGCGAGCGAGGAAGGACAACTTTTGCTTGCGGAAGTATTGGGAGTATCCGGTCGGCCTTTGGCGGAAATATTGGAAGAAATCATCCCTTTCAAGGAGTGAACCATTCATTGGCGCCTTTAAATGAGGAACAATTGCACCAGATTCGCGATGAAAGAAGAGACCAAATCATGGGTGCGGCTATCAAAGTGTTTGCCCGTCGAGGGATCATCGGGACGAAAATGAATATGATCGCAGCTGAAGCTGGTATCAGTCATGGTCTGCTTTACCATTACTTTACGTCCAAGGAAGAGCTGTTCACGATGCTTGTTGAGGATGCAATGATGGGAGCAGAAGCTGCCATGAGCAGCGTCTATGATCTGCCGGGATCGCCCATCGAAAAAATCAGAGCATTGACAATGGAGATACTTGACGAAAGCGGCACGCCCTATTTTATGCTGATTCATCACGCACGAACGTCGGATGGTGTACCGGAAAAAGTAAAGGAGCTCATTGATCGCAATGATATGAATGCGTTCATCGAGCGCTTGTTGCCCTTATTCCGGGAGGGACAGCAAGCAGGAGAGATCGTCGATGGGAATCCAGAAGAACTGATTTCCTCCTATTTATCCGTCCTCTCGGGTCTTATGGTAGTGAATGCTCAAGGAATCGACGGGTATCGCCTACCAGAAATCGATATGTTGCTCCGGTTGATTACACGTCAATGAAGGAGCTACGTGATCCAGTCAAGACCAGTCTGCGCGTTCCGTTGAGTGCACGACTGGTTTCTTTGTTTTATTGAGGAAAAAGAGGGTAGACGTGTGCTGTGACTATAATGAAAGAGGCAAGGAAGCCGAATGAACGAAAGGAAGGCCAATCATGAACAAAACAGATCGTCTCCTGGCCATCGTACTGGAGCTGCAACGCAAGGGTGTCGTACGAGCCGAGGATCTGGCAGCCCTCTATGAGACGAGCGTACGAACGATCTATCGGGACATGCAGGCGCTCAGCGAAGCGAATGTTCCAATCGTGGGCGAACCGGGAGTTGGCTATTCTTTGATGGAGGGATACTTTCTGCCGCCTGTCAGCTTTACCGTAGAGGAAGCCGTGTCGCTGCTGATCGGAGCGCACTTTGTCGAGCAAAAGTTCGACCCGCGTTATCAGGAAAGGGCGAGAAGCTCCCGCAGCAAAATCGAGGCAGTCCTTCCGGAAGAGGTTCGCCGAGAGGCAGCAAACATCTTGCGGAATATAAAGCTGTTAGCGGTGGATACAGACTCCCCCGCGGGTAAACAGGAAAAGGAACGGGTGGACACGCTGCGGCAGGCTCTGTTGCATGTGAAGAAGGTTTCGTTTCGCTATCGTAAAAATATAGCGGAGGCTGATGGGAATCGGGAGAGCGAGCGTGTAGTTGCTCCGTACGGACTTGCTCTCGTCAACGGATCGTGGGTAATGCTCGGACATTGTGATCTAAGGGGAGATATTCGACACTTCCGGCTTTCACGGATGAGCGAGCTCAAGGTGAGGGAGGAAACGTATCAGCGACCGGCACATTTCAACCTGCAGGAGTACCAGCCAGCAGATGATCGAAAACAGTACGTGCGCCTGCTCGCTCAGCATAGCATCGCGCAAAGAATAAAAGAATCCTACTATTTTTACATCGATTCCATGGAAGAGCAAGAGGATGGCTTACTCGTCACATTGCGAGTGCGCCAAAAAGAGGAAGTCCTGCATTGGGTTTTGGGCTGGGGAGCGAGCGTCGTGGTACTCGAGCCAGAATCGTTTCGCGAGCGAATTCGTGAGGAAATCGAAAAAATGAGCAAACGCTACTGACATAATGCTGTCAGTAGCGTTTTTGTATGATCAGATTATCAAGAAAAAGGAGCTGGCGAAAATGAGTACAAATGACATGTTGAAACAATTTCAAGAATCGGTATCCCGCTACTTGGAGGAGCTGAACCAGTTCTCGATGGAGCAGCTTACACGTCAGCCTGATCCTGCTGAATGGTCAATCGGCCAGATGTACATCCATTTGATTCAATCTGCTCTCTATATGCAACTCGCGAACATCGAGAAGTGTCGGACTGGGGCAGGTGCCACAACAGGAGAGAAAACGGACGCCGGGCGTGAAGTGTATGCGAGAGGGGAGTTCCCGCCGATCCGCATTCAAGTGCCTGCTTCCCCACAGTACACGCCGTCTCAGCCAGTCAGCAAGGAGCAGATTGTAGAAGGCTTGAACACCGTTGTTGCTCGTATGCAGGAAGTGGAGCCTACCTTGCAAGATATATCATCCATCCACAAATTCGATCACCCGCGCTTTGGGGCGTTAGACGCACGCGAATGGTTCTTGTTGATCGAGATGCACTACCGCCACCATTTTCACCAGTTGAACCGACTAAAAAACGAACTT
>JARDZO010000377.1 GCA_029240815.1 Brevibacillus sp.
TTCCGCCATGCATCTACCAGACACTTACTGAGAATCTTGCTCTCTGATCATCCGATTCTGCAAACCCAGCAAACGGCCGAACAAGAACACTGCGCCTGCAGCCAATCCCGTGATCAGTCCGATCCAGTAGCCGAAAGCCGCCAGTGAAGTAAACTGCGCCAGTACGTAACCGAGTGGCAAGCCGATAACCCAATACGAGACGAGCGCTACGATAAAGGGGACGGTCACGTCCTTGTAGCCGCGCAGGACCCCTTGGATAGGGGCGGCTACCGCATCTGAGATCAAGAACAAAATAGAGTACATCAGGAAATGTTGGGTAAGACGGAGCACTTCCGCATCCGTCGTATAAAAACCAGCAACTTGCTCGGTAAAGATAAGCAGCCCGATCCCAAACAACAACGCCAGAATCAGAGCAACTCCGATACCCAAATAGCTGTATTGCCGGGCATCCCTGAATCGATTGGCCCCAACCTCAAAGCCGATTAAAATCGTCAATGCCATCGATATGCTAAGCGGTACCATGTAAATGAACGATGCAAAGTTTAGTGCAGCCTGGTGAGCCGCAATAGTGATCGTGTTGTACTCGCTCATAAATAATGTCACCGCAGCGAAAATACTCACCTCAAAGAAGATAGAAAGGCCTATCGGCAGACCCAGCTTGAGAAGTTCCTTCCAAGCAGACAGGGAGATGCGGTAAAATTCCGTAAATAATCCATATTCCACAAAGGGATGTACACGACGCACGACAAACAGGCTGATCAATAGAATGCACCAATACGTGATGGCGGAAGCGTACCCTGCCCCCACTCCGCCCAGACGAGGGAATCCCAGATTCCCAAAAATGAGGGCGTAATTCAAAAAGACATTAATGGGTAGCGAAAATAGCGTGATGATCATCGTGACACGTGTTTCTCCTAGCGCATCGATGAAACAACGAATGACCGTATAGAGGAACAAAGGAATAATTCCAATCGCAATAGCGTGCAAAAAGTCGCGTGCAATCTCGCTCACAGCGGGCTCCAGATCCATCATATGAAGGATCGGATTGAGCACCAATGCCCCCGCAATCATGACCGCAATCGCAATGGCAATCGCCACATAAAACGCCTGAACGACCGTAAAAGGAACACGCTCCCTGCGATTCGCTCCCACCATTTGAGCCACTAACGGAGTCACCGCCATGAGGATACCCGTCAAGCCTGCCTGAACAGGAGCCCAGAGGCTAGCGCCGATGGCTACACCAGCCAAATCAACCGGACTCGCGTGACCAGACATGATCGTATCGAAAAACGTCATCGAAAAAAGAGCCAACTGTGAAATCAGAATCGGCAGTAACACGACAAGAAATTGCCGCCATTTTTCTTTGATCGAAAAGGTTTCGTTCATTTTCTTTTTTTCCTCGCCCTGTATTATTTTGTAAACACATTAGAAAACTTGGCTGCGCCAGGCTTTTGGGCGAAGCCTAAGTTGCACTTATACTATCTTCCTTAGACATATTATTGCGATAGTACAAAATAATATTATAGCAAAAACAAATGAACTATGTAACAAAAGATAAGAAAAAGAAAACCCGGGAAATCATCCCGGGTTCTACATCAAGAGCAATGGCACTACTTTTCCCGCATTCACATCGATCAGTCCGATGTCTGTGATCTTTAACGCCGGGCTCACAGGCAAGGAATGTGTGCCGATCGACATAATCGGGTTGTAATGATCATATCCCAAAGACTCCATGGCGCGTCGCAAGTGCTCGACTTCCTTCGCCGTTTTTTCCAGCGGTTCTTCGGTCAGGATGCCTCCTACTGGCAAGTGGAGACTCGCGATGACTTCACCGTTCTCCACGACGTAAAAGCCGCCCTGATTGCGAATGACTTCGTTTGCTGCCACCATCATGTCATGCGGATTGTGACCGACGACCAACAGATTGTGGTTGTCGTGCGAATAGCTCGTCGCAACCGCACCTCGTTTGATCGTATCACCGCTGATCAGGCCATAGCCGCGATTGCCGTTTTTCCCATAACGCTCAAATACGGCGATCAGCCCGTATGGACTCTCCTGCCAGCAAAGTTGCCCTTGCCGTACCTCGACGATCCCTCGATGATCCTCCGTAAACGTGGAGCCGTTCTGTACAAGCATCACGCGGCAAGGGTACCGGTTGTCTGGCGCTTCCACCTGAACAGCAAAATCTGCTTCAGTCAAAGGAGACAACTGGATGCTCTCATAAAAGTGAGCAGGAAATTGCCGAGGCTTGATCGTTTGGCGGAATTCCTCCTGCGCATCATACGCCTTTTTCCCATTTTTATAGACCTGGTCAATGCCAAGCTCACGCAAGTCGGATACCAACAGGAAATCCGCAATCTTGCCTGGGGCAATCGTACCACGATCATGCATGTTCATTCTTCTCGCCGGGGTAAACGTACTGGCGTAGATCGCCCGCTCCGGTTCCATTCCCATCTGGATCGCCTTTTTCACGAGATGGTTGAGATGTCCGCGCTTGTACAGAGAATCGGTCATGACGTCGTCCGTGACAAAACAGAAATGCTCGGAAACATCATGATTCATTAAATAGTCCATGACTTCCTCTGTCATCGATTTTTCCTGAATCTCTAGGAACATGCCTGCCGCAATACGCGCCTCCATTCCTTCTGGCGTCTGATGCGTGTGGTCCGAATCGACACCGGCATAAAGGATCTGGTGAAGCTCCAGATCGAGCAATTTTGGAACATGGCCCTCTATCACGAGCTTGGGATACTCTTTGCGAATATGCTGGAGAATCTGGTTGGTCTTGCAATCCGGATCAGCAATGACATCCACGTAGTTCATAATCTCGCCCAGGCAAATGATCTCCTCGGAGCGCAGCAGCTCATCGATATCCGCGATCTCGACCGCCCCGCCTGTCGTCTCCATCGCCGTAGCAGGCACGGAGCTTGGAATGGCGTACTTCATGTCGACGACGCAGTCGCGGCTCGCACGAATCAACTCCTTGATCCCTTCAATGCCAAACACATTGGCAATCTCATGCGGCTCCGGCACGATCGTCGTCACACCATTTTGAATCAAACCGAACGAAAAGGTCTCGGGCGTGACCATCGTGCTCTCGATATGCAAATGAATGTCCACAAGCCCTGGAATCAGATAGCGTCCTTTCCCTTCCAATACATCACTTGCCTCAAACGTTTCGGTGCCGCGTTTTCCTATATAGAGAAACCTTCCGTCCAGGACGGCCACGTTTCCTTCCATAAACTTTTTGAAATAGCTGTTGTAGATGTGAACGTCCTGAATCAGCAAATCGACTTTCATGAAAAACCCCTCCTGTTGTTAGTCCACCAGCACCATTTTGTCTTTGGGGAACAGCAGATTGACCTTCTGGCCGCTCCTGTAAGGGGTCTCCATTTCTTGATTGACCGTGAAATCGCCCAGATCGGTTTCTACGACATATTGGTAGCTGCGGCCCAGGAACGTGCTGACTTTGACGCTCCCTTTCAAACGATTCATATCTTGATCCAGTGCTTCTTCGGTCGTCACGATCAGGTCATCAGGCCTCAGGGCGCATTTTTTGCCGGATGCGTTGGCTGTACCTGGATGCTTGGATGCGGTAAAAGCGTGATCCCCTACGCGCAAGCTGATCTCTCCGTTTTGCTCGGTGCGCTCCCCAAACGCAATAAAATTGGTGAATCCGATAAAACGCGCAATGAATTCTGTCTTTGGATATTTAAAAATCGTCGCCGGGTCGTCCAGCTGCTCGATGATCCCCTTGTTCATGATCGCCACCTGATCGGAAATGGAGAAGCACTCCTCCTGATCGTGAGACACATAAACAGTTGTAATGCCCAGCTCCTGCTGGATGCGGCGAATCTCTACCCGCATGTTAATTCGCAAGTTAGCGTCCAGATTGGAGAGCGGCTCGTCAAACAGCAACAGATCAGGCTGGATGACCAGCGCTCGGGCAATCGCTACCCGCTGTCTTTGGCCACCGGAGAGTTCTTTCGGGTGACGCTTTTCAAAGCCGTTCAGGCTGACGACATCGAGAATGTCCATGACCCGTTTCTTCACGTCGGTTTCATTCACTTTTCGCAGGCGCAGTCCGAATGCTACGTTGTCGAATACGGACAAATGCGGGAACAGCGCGTAGCTCTGAAACACAAACCCGAAATTGCGTTTGTTGACCGGAACACGCGTGTAGTCCTTGCCGTCAAACAGGAACTTCCCATCTTTGGCCTCCAGGAAACCAGCGATCAATCGCAGCGTCGTAGTCTTTCCGCACCCGCTCGGTCCCAACAAGGAAATGAGCTGTCCTTTTTCGATATTTAGATTGAAGTTTTGCAAAATGTACTGATTGTCGTAGGCAACCGATACGTTTTCCAGCGTGAGCAATGCCATGATTTGTGCCTCCGTTATCGTTTAGTAAAGTAGGAAAGTCCCATGAGACGTTCGATGATGAACATGAGAATGGCCGTCACGATCATGAGCAGCACGGAAATAGCGGCAATCGTCGGGTCAAAGTTGTTTTCCACGTACGTCAGC
>JARDZO010000109.1 GCA_029240815.1 Brevibacillus sp.
CACCTTTTCACACAGCATTTCATAATCCTGCTCCTGGTAGGGAATGACTGAAACAATCAACGTGTTGCCCTTATCACCGGCACGGCTATGTGCGAGCTCATACAATTTTCTCTTCATTTCCTAACACTCCCGAATGGTTACTTGGGTCTGGACTTGGTCTCTCGGAATCAGGACAGAAACAATTCCAATCACTTCATGCACGTATTTCCGGGCTCCCCCACCACCTGCGGGACCATTTGTATACAAAGCCTCTACTTCTTCCCCCACCTGTTCGGCCTCGGCTTGACTTGAGGCTATCGCCGCTACACGCAAGCGAGCTTCATAGGGCTCGTGCTCATGTCCAAAAGAAGTACGGTGCACGGAATTGCTGCCGATATAGTCGACACGTATCTCGGAAAATGAGCGAGTAGCCAATCGTTCACGTATGATCTCTCCCGCCAATTGCGCTCTGGCAAGCGCATGGGAGCCACCATAGGAAATCTCCCCTTCCCCAATAAAGCCTGCGTGATAGCCGACGCTTACCTTGAGTGTTGCAGGCTGCTCTCTGCCCTTTCCCCCGGATACCTCGATGCGATTTGGCGAGATCTCCCGCAACCTAACAGACGAAAAGTCAACAGTGCTATCCGGCGTTAGATAGGCATAAGGGTTCGTCACCTCGTATAACAGCTGTTCTTTCACGGTTCCCAGATGAATAACTCCACCTGTTCCCTCTATTTTAGAGATGATTGCCGTTCCATCCTGATCGATGTCGGCAAAAGGAAAGCCCAGCTCTGCGAGTCCAGGTACATCCTTTCTCCCTGGATCGGCAAAATATCCACCCGTGATTTGCCCCGCGCACTCCAGCAGATGCCCGATCACCGTACCTTGCGCCAGTTTGTCCTGCTCCTGCCACGACCAGCCGTAGTGATGCATCATCGGCGCCAAGAACAAAGATGGATCGGCTACGCGTCCAGCAACAATGATGTCAGCACCTGTCTCCAATGCGGGTAAGAGCGCCTCCGCTCCGATGTATGCATTCGCAGAAATCAGTTGACCATACGCAGACAATGGCTCATTGGATTCGAGCGTTCGCTGCTCGAGATGCATCTGCTCCAACACATCCTCACCTGTTACAGCGGCGACCTTGATTGCAAGGCCTTGTCGTTTGGCAATCTCGACGATCTTCTCTGCTGCGGCTACGGGATTGGCTGCACCCATATTGGTCACTAACCGCACACCGTTTTTCTTCAGGATTGGCAACAGCTGCTCCAACCTTTTTTCCAACAAGGAATCGTAGCCCAAGGCAGGATTTTGCAGCTTTCTCCTTTGTGCCAGCGCAATCGTGCGCTCTGCCAGGCATTCCAGCACCAGATAATCCAGTTTTCCTTGTTCAGCCAATAAGACGGCGGGTTCCAATCTGTCCCCGGCGAATCCTGCTCCAGAACCGATTCTCAACATTTTGATCACCTCATAATGTAATGGCACCTGTTGCGAGGGCGACAATGGTCATGACGATGGTCGTGCCAAATGCCCATTTGAAAATAAAGCGCTGATGCTCACCTAGCGATACGCCAGCAAGGCCTACGAGAATAAACGTAGACGCTGTCAAAGGACTCAGTGGAAAGCCCGTCGTCATCTGACCCAAAATCGCTGCACGTCCGATCATCAGTGGATCCATGCCGAAATTGCTGGCGGTTTCACTGAGAATCGGCAGAACTCCGAAATAATAAGCATCCGGTGTAAAGACCAAGCTGAGCGGCATGCTCGTAATCGCCACGAGTACGGGCAAATAGCCAGCGAGTGCATCCGGGATAATGGAGACAACCGCTGTAGCCATCGCTTCGATCATTTTCGTCCCCGTGAGAATTCCCGTGAAAATACCAGCTGCAAAGATCATCGTAATGACCATGACCACGTTGCCCGCGTGGCTGGTCAGACGCTCCTGCTGATCCTGTGGCTTCGGGTAATTAAGCAAAAGCGCGATCGCAAAGGCGATCATGAACAATACCGGAAGCGGCAGCCAAACCTTTATCAACCCGGCAACCAGCACAATCGTCAAGATCAAGTTGAACCAGAACAGCTGTGGCCGTTTGGTATGGTCGGCACCCAATTGTACGTTTGCCTCTAAATCGCTAAGCTCGATAATCCCAAGGCGGGTACGCTCCTTTTTGCCAAGCCAATAAGAGGCAAACAAGACCCAGATAATGCCCGCGATCATGGCAGGAATGACCGGATTGAACAACTGTGCAGAGTCTGTATGCAGGACGGTCATCGCTCTCGCCGTAGGTCCGCCCCATGGCGCGATATTCATGACGCCTGCACCGAGACAGACAATCCCTGACAGGACGAGCGGGCTCATGCCCAAGCGTTTGTAGAGCGGCAGCAAGGCAGAAATCGTAATCATGAACGTCGACGCCCCGTCCCCATCCAATGCCACAATCATCGTGATCACGGCGGTTCCGATCGCGACCTTCATCGGGTCCCCTTTGACCAGCTTGATCATCCTCGAAATAAAGGGATCAAACAGACCTGTATCAATCATTAAGCCAAAATACAGCACGGCAAAGCCGACCATGATACCCGTCGGCGCGACCTTCGTGATTCCGTCGAGCATCATCTTGCCCATCTCTTGCGCAAACCCGCCGATGATGGCAAAAACAAGTGGAACGATAATTAATGAGACCATGACTGACACTCGCTTTGTCATAATCAAAACGAGAAAGAGTCCAACCGTCAAAAAACCAAATAACGCTAACATCAACAACCCTCCCATCCAGTTTGATCACGCTGCCTAGTTATGCAAGCCTCATACCAAAAAAGAAAACGCTTTTATGAAGCGCTTTCTTTTTACAGGCCATTCTATTTTTTTATAATCGTGATTGGGAATCGGTGCACAGAAACAGAAGCCTGCTGGGGAATTTCCGCATTACACTTTTTTAGAATGCGATTCTAAAGATTTAGAATCCTTGGAGGAGTGCAGATTGTATCTACGCATCTTGTTGTACAGGGTAGCCAGAGAAATTCCCAGTGCGTTTGCCGCCTTCTTCCGATCCTCTACATCCTCGCCGAACTGCTTGAGTGTTTCCCGTATCCAATTGCTTTCTGCATCATCAACTACATCTCGTAAGGTAGGATTGGACGCAGCTTGGGAAAAGTCCGGATAGGCCCGCTTCGCCTGCTGCAGATAGGTTGGCAAATGATTCAACTGGATTTGCGTCCCTTCTGCCATGCAGATGCTGTAATCTACCGTATTTTTCAGTTCCCGAATGTTTCCGGGCCAATCGTACAACTGCAAGAGCTGTATAGCCTCTTCTTGAAAAGCAAAGCGAGGCTGCCCATGATCCGAGGACGCACGCAGGAAAGAAGCAACCAGCTCGGGAATATCTCCGCGGCGTTCGCGCAAGGCGGGAATATGAATCGACAGGACATGCAAGCGATAGAACAGATCCTCTCGGAAAAGCTTTTTTTCGACCAGCTGCTTGAGGTCTCTATTGGTAGCGGCAATCACGCGCACGTCGATCTCGCGCTCCCTGACTTCCCCTACCTTTCGTATGGATCGTTCCTGCAAGACGCGCAACAGCTTGGCCTGCAAATCGTAAGGAAGCTCCCCAATCTCATCTAAAAAGATCGTTCCTCCATTCGCGATCTCAAACAGCCCCGTCTTCCCACCCTTTTTCGCGTTGGTAAAAGAACCTTCCTCATAACCAAACAGCTCACTTTCGAGCAAAGCTGCAGGAATCGCGGCGCAATTTACCGGGATAAAGGGACGATGAGCCCGCTTGCTCTCGTTGTGGATCGATTGGGCGAACAATTCCTTTCCGGTCCCGCTCTCTCCCGTAATCAACACAGGCAGCTCGGAATCTGCTGCTTTTTTGGCGATGTGAACGATCTCCTTGAGTCCCCGCTGTGCCCCTACAATGTGGTCAAAGGTATACTTCGTCTGGTAAAGAGAGCCCATCGCCTTCTCCAGCTGGAGCAGCTTTTCTTTATTTTTCTCGAGCTCTAATGAGAGCTTGTGCACTTCGGTCAATCCCTTGCAGATCGAGACCGCTCCGACGATCTCGCTATGAATCAGGATCGGGGCCATGTCCACAACGTACTCGGTGGTGCCTTCTTTACGATAAATGCCTGCACGGGTCTTTCCATCTCGCAGTGTGTCTACGAGCTGAGCTCCAGGCCGCACCGATCGCAGAGGTTTACCTAAAATGACTTCGGGTTTTACACCTGTGATTCGGGTATATTCAGGGTTGATCAGACGGACGATCTCTTCCCGGTCAATGACGAGAACTCCGTCGTGGATGGAATGGATGATCGCTTGGAACCATTCCAGCTCCTGGTTGAGGTTATGCTGCAGCATTCCATCCTCTCCTTTCGAATCTCTTTCTACAATTGTACCATCCAAAGATACCTTTCTCTTGTAAATAAAGACTAGTATAGAAGCCCGAAACCAAATACTATCTATAGTAAGGAAACAGAAAGATACGAAAAGGAAGAGATCCTCGCATACACCTTCCAGAAGGAGGAACCTATCCATGAAAGAATTAGTTATTGCGGGCGCCATAGCTGCAGCTATTTGCTCTATCGTTTTGGGGGCGTCTCTAGCTTCCCCGATGGACGCGCCAGACGGCATGATCGCCATGCACGATGAAGTGGACGGGGTATTCATAAGAAATGGGATGTTACTTGATTATCATTAAAAGACCTGCCTGCTGCTCATAGAGACATAGTTACCATTGTGAATCCTATGCAAAAAAACAAGCTGGCATTGACCCCCAGCTTGTTTTCTTTCGTGTCCCTCTAGCATTCTTCAGTCTGCCAATTCGATGAGGACGTCTCCTTCATTGACGAAATCCGCTTCGTTGACTTTCACTTCCTTTACGGTACCATTCCCTTCAGCGGCGATCGGGATCTCCATCTTCATGGATTCCAGTATGACAACGTCCTGACCCTCTACTATTATGTCACCTGGCTTGACCAGCACTTTCCACACGTTCCCTGCCATGCTTGCTACTACTTTGCTCATACGTATTCCTCCCCCACTCTCTCGTCTTCTAGCATTTATTAGGGCATCAGCATAGCTGTCGCTCTCATCCCACATCAAACGGTGTTTTATTTAGCATGACTTTCATCGTGCAGGTAATGACGAGTTCACCCGTTTGTTTCTTGATTTCCTGCAGCACCGTGACGACACCGCGGCCTCCTGCTTTTTCTTCCACATTCATAATTTTGGCCTCGATATGGATGGTATCCCCGATAAAGGTCGGATTGGTAAAACGGACATTTTCCATCCCATAAAAGGCAACGACGATCCCGACGCCGAACTGAAACAGTCCCGAAGCAGCAGAAAGAACGAGCAGGCCATGAGCGATCCGTTGCTGAAAGGGAGTCGTGGCGGCATATTCCTTGTCCGTATGCAGAGGGAACCAATCTCCACTAAAAGCGGAGAACATGACAAGGTCTGCTTCTGTAATGGTCCGTCCTCTGGATACCCATGTCTCGCCTACTTCATAGTGATCCAGGTATTTCGTAAACATATGACCTACCTCCCACACACTTTGATTTAGTCTGCTGTGACATTGGATTTCTCCTGCGGCTGCCGAAGCACGGTTTTCAAAACCTTTCCGGTCGCATTGCGCGGAAGCGAGGAGGTGAGTTCCAAATATTTCGGGAATTTGAATCGAGCGAGTTTTCCTTCGCAAAAGGCTCTCAAATCTTCGATGGACAAGCTGTGTGTATCGTCTTTGAGTGCCACGATCGCTTTTACAGACTCTCCCCACTGCTCATCTGGAACGCCGATGACGGCCGCCTCCCGAATCAGCGGATGTCGGTACAGGACTTGCTCTACCTCTACTGGATATACATTTTCGCCACCCGTGATGATCATATCCTTCTTTCTGTCGACGATATATAAAAATCCTTCGTCATCTATTCTCGCGAGATCTCCGGTGTGGAACCAGCCGTCCTTCAGTGCCGCCTCAGACTCTTCCGGCTTGTTCCAATACCCTTTCATGACGTTCGGTCCTCGAACCACCAGTTCTCCGACATCGCCGAGCGGAACGATCTTCCCATGATCATCAGCGATCCGCACATCCATATGCATGACCGCTCTGCCGACAGAACCATTTTTGCGGACAGCGTTCGGAGCATCCACAATCGCGACAATCGGAGCTGTCTCCGTCAAGCCGAAGCCTTCCACAAAAGGAATCCCTTTCCGCTGAAAAAACTCGATAACCGTAAGCGGGGTCGGTGCACCTCCTGATAGATTCAACCGCAGCGACTCCAGCTGATAGCTCTCAAACTCAGGAACATGCATCACAGCAAGCCACATGGCAGGAACCATAAACACACACGTGATCTTTTCCTGTTCAATGGTGGCCAACGCTCGCCGAGGCTCAAACTGATCATCGATGACGACCGTCCCCCCTCGGTACAAAAGAGGCAGTGTAAAGATGTTCATCGCGCCAATATGAAACAAAGGGGCGACTGCCAAGGATCGGTCTGTCTCCAGCAGGGAAAAGGCCAGCAGGGCGTGGATCGCATTCCATTGCGTATTGGCATGTGTCAGCATCGCGCCTTTTGGCCGACCAGTCGTTCCTGACGTGTACATCATCAGATGAACTTCATCCTCAGTTACCTCCACGTCCGGTTCATGGTCCGCTTGATTCCCCATCAATGCCTCATATCGATACTCCCCGCTCCGTAATGGCTCCCCTACGAAAATCACCTGTTTCACAGCAACGCGATGGGAGATCGTGTCGTATAGATGTGAATAGCTCTCATGATGCAAAAACAGACGAGCATCGGCATCGATCAATATATACGCCACTTCCTCTGGACTTAGGCGAAAATTAATCGGCACGAATACAGCGCCCAGCTTTGCGCAGGCAAACATCGCTTCCAAAATCTCATTTCCGTTTGGCAAAATCCCTACTACCCGATCGCCCCGACTGACGCCCAGCTCTACAAAAGCGTGAGCCAGTCTATTGATTCTGCTGTTAAACTCATGGTAGGTCAGCCTACGATTTTTGTAGACGACCGCCAGCTTTTCGCCGTCCTTTTCGCATAGCTTTGGGAGCCAAGCACCGATCCCTTTCATGAACACCCCTCCGTTATTCTTCCTGGCAACTGGGGACATGGTTCACATAGCTGTAATCAGACTAGCGCACACGCGGCGCTCTTTTTTCGATAAACGCCTGGATGCCTTCCTGCGCTTGCTCCGTTTGAAATAACTCACCCAGATAGCGAGCCTCCAATACAAGTGCTTCTTGCAGCGGCAACTCCAATCCTTGGTCCACGCTCTTTTTGATTCGCACCAGAGCGGGAGCTGAATGCCGGGCTAGTTTGGCTGCCAGTTCACGAGCCGTACTCAAAGCCTTTCCCTGCGATACAACCCGATTGACCAAGCCAATCTGTTTGGCCTCCTCCGCTGACAGGTAATCCCCCGTAAACATCATTTCTTTGGCCTTTGCTTCTCCCACCAAGCGAGCCAGGCGCTGCGTCCCACCCGCTCCCGGTAAAATCCCCAGCTTGATTTCCGGCAGTCCGACCTGCACCTGTTCCTCTGCGATCCGAATGTCGCAAGCGAGGGCCAGCTCACACCCGCCGCCCAAGGCCACTCCGTTGATTGCCGCAATGACAGGTTTTTCGAGGAAATCCAGCTGATTGAATACTTCGTGCAGCCGTCTGGCAAAGGCTCGCCCAGCCTCTTCGCCTTTTCCCAACAGCAGCGGAAACGATTTGATATCGCCCCCCGCCATGAACGCTTTCTCGCCGGAACCCGTGACGATCACAGCAGCTACTTCTTCGTCGGCTGCGATCTGCTGGATGACCTCTTCCAACTGATTGAGAACTTCAAGACTCAACACGTTGACTGGGGGATTTTCGATCCATACGACCGCAATCTTCTCTTCCTTTTGCCAGTAGACGAGCCGATCCTCCATGCATCTTTCCCTCCTTTTCCTATCTACACGAGGCCGATCCGTTTGACCAAAATCTCATTCATGACTTCCGTCGTTCCGCCACCGATGGCAGACAGACGAGCGTCCCGCCAATAGCGCTGGACAGGATATTCCATCATATAGCCGTTTCCTCCGTGAATTTGCAGGGCGGCATCGGTCACTTCGTTTACCATTTCTCCTGCCAATGCTTTTGCCATCGTCGTCTCCGTCAAGGCATCCTCGCCATTGGCATACAGATAGAGCGCATGATAGGTCAGGCTACGAGCACTCTCGATGGAAACGGCCATGTCGACCAGCTTGTGCCGGGTGACCTGAAACTGCAGGAGCGACTGGCCGAATTGCGTCCGCTCTCGCGCGTACTGCGTCGCCTGCTCCAATGCCAAATCTGCCAAGCCGACTGACAAAATCGCCAAGGTGATTCGCTCCCACTGAAAATTTTGCATGATGGCATAGAAGCCTTTGTTTTCTTCCCCTAGCAGATTCCTGGCAGGCACGCGCACATTGTCCAGGATCAGCTCAGCGGTGTCCGAGCTGCGCCAGCCTAGCTTCTTGATCTTTTTGCCGACCGAGTAACCCGGGGTAGACGTCTCTACGATAAACAGGCTGATGCCCCGATGGCTGGCTGCTGGGTCGGTCTTTGCCGCAATGACCACATAGTCTGCCCGCACGCCATTGGTAATGAACATCTTGCTCCCGTTCAATACGTAATGATCGCCTTCTCTTCTCGCCGTCGTCCGTAGCGATGCTACATCTGAGCCCGCATCCGCCTCCGTGATCCCGAGCGCGGCGATCTTTTCGCCCCGAATGCCTGGCGAGAGATAGCGGCGCTTTTGTTCATCCGTTCCGAATCTCCATATAGGGGTCAGGGCAATCGCCGTTTGCGCAAAGATCCCAGCAGCCACACCGATCGAGCCGCATTTCGCCAACTCCTCCAGCATGACAGCATCCGCGATGAAATCTGCTCCACCACCGCCGTACGCTTCCGGAAACTTGATCCCCAGATAGCCGAGCTCGCCCATTCTGGCAAACAGCTCGCGGGGAAATTCCTCTGCCGCCTCCCATTGGTCGACGAATGGCGTGATTTCCTTTTTTACAAAATTTCGCACCGCCTTGCGCAGCATCTCGTGCTCGTCGTTGAAAATCCAGTGACTCATTGTTGTGTTCTCCCCCCTTTACCTGCGTAGTGGTTACAAGCCCATTTCCTTCGCGATGATCTCTTTCATGATCTCGTCCGTGCCACCGCCTATTCGGTACAACCGGGAATCCCGCCACATGCGCTGGATCGGATTTTCCGCCATATAACCGCTCCCCCCGAAAATTTGCAGGGCACGATCCGTCACCCAGCAGGCCACACGCGTCGCTTCGAGCTTTGCCATGGAGATCTGCTTGGACAAGATCTCCCCCCGCGCAAAATGATAGGCTGTCGAGTAAGTCAGTTGACGAGCCGCTTCGATCCGAGTCGCCATACTCGCAAGCAGATGGCCGATGACCTGATGCTGCCCGATTGGCTTGCCAAACGTCTGCCGAGCTTTTGCGTAGTTCAACGCCAGCTCATACGCATGTTGTGCCATTCCGATCGCACCAGCAGCCGCGATCACCCGCTCCCCTTGCAGCTCCCACATGATGTGGTAAAAGCCTTTGCCCTCCTCACCCAAAAGCTGGGAATGCGGAACTCGGACATCCTGCAAAATAAGCTCCGCTGTATCTGACGAACGCATCCCGACCTTATCCAGCTTGCGGCTCACGGAAAATCCCGGGCGATCTGTCTCCACCAGAAACAGGCTGATTCCCTTGTACCCCTTCCCTGGTGACGTGCGTGTAACGAGCAGGACGAAATCGGCTCTCGGGCCGTTGGTAATAAACGTCTTGCTTCCGTTGATCACCCATTCGTCTCCCTCTCGCACAGCCTTGGTCTCAATGGCCGCGACATCAGAGCCGTGATTCGGTTCCGTAATTCCCAGCGCCGCGAGCTTTTCACCGCGAAGCGCAGGCAGTAAAAAACGTTCTTGCTGCTCTCTGGTACCAAACTCCAAAATCGGAGGAGTCGCCATGCCAATCTGCACGGATACGGCCATCGGAAAGCCGCCTGCCCCACAGCGAGACAGCTCCTCGGCCAATATCATCGACATGAAGGAATCGCCGCCCTGCCCACCAACCTCCTCCGGGTAACTGAGACCGAGCAGCCCCAGATCGCCCATGCGCTTCAGAATCTCCAGCGGAAATTCCCCTTTTTCCTCCCACTCATCGATATGTGGAGTGATCTCTTTCTCTACAAATTTGCGGATCATTTTGCGTACTTCCTCGTGCTCTTCCGTAAAAAAAGGATGCTTGGCCACGCGATTCCCCCCATTCCTCCTACCGTGCTTCCGCTTCTTCTGCCTCGATTTCCAGGCGCAACAGGTTGGCCCCAAAACATTTTCCCAGATTGTCCATCCGGATCGAGGTAGAACCACCGCCTGCCAGCGCCCCACGCAAAACGAAGTTCATCGCATGGATGTTCGGCATCAAATATCGCTCCACTTCACCCTCCACCAAACCGTGAAAGTGTTGTTTGACCCGCTCGGCTGTCACTTCCCTGACTACTGCCTCGTACCATTCCGGGGTCGATGCAAACAGGCCAATGTTGACGGTATTTCCTTTGTCCCCAGACCGAGCTAACGCTACATCCCGCAGCTGCACTCTTCCCATCTACTCCACCTCCAACAAGCTCACTTGGACACCGCTCTCCACGACTTTTCTCGGAATGAGACAAGACCACATGCCAAAAAGCTCGCGCGGGGCAGTCATTCCCCCTATTCCGCTCATGGTCGGCGGGCCGCTCAACGCCAAGGGAGGAAACAGTCTGGGGAATCGGGCAGCCTCCTCTTTTTTCGGGGTACGCACTGCCATTCGCAAATACACTTCATTGAGATTTTCCTCTGGGAGAGTCGAGAGTGGTCCGTGAAGCGAATTGTAGCCCAGATACTCCGTCTGCACCTCCTCGTACTGCCATCCCAGGCGTTCGAGCTGTTTACGCACGATCCGGTCCGCTGCTTGTGCTTTCTCCAGCGCATTTGGCCAGGAATAGCCTGCCATCGCCTGACCGACATATCCATCGGGGTAACCCATTACTACCTTGAGCGTATCGGGACACGGCTTTCCTCTTGCTCCACTGACACGGACGCGATGAGGTCCTGCCTCCTCCAGCAAGACCTGCGTCATATCCAATATGACATCGGGAGTCAAATACGCCGCTGGATCATGGATTTCGTACAGCATTTGTTCCTTTACCGTCGCCTTCGAGACGAGTCCACCCGTCCCTTCTGCCTTCGTGATCACAAACTCCCCGTTCTCCCCCACTTCTGAAATGGGGAATCCGAGCCGATCCATGTCCTCCACCGCTTGCCAATCTCCGCTAAAGTTCCCCCCGGTCACCTGCCCTGAGCACTCCATCAGATGGCCCATAAGGATGCCTTGGGCAAGCCGGTCCCAGTCGTCTTTTTCCCAGCCAAACTCATAAATGAGTGGAGCGAGGAACTGAGCCGAATCCGTAGTACGTCCGGTAATGACGATGTCTGCGCCTTGTCTTAGCGCCTCCACGATCGGCCACGCTCCCAAATAGGCATTGGCGAAGCTGATCCGCGGTAACACATCGTCGATCGGTCGGCCATCCTCCATATGGGAGAGAGACATGCCTTGTTCTCGCCATTGCGACAAACGTTCCAGGATGTCATCACCCGTAACCACCGCTACCTTGAGACCTTTTATCCCCAGCTCAGCTATGATTCGCAGCACCTCCTGTTGCGCACCGAGCGGGTTGGTCCCCCCTGCATTGGTCAAGATTTTGATGCCCTTTTCCTTGACGTACGGCAAGAGCACTGGCATGGACTGGGAGATGTCTCGCGTGTACCCTTTCGTCGGGTCTTTTTTGCGGTCCTTTTGCAAAATCGCCAGCGTCAGCTCTGCCAAACAGTCAAAGCACAGATAGTCGAGATTTCCCCGTTGAACGCTCTCGACAGCTGGTACGATGGAGTCTCCGTAAAAGCCTTGTGCAGCTCCGATCCGAACGGTTTTCATCTACTTCCCCTCCCACACAGGCGCTCTTTTCTCTAAAAATGCCGTGGCACCCTCTCGCAGATCATGGCTCGCAAAGGAGACGAGACGCAGCGTATTGAGATGGGCAAACGACGTGAGCAAGTCGGTCTGCTCCGTGGAGCGGAAAGCCTCGATTCCGAGCTTTACCGCCAGCGGACTGTAGGAGGCTACCTGCTTAGCCAGTTGCCACGTCTCTTCTTCCAGTCGATCGGAGGTGGTGACTCGGTGAACCAGACCGAGCTCCATCGCCTTTTGGGCTGAAAGGATGTCAGCCGTGAGCATCATCTCCATGGCTTTTCTCTCTCCCACCGCTCTGCGTATCCAGGGCATAATGACGAACGGGATCAATCCGAGCCGCAATTCCGTCGTCCCGAATTTCGCTTGATCGGAAGTGATAGCGAGATGGCACATCGCGACCAGCCCGCAGCCGCCGCCCAGAGCCGAGCCGTTTACCGAGGCTATCATCGGTGTCCGAATGGTCGCTCCCAGCTCAAACAGGCGCGTACTCTCCTTCCCCTCCCAGTACAACTGCGGGACGCTTTTCGTGAAATTCTCCTTGAACTCATTCATATTTCCTCCAGCGCAAAAGGTCGAGCCATTCCCTGTGAGGATGATTACCTTTACTTGCTCATCCTGATCCGCCGCTTCGATGGCCGCGATCAATTCGTTCGTCAGCTGGGTCGTCAGCGGATTGCGCATCTCGGGGAGATTCAGCGTAATTTTCGCGATCGCCTCCTGCACCTCATACAAGACGGTTTGGGTGTCCATAACAAGTACCTCCTACACGGGATGGATGGGATTGCGTTTCGGATAGACGACGGGCTCCTTGTTCTCATACATCCTGAAGCGGGCGATGACGTCTGATCTCAGTCTTTCATAAGGGATCAGGCCGTCGATAACCAGCTCTGAGCCGAGGCGGTATATGTCGATATCCTCTGCATACTCCTGGCGTTTTTCCGCAATAAAGGCAGCTCGATCCTCCTCGGGCAGCTGCATGATTTTGTTGTAGTAGACGGCATTAATCGCGGCTTCGGGTCCCATCACAGCGATCGAAGCACTAGGCAAGGCGATTGTCGCGTCGGTCCCAAAGGCTGGACCGGCCATGGCGTAGAGACCAGCCCCATAGCATTTGCGCACGATCACTGACAGCTTGGGAACGGTCGCCTCTGATACAGCAGACAGCATCTTGGCTCCATGACGGATGATGCCTTGTCGCTCTACCTGCGAGCCGATCATGAATCCAGGGACATCGCTCAAAAACAACAAAGGGATTTGAAAGGCATTGCACAGCCAGATGAATCGCGCGCCCTTGTCAGCAGAGTCGACGAACAGCGTGCCGCCTTTTACCTTGGACTGGTTCGCTACGATGCCGACTACCTTTCCACCCATCCGTGCCAGTCCGGTAATAAACTCCTGCGCCCACAGCTTTTTCACTTCAAACCAGGAGTCCTGGTCGATGATCTGCATGATCAGTTCCTTCATATCAAAGGGGACATTCTGATTTTCCGGAATGATTTCCGCCAAAGGACGTCCCGTTACTGGCTCGCGCTTTTCGCTGGCTTGCGGTTTTTGCGTCCAGTTTTGCGGCATGTAGCTGAGATATCGCTTGCATTCGGCTATCGCCTCTTCTTCGGATTGCACCAGCACATCGCCCAATCCGCTCACACTGCAATGCATCCGCGCTCCGCCCATATTTTCCATCGTTGTTTTCTCGCCGATCGCCATTTCCACCATTCTTGGCGATCCCAGATAAGCACTCGCGTTTTTCTCCACCATGATCGTCAAATCGCAAAACGCCGGTATGTAGGCCGAGCCTGCTGGCGAAGGCCCAAACAAGATGCATATCTGCGGCACGATCCCTGAGAGCTGCACCTGATTGTAAAACAGCCGCCCACCGTGTCTACGCCCTGGGAACATTTCGATCTGATCGGTAATACGTCCCCCGGCAGAATCGATCAAGTAGAGAATTGGCACTTTCAGCTCCAGCGCCTTTTCCTGCATCCGAATCTGCTTTTCCACGGTGCGCTTTCCAAAAGAACCTGCCTTCACCGTCGAGTCGGACGCCATAAAGCAGACTGGCCTGCCGTCAATCGTCGCCATACCTGTCACCGTGGCATCTGCTGGGAGATCGGGGGCTGATGCATTGGCAAACAGTCCGTCCTCCACGATGGAGTCCGGGTCAAACAACAGCTCCAGCCTTTTGCGAACGAACATTTTATCTTGCGCTTCCAAATTTTGATGGTATTTGGCATCCCCGCCCTGTTTGATTCGCTCGATTTCATCCTTTAGCTTCTGATTGGGATTGTGCATGGGAGATCCTCCTTTTCGTTCTTCGCTCCCTATCGTTGCAAAACATATGCCAAAGGTCCCTCCTAAATAAAAAGCTCCTATGGCTTCGCATAGGAGCGGTGACTGTACGCACAAATGTTAGCAGGTTCGCACAACTGTACGGATACCTTTACACCTGTATGGAATGATTCATGGCGTATATGAAAAACCGTCAGGCATGCCTGACGGTCCTTTTTTGGCTGCGGTGGTCGTTCGGGGAATCGCAAAAAACGGCTTCGCACGGCGCTCCGACCGGGAATATACTTCTCTATCGTTAGCTAGCTATTAAGCCCAGATTTCTATGGATGCTCACCCGAAGATGGTTGATGGTGGAGCAGTACGCCCTTCGAAGCACAAGCTATTTGGAGAATAAGTTTTTTCCCCTTGAATATCCACAGAATATAGGCGGCTAGAAACCTCAAAAGCTCGCAGGAGAAGCAGGTTTCCAGGCGGAGCGCAGTCGGAAACCTGCTTCTCCCCACCTCAGCTATGTTGGTAGCCGGAGTCCTTTCCCTTTATCAAGCTAGGCAGTCAGGATGATCGGCTGCCCATTCGTTACGACAACCGTATGCTCGTACTGAGCTACCAGGCTTTTATCTGGCGTGATCAGGGCCCAGCCGTCTTTGCCGTCATTTACGTATTCCGTCCCGGTCGAGATGAACGTTTCGACGGCAATCACCAACCCATCCGTGAGCAATCTTTTATCCCACTTATCAAAGTAATTCAGAATATGGGTAGGTTCCTCATGCAGACTCTTCCCAATCCCATGCCCCGTCAAGTTTTTCACTACGGTAAAACCGTTGCGACGCGCTTCATTCTGGACGATCCGCCCGATCTGGCTCAGTTTTGATCCAGCCTTAGCCGATGCCAGCGCTTTATACAATGACTCTTCCGCGCATTTGCACAGTGCTTGCTTGCGGTCATCGCCTTCACCGACCACGATCGATGCCCCCGTGTCTGCATAGTACCCGTCGAGCTCTGCTGACACGCCAATATTGATCAGATCGCCTTCCTTCAGCCGATAGCCATCTGGTATTCCGTGAGCGACTACGTGATTCACACTGATGCAGGTGTAACCCGGGAACTCGTACTCTCGCCTCGGTGCGGAATGGGCACCGTATTTTGTTAACACATCTTTTCCGATCTCATCTAGTTCTTTTGTTGACACGCCTTGCCTGCAGCATCGCTTCTCTCGCCTCTGCCACGATCCTGCCGACTCGTTTCAGACAGATCAGATCCATTTCATTTTGAATGGACATGCAGATATCCTCCTGTGTGTAAAGAATATCCACATCATATCCTATTTATTGGTGAGTATTATACAAATCGATTGAGCGCAAACGGCGACAGATCGAAGTCCGTTTTCCCCTGCAAGGTCAGTTGCGCGGAAATCTCCCCGACGACACTGGCAAATTTGAAGCCGTGTGCGGAACAGGCGGATACGATCAGGACATGGTCATGGTTGGGATGGCGGTCGATGATGAAATCGTGATCCGGCGTCCAGGTGACCAGACAGACTTGTCCTCGTACCAGCTTGTTGGAGACATGAGGGAAGAACCGCTCTGCGACGGTAAATAGATCTCCGTCATCGTCGGGATCGCTGCCGAACTCGCGATTCACCTGATCAGGATTAACATTTACTCCTGCATCGTGACTGCCGATTTTCAATCCTGAGCCTTGCATGCTCGGAAAGCCGTAGAAGCGGTCTCCTGGAAGGTCCACGAAATACGAAGGGAACTTCCCGAGCCCGTACACAGACTCATCTGCTTCGTACCAGACCACGGTTTTGCGGAACGGCTGCAGAGGTATCTCCAGGTCTTTGAGCAACGAGCCTGTCCATGAACCCGCAGTCACAATCAGCTTGTCTGCATGGTAGTCTCCCTGCACAGTGTGCACGGTTACGCCATCCGCATGATACGTAATGGATTGGGCACGGGTATTCGTGACCAGGTCCGCACCATTTTGCGTAGCCAGATGTC
>JARDZO010000378.1 GCA_029240815.1 Brevibacillus sp.
GCGCATCCGCTACATTGTGATTGTGAGTAAGCCCGTAATGCTCATAGAAATCGGCTGGTTGACTCGTGACGGCCTCTGTCTGGAAGATAAAATCTCCCAAGCTGTAAAAGATCGGGCGGTTTTTGTAGATTTCGATGCCTCGCAGCAGATGTGGGCCATGACCAACCACAGCATGAGCCCCTGCATCTATGCACGCACGGGCAAACACCTCCAGAAACTCTGCTGGCGCTTCTTTCTGTTCCCCTTTCATCTCATGGGCATGAATGCTGATGATGACGTAATCTGCCCTTCGTTTGGCTTCCTCGATTGTTTTGATGATTCGCTGCAGATCCCGTGGGTGCGGCTCTGTTTTCGTTCCTTCTTGCTCCCCCTGTCGAAAAAGCGAGGTCCCGAACAGAAAAACGTCCTGCCCCGGTGAATTCATGAAGCCTTCCTCGATCAAAACCTTGCTGAATGCATTGATATCAATGGCGCTAGCGATAGCTTTTAATTGACTCAGCTTTTCAGCCGTTAGCTCGTGTGTCATGATGTAACGCATCGGATTGATCCCCGGCCTGCCGATACTGTCCGGTCGCTGATCTCCCGCTGCCCACCATGGATGGAAGGTGGACGTTGCCGCAATCAATGCGACTCGGGCCGACTCACATTCCAAATACCGTGGTGCGCCAGCCTCCGCTAGATTTTTACCAGCTCCTGCATGGACAAATCCGTACTCGTTTAAGTGCTGTTCTGTCGCCTCAAGTCCTCCGTACAAATAATCGAGTGTATGGTTATTTGCCCAGCCGATCATGTTGAAGCCATACTCTTTCATGGTCTGCAGTACAGATGGAGGCGACATCGCCCACGTTCCCCCGCTCTGTGCGCTCGGATATCCTTTGTTGTCATGTACGGTCGTTTCCAAATTGGCTAAACGAACATCTGCCCGGTGGAGCAAAGCCGCCATCTGATGGAAAGCCTCGTCCTTACATGGTAAACGTGTAATAAAGCTGTCGCCTGTTGCTGCAAACGTAACGGGTCTGGTCATGGTCTCGTACCTCCAGTTCAACTGATTATTTTCATACACTTCTCAGATTGTAAATTCATCCTCGTCACCAATGAACGAGTACAGCTGTGAGCTGATTTCGTCGTAGTGCTGCAATCGCTTTTGGACGTTCTCAGCATCGTAGACCATCACCCCTTTGATCAGCACGTTTAGCAAGGAAAACAGCACAGGCATTCCACTAGTCGCTGCAGGCTGAGGCGTCGTGACCTTCAATAGCAAGTCTGCCATTTGACTGATGGGTGACAGCTCGCCCTCCGTAATCGCCAATACCTTGGCACCCAATGCTTTGGCCGATTGAACGAGCGCTACCGTTTCAGTCGGGTGTCGAGGAAAAGACAGCGCGATGACCAGCCATTCCTGCTCTCGTTCGGTGAGGAAGTAGTCCGCATTGTCCACAGCGCCCGTATACAGATGGGTGTTTCCCTTGATTGCATTGAGGGTCGAGAAAAGCCATTTGGCAGGAATATGGCACCAACGGAAGCCGACGACAACGATCCGATTTGCTGAAATGATGCTATGAATCGCTTGCTCGTACAGTCGGTAATCAAACTGCTGCAGCCCTTGTTGCAAATAAGCGATGTCCGTTTCTATGACCTGCTGGGCGTAGTTGTCACGCGTCAGGATTTCTTCCGTATCTCGATACTTTTGAATGGGTCCTTTGCGTGGATCAACGATCAGCAGCGACTTTTTGATCTCATCCTGCAGCTCCGTGTAGCCTGAGTATCCCAAGGCGTAGCAAAAACGAATGACCGTCGCCTCACTCATGTTGGTCAGATCTGCGATTTTTTTGGCGGTATGTATCGCGATCAGGCTGGGCTTCTCGATGACAAATTTGGATATGATTTTTTGACTGGCCGTGAGATTTCCGTACTTTTTTCGGATTCGTTCTTTTGCATGTTCATCCATCCGCGCCTCTCCTTTGCAAGACTGGTTTCATTCGTTATTTTTTGAATATTATATCCCTTGCGATAATTCACTACAATATATCTACGAAAATGTAGTTTTCACTTCATTTTGAGGTTGGTTTCACCACTATTTCGTTTGTGCGGATAGACCCTTTTTGAACGCAGGTGATTCGCCATCCTGTACCAACGGCATCCCTGACCATTTCTTCAAGGGGGACTCGGCTCGGTATCACCCGCTTTGAGGACTGGCTAGCGAAACAAAGAAAAGGAAAAAACTAGAAAAAACCACAAAGAACTCGATCCGTTGCGGGATGGAGTTCTTTGTTTGTGGCATCTATTTAGAAGAAGTCAAATTTGAAATCGTCATCCGAGAGCTGCTCTACATGAATGGTGCGCACGTAGCCGTTCCCTTTTTTGGAGAAGAAATCGTGTTGCTTCGTTTGCGTGCGAATTCCGTTCAGGACAATCGGATTGACATCTTCTTCTGGGAAGAACGGATCCAGCCCAAGATTCATCAGCGCTTTATTTGCATTGTAGCGGACGTATGCTTGTACTTCCTCTGCAAGACCAATGGATGCGTACAGCTCTGCCGTATACGCCTCTTCATTTTGTTGCAGCTCTTGCAACAATTGATACAGCTCTTCTTTGCATGCTTGCTGCTCATTTACGCTCAAACGCTGATGGACTTCCTGAGCCAGCACCCCAACGTACAAGCCGTGAATGCTTTCATCGCGGACAATCAGGTCAATGATTTCACCGCTGCTGGTCATTTTGCCTTGGCCCGCCAAATAGAGCGGATAAAAGAAGCCACTGTAGAACAGATAGCTCTCCAAAAAGACGGAAGCGACCATCGCCATGTACAGATCTTTCTGCGTCTCGATTTCTTGATAGCGGCTGGAAATCAATTTTGCCTTCAATTGGAGGCGAGGGTTTTGCTCCACCCAGCTGAAAATCTCATCGATCTCCTCTGTCGCTGCCAGCGTGGTGAAAATGCTGCTGTACGATTTGGCGTGAATCTGCTCCATCATTCCCATGAAAGCAAGTACGGCTTTACGTTGCAGACCGTCCACATGCTCCATGATTTTGGGCATCCCGACTCCTCCCTGGACCGTATCCAGCAAAGTGAGACCACCCAACACTTTTTTATAGGTGTCACGCTCAGCAGCCGTCAACTCCATCCAGGACATTTTATCGTCTGAGAGCGGAATTTCGTCGTCCGTCCAAAACTGCATAATGTTTTGATTCCAAAACGTCATCGTAAAATCATCATCTGGCCTGTTCCAATTGACAGCTTTCATTGGGCGTTCCTCTTCTCTATATGCTTGTTCCTACCTCTGTGTCATACCTGCATGTTTACACGGCGCAGCTAATGCACTCTTCTACAGTCAAATGCTTGGTGCGCGTATAGTAGAGCGACTTCAGACCTTTTTTCGCCGCGTAAATATAGTAACGTGCCAGATCTCTTGTGGACACATTGCTGTTCACGTGCAATACCGTTGAAATCCCTTGGTCTACGTGCTCTTGAATTTCAGCAATCAGATCAATGACCTTGAACTGGTCGATCACGTATGCCGACTTGTAATAAAAGTAATTCTCTTGCGACAAGTATGGCATCGGGTAGTACGTCGTCGAGTTGGCATAGGTTCTCGTTTCGATGTGCTCCACGATTGGCATAACGCTTGACGTCGAATTTTGGATGTACGAAATGCTCTGGGTTGGCGCAATCGCCAGTCGATAAGCGTGATACACGCCGTACTTCTGAACGTTTTGCTGCAGGACTGCCCAATCCTCTTTTGTCGGTACGTGCATACCCGAGAAGAGCTGCATCGCTTTTTCCGTTCGTGGTTGATAATCAGTCGTTACGTATTTCGCGAAGTACGTTCCTTTGGCATACTCCGATTGCTCAAATCCGAGGAAGGTCGTCTCTCTTTCTCTGGCAATCTCCATGCTCTTTTCGAGGGAATAGTAATTCATCATCATGAAGAACGTGCGAGCAAAATCTTTGGCCTCATCGCTCTCATAAGCGATCTTGTTTTTTGCCAGGAAGCCGTGCAGATTCATGGCACCGAGACCGACCGAGTGGAGCTCGCGATTCGCCTTTTGGACTCCCGGTGCATTCTCCACTGCTGTCATGTCACTCACGGCTGTAATCGCCTCGATGCCTTCGTGGACGGACTCCCGAATCATCTTTTGTTCCATGACGTTTACAATGTTGAGTGATGCCAGATTGCAACTGATGTCTCGCCGAATGATATCCATTTCACCGTAGTTGTTGATCGTCGAAGTATCCTGCAGCTGGAAGATCTCTGTGCACAGATTGGACATCTTGACCGATCCGATATCCTTGAGTGCGTGGTTCTTGTTTGCATTGGACTTGTTCATGATGTAAGGATAGCCAGACTCGAGCTGGATCATGGCGATCTTGGTCAGCATTTCACGTGCGCTCATGATCGTCTTTTTCTTGACTCGTTCATTGGCGAGCAGCTCTTCGTACATCTCATCCATGTCCAAATCATCCAGATGCTTGCCGTATTCTTTGTAGACGGAGTATGGA
>JARDZO010000110.1 GCA_029240815.1 Brevibacillus sp.
GGCCATCAGCTTGCCCACTTGATCTTCCAGCTTCGGCGAATCCAGATCTGTACCCATTACATAGCCCAAAATTTCCAGATGTCTGCCGTCTTTTTCAGCTTGCTTTTTCGCCTCGATAATCGCCGGAAGCATGACACCGACTGGATCTTCGTGCGAACCGAAGCCCAGGATAAAGTCCATGAGGATGACACCCACAGATGGATCTTTGGCTTCCTCCAAGAATCTCGCGATGCGCGTGGATGGATCGATCATCGGATGCGGCTTGCCGTTCGTGAAATCGTCGTCACCCATATCGAGGAAGGTGTGGGCTTGGCTCACATGCAGGTTTTTCAGCTTGTAATCCGGATTCTTCTGAATGTTGCTGTATACGTCTTCAAACGTTTCCATAGCGATGTACATCGCTTCATCACACAAGGTACCGCCGCAGAACAGTCCGCGAACGTATTTTTGCTCCGCCGTCAATTTGGCACGCACTTCTTCGATCAGCGGCCAGTTCAATGCGCGTTTATTGATTTCATCTTCGTTGGCTCCTGCCAGAACAACGGCTTTGAGCGCAGCTTCTTTCGAGGTTTTGGCAAAATGCCCGCCTGCTGCCACGACCGCTTCTTCTGTTCCACCTATGAAATAAACCACAACCGGTTTTTTGCATTGTTTCACTTGTGCCAGCACTTTTTCTTCGACGCTTGGTGCCGGCGGCTTGGAAATGAGCACAATGACTTTCGTCGCCTCATCCTCGTCCAATGCCTTGATGCCATCCAGCATCATGATACCGCCTACCTGCTCGCTCAAATCGCGTCCGCCGGTACCGATGAGCTGCGTAATACCTCCGCCAAAATCGTGAATGCGTACGCTGACCTCCTGGCTGCCCGTTCCGGATGCCGCCACGATGCCGATGTTTCCTTTGCGCACAGCGTTGCCAAAGCACAGGGCTACATTTCCGATAATCGCGGTCCCGCAGTCAGGGCCCATCAGCAGCAAGCCTTTTTCGTGTGCAAATTGCTTCAAGGCGATCTCGTCCTCGATGCTGACATTGTCACTGAACAACATGACGTGCAAGTCGTTCTCCAATGCCTTCCGCGCTTCTCTCGCTGCGAATGCACCGTTGACGGAAATGATTGCCAGATTCGCCTCGGGGATGCTTTTTGCTGCGGAATCAATGGTGGCGTATTTAATCTCACTGGTCCCTTTGGTTTCACCCTTTTTCGTGAACAGCTCCTCGATGCCTGCGAATGCATTCTCGCAAAGCTCGTCTGTCTCTGCTTTGACGACGATCATCAAGTCACTGCTTTTCGCCTCTTCCAATTCTGGCGTCAAAAGCCCGACGTTGCGCAGCACTTCCTTGTTCATTTCCGTACCCATGGCGATAACCGCCTGTTCTACACCTGCGATCTGGTTCGCCTTGGTCGACAGGGACATCAGCGACACCGAATCAAAATAGGTGCTCTTCTTGATCACGACTTTGATAGACATACGTTACCTCCCGCTTCTATTTGGAGTTCCAATCCACTGAGCAGCCCTAGCGCCATGTCTGTTCCCGACGATGAGCCAATGTTCAGGACGTTTCCCAAAGAGAGAACCACCTCTTCTGTGGTTCCACTGATTAGGGATTGGAGCAGACTGACGATCGATTCTCTTACGTGGCCGACCGCTGCTTTTTTTACCATCATGTAGCTGATTTCGTTCGTCCGCTGAGCAGAGGCACGGACGATCTCTTCGATAAATGAATGCGGCAAGCAACAAGGGACGTTTGGCATGTGGCAAACGCTGAACAATCCCGTCAAAAAATCGTCTCCTGACGGTGTCAGCCCGGGTCCAAGACCGACAAGTCCAATGGCTTGCTCGTGTGCCTCAGACCATCTATGCCCAGCCAGATCCTCGACGAGCCGGCTCGATCGTAACACTAACAGTCGAGAGACTTCCGCCTCAAATACATTGGCTGGTCGGAGTCCTATTTTCATGCCGCCCGTCTTGCCGTGAGCGGCCAGGTAATCCTTCATGACTGCCACATTTGCCAGCAAGCTTCCTCGGTCAGGAGGAAATGCAGGCAGCACACATTCCCAGCAGACTACATGATCCTGACAGCAAATGGCGAGCTGCTTACCCACGAATATCGTGTCATCGCTGACAAAGACCGGATCATTCACGGCAATACCTACATTTTGGAAGCGCTTACGATCAACCACTAGCGTATTAGGCCCGTTATCCAGCTGGCTACAGGCAATTGTGAATAACTCTCCATTTTCCAAACAATGAATGTTGATGGTCCTGTTAAAGATGCTGTGTACGAACCCGCTGAACCTGCTGCTCGCGATTCTCTCTACAAAACCGGCATCGCCCGACAGTGATTGAGCATTATTCACACGAACTTACTTTGCTCCGGCTTCCAGCAAAATTCGTTCGATTTCCGTGTAGCCTTTTTGTCTGGCGAGCGTCAGCGGTGTCACCCCGTATTTATCCACCATGTGAACATTGGCACCGTGCTCGATGAGCATTTTGATGATCGTCTGCTGTCTTTCACCGCCGTCGTTCAGGATGATCGCTTCGATGAGTGGAGTCCAGCCGCACGTATTGGTGTGATTCACATTGATGTCTGTAGTCGTCAACAGCTCATGCACGATTTCCACGTGGCCTTTTTCACTCGCGGGCGTGATGCCGACGCCGCCAAAACGGGTGACGAGCTCCACGTTGGTATTGGCTTTAATCATCATTTTCACGAGTTCCAATTTTCCGTTGACGCAGCCATATAAGAACGGATTAAAGCAGGTTTCGTCTTGCAGGTCGATATCTGCCCCTGCCTCGATCAAATACTCCACGGCGTCATAGTGGTCGTTCATTGCCGCCAGCAGGATCGCTGTTCGTTTCTGCTTGTTCCGTGCATTGAGATCGACGCCTTGCGCTACATAGGTTTGGAGTGCTGCGACATCCCCCAGGCTCGCTGCCTCGAGGAACGATTGTACGAATTGATTATCAGACATGTTGTACCTCCTTCAATCCTAGTCAACCGCACAAAAAAGAACAGATTGCACAATCAGGTCCCTGTGATATAGTTGACTGGTATAAACCACGGCTCAGGTTGCCAGGTCGGGTGAAATGGCGGGGCTTACACCCCCTGCAGCATTATTGTAGACAGGATACGAGTAGCCGTCATTGTGTATCCAAACTAAAAAAAGATACTCCCCATTGTGCACGATGCACAATTATACAAAACGCAGGGAAAGTTGCACGGGAGGGACTCGAATGCTGACGATCAAAGACTTGCTCCACATCAAATCGATCGATGGGATGCGAATTATTGCCGGACAAAAAGGCGTCGATAACGTCGTTTCTATCGTCAATATCATGGAAAATCCCGATGCGTTCGACTGGCTCATGCCGAATGAATTGCTCCTTTCTACAGGCTATATTTTTAAGGACAATGAAGAATTGCAAAATCGAATCATCAAGGAGCTCGCGGAAATCAACTGCTCGGGTCTGTGCATCAAAATGCATCGCTACTTCGACGAAATCCCGCAGAACATGATCGATCTGGCCAATCAGCTGGGGCTTCCACTGCTGACGATCCCCTTTGAATACACCTTGTCCAAAGTGATTGCGATCATCAATGAAAAGGCATCAGGCAGGTATGACTTGCTTAACCGAAAGTCGTTGGACATGCACAACATCCTGTTTCGCATCGCTCTGGAAGGCGGCGGGATCGATCGGATTTCCGCTGAGCTGTCAGACACGATCAACAACCCGATCCTCTTTCTGGACCGTGACTGGAACTTGCTCCACTATACAGAAGTCGTGAACAATCCTGTTCCACTCGCCTCTTGTCTGCATTTGGCGAGAAATCGTCCTGTATTTACGAAAGACTTTACGGAGACGATTCCCCGCAACATCAGTCAAATCAAAAAATCAGTCAAGCGAATCTACTATTCAAAAGGTCGCGAAATCAAATGCCGTATCCTGCCTGTCGCGGTCGCCAATTACATCTACGGCTATATCATCGTGTGGCAAACCGTTCGGGAGCTCACTGAGTTCGACTACATCGTCCTGGAGCAATCCTCTACCATCCTGGCCTTGGAGCGAATCCGCGCACGGGAGATCGAGGAGGTCAAGCTGACAATCCGGCAGGACTTTTTTGATGACCTGCTCACCGGAAAGCTGACATCTATCGATTCCATCCAGCCCTTGTGCGATCTGCACGGCATCAACGCCAGCTACATGTACTATTGCATGGTCATTACGATCGAACCGGACGTGCCAGGCAGTCTGGAGGATATGGTTGTAAGAAAATACGAGCAAGATCATCTCGCCAAAAAATGCGTGGATCTCGTCTACGAGCATGCCAGTCAAGCAAACGGTGAACTGATGTGTTTTTACCGAAACAACCGGATCATTGTCCTCATCGGGCAAAATGAATACAGACCCACCATTACGGTCAATGAAGCAAAGCAGTTTGCCGACGAGCTGTACGAGACATTACTGACAAAGATCAAGAAAACGACGTTCTCTGTCGGGATCGGCCGTCAGTATAAAACGATCACTTCTCTGCACAAGAGTTTTTCCGAAGCCCATGAAGCGATCCGGCTGATGCACAAGTTTGACGGAAAACGATCTGTCTCTCACTTTGAAGATTATTCGATCTATCACTTTCTCGAATCGAACATCAAGTCGAGTGAGCTGGAGGACTTTTTTCTGAAACGTCTGGGGAAAGTCCATGAGCACGATCTAGGTTTTGGCACCAGCTTCATGTCGACACTGGAGGGCTACTTTGCCCACAACCAAAATGTGAGCGAAGCGGCAAAGGCCATGTTTATTCATCGCAACACGTTCATCTATCGGATCGATAAAATCAAGGAAATTCTCGGCACCGATCTGAAGCATTCAGAGGAGCTCCTGCAAATTCAGCTGGCTTTGAAAATCTACAAGCTATTGCAAAAAGAATAAGAAGTGAAAAAGCCCCTCCGGTAGCAATCCTGCCACGTAAAAACGCGCGGATGCTCGCTGGAGAGGCTTTCTAGTTTATTTCGGTTAGTTAGTTGTGGATGTATTTTTCAACTCCGCTCCCATCGTAAACTTGATTTCCACGTCCAAATCCACGGTTCCCGCCGTTTCCAAGGAGACATCCGAAATTTTGTGCACCCGCGTCCTTTATCCACTAGTTCAGACTGTAGTGGAGGAGAGGAAAAAGGAGAAAACGCTCCAGATTCATAGGAACCCCTACTGAGGGGCATCCCTGTCCGGCTCCACATAAAAAACGAAACCGCGTCCAAAGCAGCTGTCTCGGGGAGCTTATCAGAGGTGGACGCTTAAAACCGTGTTTCGTTTTTTCCATTGCGCTTTGGTTGGTGTTCCTAAGATCTTGCGCTTATTTCACCTTTTTCCTCGGCCAGCCTTGGCTCTTCCACTTGACTTATTCTGTGGTTGACTCCGGAACCCTACTTAGCGGAACAATGAATTCACGGGATCAAGAAGCGGTACCTCTGTGTTCCCAGCGAAGCGGTTACTCCTTTACCCGCTTCCCCGTGAATCGTTGTGGAGCGGACAGTCTATTCTCCCTTGAAGCGTGAAGGCTGGAGCGCAGATCGGAAACCTGCTTCTCCCCACCACCACAGCATACAAACAAATTCTTATCTACTAAGAAAACCTCTATCGAGGCCAATTCAAGGAAGAGCGACCGCGTTTAAGTGGAAAGCTTCCGTCGCTCCAGAATTCATAAACATACGCTTATAGATTCCTACACGTAAGAGAAACGGCGAAGCGTACGTTTTTTGCTGGTCGCACTCGTACCATCCAGATACTCAACTTACGGAACATTTTCCATCTCCCCCTCGAATTGGGCTTTTTGGCCTCATTTCCAATAGTACGAGCGACTGTGTGCCGAGTTGCACGATTCTAGTATAATACGATTACAACTGAATATTCACACAACAGTTCGCGCGTGGAAACCAGCTATTTTCCAAGGAGGAGAGGACTCATGAAGGCAGGCTACGATCCTTTTTTTCTCAGTGAAAAGCACCACATTCCACTGCCATTGCCGCAGGGCCGCATCGCCACGGACGCATTGGACAACGGGAGCGTATTTGACTTCACGCACTTTTCCATCGTCATGAACCAGCGTACCCGATTCGCCATTTTTTCCGCCGCCTGCGTCGATATCAGCCTTGCCACGAACGTTGAACGCGATAACACATCCTGGCATTTTGACGATCGAATCGGTATCGAAAATCAGGTCGGGCCCGAGTATTATGCCGAAAACGATTATGACAAAGGACATCTCACCCGCCGAAAGGACGTTTGCTGGGGAGAGCGACGAGAAGCGGAAAGAGCCAACTACGACTCATTCTGCTACGCCAATATCGCCTTGCAGCACCATAACTTCAACACCGGAATCTGGAACTGTCTGGAGGACTGGGTCATTCAACGTTTGAACCTAGCAAAAAGGCTGATCATCCTCACCGGACCGATCCACAAAGACGAGGATGAAGAGTACTGTGGTGTACACGGAGATCCAGGCTGCGGGATACGGGTTCCTTTTGGTTTTTGGAAGAGCGTCCTGTATGCAGACGAACAACACCAGGTGAAATGTCTCTCATTTCTCATCCGGCAAAGTTCGGAGCGAACCCAGGAACGTTGTGAATACCAAAGGCTCGTCACCTATCAAGTGCCGCTTGAGACGATCGCCAAAGAAACTAGTCTGCACTTTGACGCCAGCCTTTATCCACGCAATCCTCTATTTGCAAAACCGCGCCTGATTGCTGGCGGACGTGAACAGATGATATCGGAGCAGATTCCCATCCATCAGGCAGCCGATATCAGGTGGAAGCAGCCCTGACCAAGCCTACGTCGCGGATGCGATACCAGTATGGATAGACTTCCTTGTACCCCAGTTTTTCGTAGAGTCTGAGCGCTGATGCATTATCCTGCACGACCTGCAGATAGGAATGTTTGGCACCGTGTTCCGCTCCCCATCGCAAAATGCTCAAGACCAGCTGCTCCCCAAATCCGCGCTTGCGGCAGGAAGGGTCTGTCACGATATCATAGAGGCCGATATATTCTCGTTCCAAAACACCTAGTCCGCAGGCAACGATCTCCCCCTCATGAACCAGAGCAGCATAGCAAGTGGCGGGGATGATTTTTCGTAGTGTCTGTGACATCGTTACCTTCTCTTTTTCATCCTTTCCAGATAGACGACAAAATGCATTCACCCACTCATCCGTGCACTCTTCATAGATTAGGACGGTCTGAATAGCAGGTAATGCCATCTCCTCAAGCGAAACCGTCTGCACACTCGTATCAGCGTGGAGGACATATCCTTTTTGTTCCAGAAGGGCGTCCAAGCCAGCTGGCTGGGAGTACGGTGTCAGCTTGAAGATCGTGGGGAGACCTTTACTTGCGTAGTGCCTTTCGCAAGCTGCTATTTTTTGTTCGAGATTCGTATTTGTGGGTGGATAAAGCGGATAGACGGCATTCGCTCTTTTTGTATAACCATCGGCAAAGCGCAGCAGCCAGCCGTCGTCTACCATCGTCTCCAATGCAGGCCATGCGTTGATTGAACGTTCTTCCAATTGTGCATTCATCGTTTATCAGCTCCTTATCAATTAAATATTAATTCATTAATACGCATAAATATACAATTTTCTTTTTTTGGAGAACATCAAAAACCTCGATCCTTCCTAGTGCGGAAAAGTCGAGGTTTCTTTTTGGTTCATCACAATCACTCTGAGATCATCCTATACGATTCGTATCCAATATCATCGTCAGGAACATAATCATCAAGTAATTGATCGAAATAATGAAGTTTGTTTTCGCCCACTTCTCATCGTTTTTGGCCCGTAATCCAGCTACCGTATGGACAAGCCACACAACGGCCAATACCACTGAGAGGACCAAGAAATAGATACCTACATATCCATAGGTGTACAGCAGGACAGAGGCAGGAACGAGCAGCACAATATACGGAAGCATCTGCCATTTCGTCCGGGCAATCCCCTTAACGACAGGAAGGAGCGGAAATCCCGCTGCTCTGTACTCCTCTACACGGCGAATAGCAAGAGACCAGAAATGGGCAGGCTGCCAGAGGAACAATAAGGCAAACATAATCCAAGCACCCATATCCACTTCACCGGTGACTGCGCAATAACCGATTACCGGAGGCATCGCGCCAGAAACCCCTCCAATAGAGGTGCTCCAGGTTGAATTGCGCTTCAGCCACATGGTATAGATGACAACATAGACGAAAATTCCTAATAGACCCAACCATCCTGCCCATTCATTGACAAGTCCAAATAACACACAGGAACCGGCTACGCCAAGCACGATCGCGTAGAGCAACACAGCTTGGGGTTTCATTCGCCCTTGTGGAAGAGCACGGTTCTGGGTACGTTCCATTTTCGTATCGAAATCACGATCCAGGTAATTATTGAAAACACAAGCAGAAGCCATCGTCAATGCGGAGCCAAGCAGCATCCACAGTAATCCCCACAGATCAATCTCCCATCGTGAAGCGACCCAATATCCACCAAATGCCGCAATCAAGTTCAATCGGATAATGCGCGGCTTGGTGAGGGCCACAAGATCTTTTAGCACAGTGTACCTCCTAGTTTTCGTTCAGTGATGCTGCCAATTTCGGTGGACAGTCTGATTGATTCGTTGTTCCATGCAAAAAAATGGATATCGCCATACGATGAAGCTCGATTTGTTCTTCCATCTTCCGTTCATGTCGTGCTGCTCCCAATCCGGCGAAGAGGGCGTACAGAATGAAGGCGAGCTGATTCTTGTCATAACCGCCTATCTCTCCTTTGTCGATCGCCTCCTGCAATACTGAGTGGAAAACCTCACGCTGCTTCTGAACAGCAAGCATAATTTGTTTGACAACCTCTGGATTGGCTGTCTCACTGCCCCGAAACTCTTCGGCCGCTTTGGAGAGTGGGTTCTTTAACTCGTCGGCCACGTGATCCGCAAGACCATATAATTTCTCAGATATCGTCTTACACTGTTTTTCCTTGGAAGACCATTGCTCGATCCATTCGTCGACCTGTTCTTCAATCAAATAAAGAAACAAGCCTTCCTTACTTTTAAAATGGTGATAGAGGTTGCCTTTGCTGCTTCCAGAGGCTACGATGATCTCTTCTATAGAGGTTCCGAGGTAACCCTTTTGAGAAAACATATCTTTTGAAACGAGTGCAATACGTTTCTTTGTCTCTGTATTGCCTCGGGAGACTTTTTTGCTAATAATCGTTCATCTCCTCCCTACGTTCTTAACAAACAGAACGGTCGGTCTATTGAAGAATAACATAGCTTTTGGGTAATGAAATTGACTATTTCGCACAATTCCATGAAAAAAGGCCAATCCTCGTACCATACAAGGACGGCCCCTTTCAATTGGTGTTATTGCGTGCATGTTCGTTCAATTGCCGCTTTTTACCGGTGTCTCCAGTCCCACCTTCTGGTCATATCTATCATAAACTGCCCTGGCAATATTGGCTGCGGAACGGCCGCCATAACCGCCTTCCGGTACGACTACTGCGACAGCCAATTTCGGATTCTCCAAGGGTGCGAATGAAATCAGTACGCCATTTGTAATGCGGGCATATCTCGACCATTTTTCGGACGATTTCCCTGTTTTCTTATCCACGACGGTGGTTGGCGTATAAATATCCTGTTCTGAGGTTCCCGTTTTGGCCGCGATTTTATATGGGAATCCCGCAAACGCGTTGATCGCCGTTCCCCCTGGTTGCGTAACCAGATACATGCCGTTATGAACGATGTTCCAATAAAGGTCGGGAAGCTTGATCGTATTTAATACTTTGGGCGTGAACGTTTGCACCACATTCCCTTTGCTGTCTTTGATATGATCCACGATTTGCGGCTGCATCCTCACGCCTTTGTTTGCCAAGGTCGCTGCATATTGTGCAAGCTGCGTGGTGGTCAAACGGACTTGCTGGCCAAAGGATGATTGGACCATGGCGGCCAGCGGTCCATATTCCTTGTTCATGACCAGATAGTCTTCCTTGCCCTCGTTTTCACCTGGCAAATCGATTCCCGTTTGGACCCCTAACCCGAATGCATGGTAGTAGTTTTGCATGACAGTTACCGCTTCTTTGCCATACTTGCTGGACATCAGCTCGCCGACTCGGGCCATATAGGTGTTGGATGACTTCTGCAAAGCCTTTTGCGGAGTGAGCACACCGTAATTGTGATGCTGGTCATTATTGACCGTGTCCGTTCCCCGTCCATAGTGATAAGCGCCCGGATCAATCCAACTGTCATTCGGGCTGATTACATTCTCAGCCATGCCCATGAGCACGGTGATTGGCTTCACGACAGATCCTGCAGGCACGATCGACTGGGGATGTTTGTAATTCTCCGCTTCGGCGGCTTTCCCCGTCTTGGGACGAACATCATAGGGGGCTTCTTTTATCGTTCCGTTTGTCACCGAGTATTTGATTTGGTCATAGGTGTCGCTGTCCAGACCTAGCGACCATACATTCGGATCGTACTCTGGATAGCTGACCATCGCAACGATTTTACCTGTTTTCACTTCCATCGCTACGACATAAGCGCCTTTTGCATTTGAGGCTTTATCAACCGTTCTCCTCAAATCAGGCATGAAATCCTTGATGAAATCGCGGATCCCCAGCTGGACATCTTCGTCGATAGTGAGATACAGATCATTTCCCTTTGTAGGCGCCTTCTCTTCTAGCATTTTTACGATGGTCTGATCGGAGGTGACCTCATATTTTTGGTACCCGTTCTCGCCCCGCAATTGTTCTTCATAGCTTCTTTCCACTCCGTCCAGCCCTACCATTTGGTTCGGCTGATAATGATCCTTTTGTTGGAGATAGAAATCGGAGCCGAGATTTTCCGCTACATGATAGGGGCGCACATAGCCAATCGCCTGGACAGCCACCTCTTTTGGATCATAGACACGGATAGGTTTCGTCATCACCGAAACGCCAGGCAATTCGCTCAAGTGCTCCTCCAGATAGGCGATTTCCTTTTGGGACAGATCATATTTGAGATCCTTCTCCGTCAATTTCGGGGAAAGGCGCATCGTTCTTTCCATGTTTCCGTTCTTCAGCTCATAACCTACATCCATCTTTTTTAACAAGGATGCTTTATTCGTTCCTGCCAGTACTTTTTCCAGTCTGGTCACCAGGTTCAAGTAGTCGCTGCTGGTCATATCGTCGAGCTCATGAAAGACCGCTGTGAACGAAGCTCGGTTGTTCACGATCTCTTTTCCGTTCTTGTCGTAGATGTCTCCTCGTATAGCCGTGATCGGTGTCTCTTTGAAATTTTGCTTGCTCGCCTGCTTCGCATAGTCTTGGCCTTGGGCGATCTGGATATCTGCCAGGCGAAGGACCACGACGGAGAAGATCAGAAAGACGAGTAGAAATAGGATATTCAAACGCTTCGAGAGCATCGTTTGCTGCTGTTGATCTTCTTGGTTCTTCACTACGCTATCCCCCCTCCTCTGCGTCCAATCTGTTACCTAGGGAACGATCGCTTTATACTCTATACAACTTTGCTCATCAATGAAATAGTTATTCTCGCATCTTTATATGGACACTTTTTTGTACGACCTTGGTGATGAGGGGAATAGGGCACTATGATCATCGTTCATCCACCTTGCTAGCCATTACCTTATCGATTGCGTTCATCAACCGACTCATCCCCTTTTCGATCACCTCAGACGAGGAGTGAGTATAGTTGAGCCTGAGAGAATTGGTTTGGGACTGGCCCGTGAAAAAAGGTGCGCCAGGCACGAAGGCTACCCCCTCCTCCACTGCCACTTTCAATAATTCAGCCGTATCGATGGACCTGTTGATCGACAACCGATATTTATTTTGGATCAGAGCCCCCGCAGTCCATCAAAAGCATGGATACACACGGACACGTCATTTATCTGAAAGGCATCAGCAAATTCATTTCCCCCGGCTGCCGCATAGGGTTTTTGATTGCAGACGGCACATTCATGGCTCGCCTCGTCGGTTCCAAAGGAATCAGCGATCTGGGATCGCCGCTGATCACGCAAAAGAGGGTTAAATATTTGGTTCACACTGCCCTATGCGTTGAATGCGGATGACTTGCATACATGTGCCCTAAAAGAGGGGATCTCCTTTTTACCAGGTCACGTTTGTTATCCTACTCAGCAGCAATACCACCATTTTCGCATCAGTTTTTCCTATCTGGATATTCCACTGCTCGAACAATCTGTTACCACGCTTTGTCGGTTGCTTCATGACTTTGTTCAGTCAGATCGTCATTCGCAGCAGATCATGCATATGTGATCATACAAAAAAGCAACGGTAGATTCGGACGCGAGAATGATGTCATACAGTAAAAAATAGGCTCATTTCATTTTTAGATTTTGGGCGAATGCCTATTCAAGGGCATAGGTAAACACATAGTAATACATCGTGTTCAACTTAAAGAAGGATTGTTTCGTCGCTTCGTTTTATAGCCATTAAAAAAAAAGTCTTTTCCGGAGGTCCTCCATGGCAGATGTATTTGTTGAACGATCATTAGAAGAGATTCGATTTTGGTCTCGCATCATGAAAGAGCACTCTCTATTTCTAAAATTAGGGTTTAACTGTGATGACACCAAATTAATTCACGAGGCAGAGCGTTTTTACAGCATCTTTGAAGATATTGAAAACCAGGCATTCTCCTTCTCTCCAGATGTAGATCCTCAACGAATCTATGATTTCAATCGAATTGTTTTTAATGCTGTTTCTCACATCTGGGCCTTTAAACGCAAAGTTCTTGGATTAATTATTCATTGCAAAATTGGCGGAAATAACTTCCCCTTGTTAGTTGATCATGTAAGCAGGGAAGCTGCTTACTTCAGGAATCGGCTCGAACAGCTTAATACGGGAACCCTGGATCCATTACCGGACGCCGTTATTAATGAGAATGTCTTCTTTCTTCGCATCATGGCCGACCATGCGAAATTTATAAACCATTTGCTCGACCCCTCAGAAAGAAAACTAGTCGAACAGGCCAGGGATTTTAGTCATGATTTTGATCAACTATTATTTCAAGCACAAGATCTTGACTCCATGAGGCCACAATCTCAAACACAGCCCCTACTCGATCAGTTTGTAGATCAGAATCGTGTCTCAGTCCGTCAATTACGTGACTTCAAGAAAACCGCTCGCGATCTGATTGAAGAATGCAAAATTAAAAGCATTATTCCTCCTTTGCTCGCTGATCATGTTTTCAGAGAAGCCTCACACTTCTTAGAAATATTAGACTCTTTTGAAAGTTCTTTAACGATGTCAAAGTAGGTATCTGCCACTGCATTGTTATTCCGATGATAAGCAAAGGCTGCCTTTTGGCAGCCTTTGGGTTGATTTCTCGCTATTATACTGAGCTCTTGGATACGTGGCAATTCACTCCCACACTAAACAGTTAGAAGGAATGGTTAGCTGTTTCTGCCTGAGACGCATGCCACACTTACTCTATTGCAAACTTATTCAATTTCCCTTCAGCATCATGCATGGCAGCTACCAGACCATTCCCCTGCCTATCCCGTCCTCTTCTGAAATAAAGACTGCGCAGAAAGTTCTTACTGTTCACACGAGCAATTACCTGAGCGCGGCTTCTCGGCCAATCACTGCATGCTGCCAAGCGGCTGATCCAGTCAGCAATCTTCTGTTGTGGAAGCAGATCTTTGTCGATCACCGTATCCACAATATTGGCCATCCGCTCATCCTCTTCATCGCTGAAAATGTGAATCCCATTCTGCAGCATCCCCTGAATACTGGCAAGAACCTCGAGCTGCACCGTTTCATCGCTCTCCGGGCATTGTACCAGCTCATCCAGCGCATCTGCACCGTGGGCAGCGCCATGAGCCCAGCCTCCATCGAGCAGATAACCGCGCAAATCCTTCTCTTCCTGATAGTAGCGGAGCAATGACTGCTTCAGGTGCTGGAACTCTGCCTGATCCAGTAAAGGCTCTTGCCTGTGACGCTGCACGATCAAAGCAATGGGTAGGACAGAGAACGTCCTCGTAAATACTGTCTGATCATTCTCGCTTCCGATCTGATAGAATAAATGCTGCTCATCGGTCAAAACGGCCAGGAGGCTGCGCAGTTCCGCATCAGTAAACCGGTTATCCTCCTTAATCCATGTATAAAACGTCGGATAAATCAGATCATCCCGCAATTCGGGTTGAGGATCCCCGATATATTGCAGCATCAGCCTCACGAAATCCTGCAGTTGCTCCCCTTCACGAAGCTGGTAATGCTCGTCCTCAATCCTTTGCAGATCGAGCATGAATGTTGTACGAGTATCGTTCACTTTCCCCACGTCTCCTTCATCATCGTCCAACTTTCCCCCTACTATAAAGCAAAATGACTGACACCTGTATGTCAGTCATTATAGGGAAGCAATAACTCTTTTACATATTCGATTAATTCTTCTCGTAAATAACGCGGCTCTACAATCTCGCATTCCTTGCCAAAGCCTAATAGATACTTGAGCAATCCTTCTTCGTAGGGGAAACGATCGACGACGATAAATTGGTTATCTTCTGTTTTATGAATGTTCTCTTTTGGAAAATGCTCGGTTAGCTGTTCTCCTATTCTGCTGGAAAACTTTAAAGTAACCGTTATGCCTCGCTTTTGATAGCTTTGTTCAATGATCTTCTGAATTTCCTCTTTTGAAGTGTCTCTTTTTTCGAAGCTGTTGCCCATCTTTAGATTCTTGATCCGTACCAACTTGAACCTCCTGTAGTCGTTTCTTTCCCTACAAAAAGCAACCAAGTACCATTGACCGTCAGAAAATGCGATTTGAACGGGTTCTACTGTTCTTTCGAAATGTTCCATGCTTCTATTGATATAATCGAATACCAAAAGCTTATTTTCTTCGATGGCTTTGTCCGCCAGAAACAAGTATTCTTTCAATTCATGTTCCAGACTGAAATGAGACATATTCATGCTCAACTTATCCACGTTCTTTTCCCGTTTATACGTATTCTCCATCTTTAAAACAATATCATCAAACTTCTTGTTCTTCCAAAAGAGGAAGCTTAGATTGTTTATTACCTCCATAAATATATGGGCTTCATTTTTGTTTAAAAAAAGATTGTCCACATGATAGTTTTCCATTAAGTAATAGCCTCCACCTTTTCCACCGATCGAGGCGATGGGAATACCTGCTTCCCCTATTTTTTCAATATCTCTGTATATCGTACGCAAGGATACCTCAAAATGCTCCGCAAGCTCTTTGCCTGTAACCGTACCTTTTTTTGAGATGATGAGTAACATGGAGAGCAATCGATCTACACGCATGTTTTTGTATCACGTTGCTTTGCAACGTTTCCTCCGTATTTATCATTTCACGCTATGTACCCTTACAACCAGGTGGTTTTCGTTTCCACTGCAGCCCGATCGGTCGTTGGAGCGTCTGCTTCCGGATACCCGATAAACAAGGTGCCGACGACTTTCTTATTTTCTGGCGACCCGAGGAACTTCATCAATCGCTCGTCCCGCACCAAACCCACGCCTCTCGTGCGCCAAACCATTCCGAGACCCAGCTCTTTTGCTGCCAGCCACATCGAGTGAATGGCGCAACATACCGCATATTCATTATCTTCCGACGACGCTTCATCGCCGGGGATGATATCTGCTGTCGCGACGATAACCAGCGGTGTTTTTTCCAAAACAGCCAGTGATTCCTTGACGAGATGGGGCTTGGTCGGAAAACGCTCCAGCAAAAACTCTTGGGCGATCGCTTCAAACCTTTCCTTGGCCTCTCCTTTTATTACATAAAAGTGCCATGGCTGGCGTAGCCGGTCATTCGGCGCGAGTACTGCGCACTCTAGCAAAGCCTGAATCTTTTCTGTCTCGACCTCTTTGGGGAGATAATTTCTCACGGCTCTTCTCTCTTTTAATAATTGACGTACCGACATGATGCAGCTCCTCCTCTGATCCATAACAGTGCAAATTTTACACCCATTATATACAAGCTACCCCTAGAAGCATAGGATCTCTTCCAAAACTTATTTGGAATGAATCGAGCTTACAGTTTCATTCACTGATTGTTTCGGTTCTGCAAGTGTTCTATGGCAGGTAAAGTGAAACACGCTAGATTTGCAGGAAGTTCATGAAGTGAAAACCACCTAATTTCCCCAATCGCTCCGTCTGCCTCCATATTACACGGTTCTCCACTCTTGATGACCACTTCGTAAATGGCAGAAACCCAATGTTCTGCACTTTCAGGTCGTATTGTCTCTGCCATACAAAGTAACTCTTTTATTTCCACATCAAGATTTACCTCTTCTTTAATCTCACGGATAACACTTGTCTCCAGGTGTTCATAAGGATCAACTTTTCCACCAGG
>JARDZO010000111.1 GCA_029240815.1 Brevibacillus sp.
CTGGAAGAACCGCGTTTTAACCACCAGGTCCCTATTCTCGAAGGCGTTCTCGCTGAGGAGTGCGGGCAAATGCTAAAAGATTTCTTTCGCGCTCTGCGTCATAAGCGGCAGTCAAAAGAAGACTGATTTTTTTCCACAGCATACAAACAAACCGCCCAGAAATAGCGTGATGCTATTGGGCGGTTTGTTTTTGTATCGACTGAGGCTATTTTTATTTATGGTTTTGGAGCATGTCCAGTTCTTCTTCGGTCAATTCGCGGTATTCACCAGGCTTGAGGTCATTGTCCAGATGCAGAGGACCCATACGAATGCGCTGTAAATACGTCACTTGAAGGTCAAAAGCGGCAAACATGCGCTTTACCTGATGAAACTTCCCTTCCATAATGGTGACGCGAATCTCGGAGGTGTCACCGGATGAGAGGATTTCCAGCTTTGCAGGCAGGGTTGTGAAGTCCTCGAGCTCTACCCCTTTGGCAAATTCTTGGACATGGCGCTCCGTGACACGGCCATCAATTCGAGCGAAGTATTCCTTGTCGACTTTCTTCTTTGGAGACAAGAGGCTGTGGGACAGCTGTCCGTCGTTCGTCAAAAGCAGGAGACCTTCGGTGTCGATATCGAGTCGTCCGACTGGATGTACTTTAATCGCCCATTCATAAGGCAAGAGATCCACGACGGTCTCGTGAACATTGTCTTCTGTCGCTGATACGACTCCAGGAGGCTTGTTCATCAGGACATAGACCCAACGCTTGAAGTTCAGCGGTTCTCCGTCCACCACGATATCCTGTTCTTCTGCCACGACATGCATGCCGGGATCCGTAGCGACGACGCCCTCGACTACGACCAGCCCCTGTTTGACCAGGACCTTCACTTCCTTGCGTGTGCCCAGTCCCATATTGGCTAGCACTTTATCCAAACGTTCACGTTTCATGTATGTTCCTCGCTTTTCTTCATCTATAATACAAAACAGCCCAACCCATTTTGGTATATGGTTATTAGTTTGGCCTAATGTCGCGCGCAAATCAAGAGGAACACAGAGGATTAAGTCTTGCAATTTTGCCGTGTATTTGCTATAGTTAGTAATGTTTCTGACCAAACATTCATTATGGAGAGATACCCAAGTGGTCATAAGGGGACGCACTCGAAATGCGTTAGGCGTCGTGAGGCGTGCGTGGGTTCGAATCCCACTCTCTCCGCTTACGAAGGAAGCATGATCTTGCCCATGGGCAAGGTCGTGCTTTTTTTTATTTTCCCCTTCTAAATAATAAAACAAGCTGCCATCGTAATCTACTCGATGACAGCTTGTTCTTTTTTTGCCCAAATTATTTCGCAGGTGTAGCTGCGATTCTCAGTTGTTCGTTTTGTTTCAGCAAATTGGAGAAAGTAAAGGGCTTGCGATCCTTCTTGTTCCAATTAGGCATCATAGGTACCATGTGTATCGCTCCTTGTTAATGTTATTTTATGTAAATCATAACACTAGAGAGAAAAAATAGTCAATTAGTCTTACTCTCACGATTCAAATATGAACGAAGCAGATGAATTTCAGTAGAAAAGATATTTTCAATGCCGTTGTAGCCTTCCCGCTTGCCGATCGGTTGGGCAAATTTAGCGTACAATCGATTTAGATAAGCATTGTCTTCCAGTGCACAAAACTGAAAGAGTTTGACGGCCTGATTCTCGTCAGCAATCTGGTTGACCAGGTGACGAAATCCCTGAAGGAAAATGCGACTGCTTCGAAATTCCTCTGCGATAATGACCGAATTTACAAAAGCTATCTCACCAGTAGAGTCATCTTGATAATCGGCATTGTAAAAATGGTAATGACCCCACCCAATCATGTTATCCGAGTGATCTTCTACTAGGATAATCCGGGAGTTTTGGATCGTTTCCAGAATGTGAACCAACGTGTCGTTCAAGGAAAATTGCGCATGGAACTCTTTTCGGTGGCGGATGAAGTACAGGGCGAATTGTGCGTAGTCTTCATCGCTCACACATCGTCTGAATTTACCTAGCATCAGCATAACACTCCTAGTTCCGTCGTTCCTTTAATGTTTGTCGCACATGGGCGTCGATTTCCGGGTACCTGGATAAAATGTAGTACAGCACCTTGCGTTGGAGGGTCAAAAAGACACAGGGTGTGAGCGAAGTGACTGTCGCCGTGCGTGGTACGTTCTCCAGCAGTGCGATCTCCCCGAAGTGATCCCCGTCCTCCAAAACAGCCAAACGGACTTGTCCCGTCTCGGTGTCAGGGGTCGATTTTGTGATTTCCACTCTACCCCTGGCAATAAGATAAAATTTTTCCCCAGGTTCCCCTTCATGAATAACCGTTTGTCCCACACCGTAAGTCTCCGTGTTGAACAGATTGGAGATTTCTTTTAGAACAGAACGCTCAATTCCTTGAAAGAACGGAAGACGAGACAAACGCTCCTCGTCAATTGTCGCTTCCTGCCCATTTTGGGAAAGGGAGAGACCGCTTTGTTTTTCCCACAGGTTTTTGTAATATCCGCCGTTCGCAAGCATTTGTTGATGGCTTCCGTGATCGACGAGCTTACCTTGATCAAATACAAAGATTTGATCATAGCTCGTGATGGACGACAGACGATGTGTGACGGATACGACTGTTCGATCCCTGGCGATTTCCTCAAACGTTCGGTTGATGGACGACTCTGAGATTGGATCGAGCGCAGAGGTCGCTTCGTCCAATAGCAAGAGCGGAGGATTACGTAAGATCGCTCGGGCGATGGCAATTCGTTGTCGCTGACCTCCGGAAAAGTTGCTTCCTTCATCGAGTACCAAGGTTTCGTAGCCATCAGGGAGACTGCTTATATAGTCATGAATCTCGGCTTGCTTGGCGGCTGCCACAACATCCTCTCGAGTAGCCGATGGTTGACTGATACGAAGATTGTCATAGATCGTTCCGTGAAACAGGAAGTTGTCTTGGAACACGACGCCAATACGCTCCCGATAGGCACCCCTGTCCCAATCCCGAAGGTTCATGCCGTTCACCTGTACGTGTCCAAGCTGTGGACCATAGAAGCCAAGCAGCAGTTGGAGAAGCGTACTTTTCCCGGAACCACTCGAACCAACGAACGCCACCTTGGTACCAGGGCTAATGTGGAGACTGACTTTTTGGAGGACAGGCTGATTGTCCTGATAGCCAAAGGTGACATCGTCGACGCGAATGTCCATGTGTCGGCTGTCGTCTGATGAGGATGGTGAAAAATGACCGTTCGATTCCCGAGGTTGATCCAGCAAATGGGCGATTCGCTCCATACTGACCTGGGCATCTGTAAAGGACGGAATAATGAAGGTCAGGTTGAAAACGGAATTACCCATGGAGGTATACATCGTAAAAAAAGCAATGAGTGCTCCTATTGTAATATGACCTTTCAGAGCTAAGTACGAGCCTAATCCGATGATCGTGAGGTTGATGAAAAGGAGACTGATCAAAGGGATGCGCTCCATTTGGTTGTTCATGACTTGTCTTTGGTAGCTGCTGACAGATAATAATTGCAATCGCGCACTGAATTTTTTGATCATGTCCGCTTGTAGGTTGTAGCCTTTAATCACCTTTTGAGCCTTCATGTTTTCCTGAATATCACTGGTCATTTGGGAAAATTGATTGATGTAGTTCTCATTTACAGAGTGCGCGCGGCGTCCCAGCAGGTATGGGCCGATAAAGATAACCAAGGCACCGACCAAAATCAGGATCGCCATGCTCCACTGTAAATAAAACAAGGCGACCGTACTGACAAGCACTACGGTAAGGGATTGAATTCCTGTCGTTAGCATGGCGGTCATGACCCGTTCAACCGCGGGCAGATCAACCGTGAAATAAGAGATGAGGTCTCCAGCACGTGCTTTTTGGAAAAAGTCGATATTCAAATATTGGAGATGTTCGAACAGCCGTTTGCGCAATTCAGTCTGTACACGTGCATTCAGTTTGGCTAAGACATAATCACTCAAAATTCCAAAGCTGAGGCAAATGACACCGCTAACGATTAATACTTTCAATATAAAGAAGAAGTAGCCCAGATCGCGCGGTTCTACAGCTTTGTCGATAATGAACTTAAAACTCAGGGGAGCCAACGAAAGGAAAGCGAGGTCGAACAGCAAGGTCAGTAAAAAGAGAGCCGTCAACAGTTTATAGGTTCGCAGGTAGCTCAACACGTTTTTGAAGACGGTTAGCATGAAGACGTCTCCTTCTGATCAGTTGTAGTATACATCGTGCCGGAATCTTGCAGCGAGGGAACGCCAGTCAGGGAACGAAGCACGATACTCCTCGAGGATTCCGTTTTCGGTTTCTACGGTAGCCGTTCGTTCAGCTAGCTTGGCAAACAAAGGACGCAATCGAACATCGGCCGGTGCCCAAAAGCGCAGCTCCTTTACTTCATGAGGAACCTGTGCAAGATGCTGTGTAAGAAATTGCATGGCTCTGAGAAAGAGCTGGGTTCCGTGATAGGGCTTGAGGAAATAGGCAATCTGGATTTGAGCGACATGTGTATCCTGATAATCGTTTTCCCCGGTGCCCATGATGTAGCCGATTGCACCGATGATTTCGTACTCGTCCGAATAGCACAGGATCGCTTCCTGCCCCATAAAGGAAGGACTTGCGATGTAGCTGAAGGTAACGGGGAACGAATAAGGTAAATTCAGTTCGCGGTAATGCTCCAGCAGAAATTCGAGGTACTTTTGCATATACATTTCCGTTCTACAAGGAGAAAAATAATAGCTCATTTTATTCACACCCTTTGGTCTTCCATCAGACTGGGACAGATTACCTATCGCACCTTATTCACTATATCAAACAATCAATGCTGCTGTAACTATCTACCTGTTGCCGCAATTGCGGAAGAAACGAGCGTGGAAGAAGTCTGGCTGTCAGACGCAAGTGAAAGAGAGAGAGGTATTGACAAAGGATCTTTTACGTCTTATCATGATACCCATAGGGGTATTAGTATTACGAAATTTCGTCTCATATACATCATATCTGCAGGAGGGAATCTTTTATGAGCAAAGGCTGGCAAGACGTAACCACTGAGGAAGTAGAAAAGAGAATGTCTGGCGATTCGTCGTTACAGCTAATCGACGTACGAAATCCAGATGAATATGAGGATGGACATATACCGGGATCCAAGCTCATCCCATTGCCTGAACTACCTGCGCGCATTCATGAAATCGATCAAAGCCGGGAAGTTATCTTCATCTGCCGAAGCGGGAATCGTAGTGGCAAAGCATGCGAATACTTGAATCAGCTAGGGTATGCAAACTTGAACAATATGGTTGGCGGTATGCTGGCCTGGACAGGAAAACAAGAACACAACTAAACCAGGAGGGGTATATATGACGGTTCAACCAACGATTTCTGTCGATAAAGTATTGGACTGCAAAGGGCTGGCATGTCCGATGCCCATCGTGAGAACGAAAAAAGCCATGGACGAGCTACACCCAGGGCAAGTCATCGAAGTACAGGCTACAGATAAAGGTTCACTTGCGGATATGCAGGGCTGGGCAAAAAACACTGGGCATCAGTATCTTGGAACGGTCCACGATGGAGATGTACTCAAACATTTTCTACGCAAGGCGAATGCTCATGAAGTCAAAGAAGAAACGAAATATCCGCACACCATTTCTAATGAAGAGTTGATGAAAAAGCTGCAAAATCAGGAGCAGATGGTCGTTATCGATGTACGGGAGCCGGCGGAATTTGCTTTTCAACGCATTCCTATGGCTATTTCAATACCCCTGGGAGTATTGGAGGGTCGGCTTGACGAGCTACAACCAGAAGACGAGATTCACGTCATATGCCGCTCTGGCAATCGCAGTGACTTGGCATGCCAGCTGCTCGCTGAAAAAGGCTTCACTCGAGTGAAAAACGTCGTTCCCGGCATGGCTGGATGGACAGGTCCGACAGCAAATCAATAATGAGGGGGAAATGAATCATGTCGACAAAAACTTCAGCTCTGCAAGTAATGACACCGCATGAATTGACGCAAATTCTTTTTCAAAAACAGCCGCTATTTATTCTGGATGTACGGAATGAAGGGGATTTTAATGACTGGAAAATTGAAGGCCACAACGTCCGGATCGTCAACATTCCTTATTTCGACCTGATGGAAGGGGTAGAAACCGCATTAGATCAAATTCCAGAAGGGCAAAAGGTGGTGGTCGTCTGTGCGAAAGAAGGATCTTCCGTTTTTGTAGCCGAACAACTCGTAGAAGCAGGTAGAAGCGACGTATACTATTTGCAAGGCGGTATGAAAGCGTGGAGTGAGCATCTGGAGCCAGTCAAAGTCGGTGATCTGGGCGATGGAGGAGAGCTTTACCAATTTGTTCGCATTGGAAAAGGATGCCTGTCCTACATGGTGGTATCTAACGGCGAGGCTGCGATTGTCGATACACTGCGCATGACGGACGCCTACACGGAGTTTGCCAGCAAGCATAACGTCAAAATCACGAATACGATTGATACCCATCTCCATGCAGACCATATTTCCGGAGGGAAACGCTTGGCTGATCAGCTGGGAGCTACGTACTGGCTGCCAGAAAAAGACGCGACAGAGGTTACGTTCTCCTATGAGAAGCTGGAAGAGGGTCGCGATATTCATGTGGGGAACTCAAAAATCACGATTCAACCGATTTACTCCCCTGGCCATACGATTGGCAGCACGTCGTTCATCGTGGATGATACGTATTTCCTGACTGGTGACATCTTGTTTGTGGAGTCCATTGGGCGCCCTGATTTGGCAGGATTAGCCGAAGATTGGGTGGGAGATTTGCGAAATACTTTGTATAATCGCTACAGAGAGCTTTCGGATGATCTCATTGTCTTGCCTGCTCACTTTGGTAAATATACAGAGCTGGGTGAGGGAGGAAAGGTGTATGCTCGACTGGGGGACCTGCTTGCAAATAACCCAGGTCTGCAAATTAAGGACGAGGGCGAATTCCGGAAAATTGTGACGCAAAACTTGCCACCACAACCGAATGCGTATCAAGAAATTCGCCAAACCAACATGGGGAAAATAACACCGAGTGATGAGGAGCAGCGAGAAATGGAAATTGGTCCAAATCGTTGTGCCGTTCACGATAAATAAGAATAAAATTCACAAAAATAGGATTAAAAAATACGAGGAGGAATGTAAAATGGCAGATATTACAGTAGATACAAAAGGAATGGCATGTCCGATGCCGATCGTAAAGGCAAAGAAAGCGTTGGACAGCTTGGCTCCTGGTCAAACTATGGAGGTGCTCTCCACAGATAAAGGATCTCTGAACGATTTTCAGGCATGGGTCAAACAAACCAAGAATGAGCTGGTTTCCCACGAAGAGGACAATGGAGTATTCAAATTCTTGGTCAAGAAAGCCTAAAAATAAAATAAGCGAGCACGATGTGTAGTCGTGTTCGCTTATTTCACATCCTCATAGATGATGCGAATTCCCAAGTGCCCAAAGGTCTCTTCCTTGTAATGACCATTTGGACAAATTTTTTCACAGCGTAATTCATCTATATGAGAATGCAACGGCTCGTTACAGGTTGGGCAACGGTGCTGAAAGATCGATTTCAAATACCGAATCATTTATATCACCTTATTCACATTAAATTACTTGGATTTATTTTACCTGATAATCCTTCATTTGAAAAGCTGTCAGAACATTCTCAAGCCGTCACTATTTGAGAATGGAGGGAGGACGTATGGACGTTTTATTGTTTTTACTCATGCTATCACTGGGCCTAATCGGTTCCTTCTTTTCTGGATTACTCGGAATTGGCGGGGCGATCATTAACTACCCATTACTGTTATTTGTGCCGGATTGGCTGAATGTTGCCCATTTCTCCGCGCAGGAAGTATCCTCGATTTCCATGTTCCAGGTGTTTTTTGCCTCTTTGTCAGGGGTGTTGGCGTTCCGCAAAAAAAACGGAAAAGACTCGCCGCTTATTCATAAAGGGCTAGTAAAGGATATGGGGTTCAGTATCCTCTTGGGGAGCTTGCTGGGTGGATTTATATCAAAGTATTTAACGGGAGAAAGCATCAATCTCGTCTATGGGATCTTGGCTGTAGCTGCCGTCGTCCTCATGCTGATCAAAAACAAAGGAAAAGAAGAAAACGTACAGGATGTGACTTACCACCGGGGAATTGCGATTCCGTCTGCTTTCGTCGTCGGGATCGTGTCTGGCATTGTAGGGGCAGGCGGTGCCTTTGTTCTCATTCCGATCATGTTGACCGTCCTGAAGATCCCTACCAGAGTCACGATTGCATCGTCTTTAGCCATTGTATTCATTTCCGCAATTGGTGGTGTGTTGGGGAAGCTGACTACGGGACACATTCCGTTGTGGCCCGTTTTGTTTACCGTGATCGGTAGCGTAATAGGCGCACCTCTTGGCAGCAGAGTCAGTGCCAAGATGAATGTGAACGTTCTGCGTTACGGGTTGCTCATCCTGATCTGTGCGACTGCAATCAAAATTTGGAGTGACATCATCCTGTAAACGGAATTCTACAAATTTCCGTTGCAATCGCGCTCCATTGAGTTAAAATTACCTATAGGGGTATAAGTATAAAAATCGGGAGGGTCTTTTCAATGGAAGCTCAAAAAGAAAAAACAACGATTGTCCTATTTAGCGGGGATTTAGATAAAGCGATAGCAGCCTTTATTATTGCGAACGGTGCGGCAGCCTATGATCATGACGTGACGATATTCTTTACGTTCTGGGGTTTGAACACGATGCGCAAAGACGAGATCGTCAAAGTGAACAAAGGCTTTCTGGAAAAGGCATTTGGCTGGATGATGCCGCGTGGTGCGAAAAAGCTCGGATTGTCCAAAATGAATATGATGGGTATGGGTCCTGAGATGATCAAAAACGTCATGAAAAAGCACAACGCCTTGACGCTGCCACAACTGATTGAGCTGGCTCAGGAGCAAGGCGTGAAGCTGGTAGCTTGCACAATGACCATGGATCTTTTGGGCCTACAGCAAGAAGAACTACTAGACGGGATGGAATATGCAGGGGTAGCGGCTTATCTGGGCGATGCTACACAAGCAAAAGTAAATCTGTTTATTTAAGCCGCTTCCTTTTTCGTATAATATACCTGTATAGGTAGAAACGGGAGGAAATTTCATGGACTACAACTACGGTGAAGATATTAAAAGACGTTTGCGCAGAATCGAGGGACAAGTTCGCGGGGTTTTGAAAATGATGGAGGATCAGAAAAACTGCAAGGAAGTAGTCGCCCAGTTATCTGCTGTGCGAAATGCATCGGATCGTGCTATCGCTCAGATCGTGGCGGAAAATCTCCAACGCTGTTTGTTGGACGAACAAGCGGCGGGTGGAGACACCAGCAAGATGGTGAAAGAAGCTGTTGAACTGTTGGTGAAAAGCCGCTAAAACGAAAGGGTGTCAGTATGGATTTCTCGACTATTCTCTTGATCATCGCGTATGCCGTCACGACCTGGTATTTGGTATCGCGCTTCATGCCTGTGAAGGGACTTCAAAATTTAACGGCAGAACAATTTAAAGAGCGAGTGAATCAAAAAAGCAGAGTGATGTTGATCGATGTGAGGGAGCCTCATGAATACAAGAGGGGCTACATCCCATCTGCAGTCAACATACCTCTGTCCCAACTGAAAAGCCGTATCAAGGAAATATCCAATAAGAACGATGTATTGCTCTATTGCCGCAGTGGCATGCGCAGCAAACAGGCAGCCAAAGTCTTGAGTAAGCATGGCTTTACCAACATGGCTCATCTAAAAGGCGGCATTTCTACGTGGAGCGGTGCAGTCAAAAAGAAATAAAAGAAAAACCCACTGCGATGGATGCCCAAATGCACACCATGAACTGTGGGTTTTTCACTATTAATAAGCGATCCAGCCAGAGAAGTGATTTAACAAGGGTGCCTTGTCCTTTTTCAATGAACAGGGAATACGGCCTTGACAACTCGGTTTGTTGTAACTAAAATGATTACAACAGGGAGACGAACACACGCCTTGTTCTTTTTTTGCAGATGATGTAACTGATTGTGTTACAACTGATCTATCGGGTAATACGATTGCTATATTTGACCAATCCTACTTTTATGGAGGGAAACAAGCATGAAAATCGCCATTGTTGGAGCAAGTGGTAAAGCAGGTAAATTGATCGCGAAGGAAGCACTGGATCGTGGTCATGAAGTGACGGCAATCGTTCGCGATGCAGCGAAAATAACCGACACAAGCGTGGCTGTTCTGGAAAAAGACGTATTCGCACTGAAATCCGATGATCTGAAAGGCTTTGACGTCGTAGTCAATGCATTTGGGGCCCCTCTCGGTCAGGAACATCTGCACGTGGAAGCTGGAAATGTACTGATCGAAACGATGAAGGGTGTGCCGAACACTCGATTGCTCGTAGTGGGTGGAGCAGGCAGCTTGTTCGTGGATGAAGCAAAAACTACTCGCGTATTGGAAACGCCAGATTTTCCAGAAATGTTTTTGGCTACTGCTCAAAACCAGGGGGAGAATTTGCGCATTCTGCAGGGAACCGATTCCATTCAATGGACGTTCCTCAGCCCCTCTGCCTTTTTTGATGCAGAAGGAGTACGCAGCGGTTCCTATGTAGCAGGAAAAGATCATTTGCTGGTGAATGCAAGCGGACAAAGCTACATCAGCTATGCTGACTACGCCATTGCTGTCCTGGATGAAATCGAAAATCCGCAGCACCGCAACGAACGCTTTACAGTAGGATCGAAATAAGAAGGAAGTATCCAGGGAAACGAATGGAAACAAGCAAAGACCAGCCCTTTTTTGAGCTGGTCTTTTTGTATACATCGGTTGCCTTATCGCACCAACGATCCAATCACCGGATAATGAAACGGTCTCCCTTTCAGAGAGTAGACGATCCCTTTAATCGGATAGTAGATTCCCATCAACCCGAAAACGATCAGGAATGGAATGCCGATCAATATGAATGAGAGCGCCCAGGAAATACCGATGAGTATTCCTATGATTACGTGAAACAAGAGAGCTTGTAATGCCATATTTTTAGCATCGCGATCCTGCATGAGCAACCATACAATTAATGGCACCAGGAAGGGCGCGAAAAAGGCACTCGCATGTGTGATTGCTTTTACTCCGTTATAATTCATTGAATAGTCCTCCTCGCCGATATGACGAAACATTTATGATCCTATTGTACTTGAGTAATGCAACCGATAAAAACCATCAAAAGCGTGATTTCCCGCTCCGACTGTAGACGGAGGAAAATTCTATTCTGATCGGTTACTGTTAATCTTAAGAAAATCTTTTGTTTTTTCACAAGTAATTCTAAATGTGAAACGGGTAAGATGACAGGTAAGGGTAAAAAAGGGGCGAAATGATATGATGATTGATTTCCATCAACCGATCAGCTTTAAAGAACGGATGATGTTTTTCTATAACTTCTTGCAGGCACCAGGTCAAGTCGGGAGCATCACGCCAAGTTCTCATGCGTTGGCGAAGCAAATGATGAAACCAGTGGATTGGGAGAGAGCTCATACCATCGTGGAATTGGGTGCGGGAACCGGCATTTTTACCAAATGGATCGATGAGCTGAAAAAGCAGGATGCGACTCTCGTATCCTTTGAAAAAGAAGCCAGCATGAGAAATCGTTTGGAACTGCAGTTCCCGGGAGCTCTGTTTCACGAGGATGCTGTGGAGTTGGTGAGTGTGCTGAGCGAGGCTGGATTAGGGAAGGCAGATGCCATCATTTCAGGCTTGCCATTCGCGAACTTTCCCCAATCGTTACGGGATCAAATTATGGAGCAAGTATACGCAGCACTGCGGTCAGGGGGAGTCTTTGTCGCGTTTCAATATTCATTGCAGATGAAAAAGCAGTTGCAAACGGTCTTTACGGATGTTTCTGTCAAAATGGTTCCGTTCAATCTGCCGCCTGCTTTTGTATATGTCTGTCGAAAAGAAATCGGATAGAAAGGGAGGGGAGGGCTCAGCATGGTAGTGGAAATGCTGACGGATTCGGTAGGCCAGTTTGGTTATTTTGCACTCTTTTTTCTCTTATGGCTGGGTATTGTCGGAATGCCGATTCCGGATGAAGTGATTGTTCTATCAGCAGGTGTTTTGACTGCGACTGGTGTGCTGCATGTCATCCCTGCCTTTATTGCTACGTATTTGGGCGTCGTCTCCGGACTGTCGCTAGGCTACGTATTAGGCAGGACTGTGGGTGCTCCAGCATTGAATTGGATCGGGCGGAAAAAGGGGATGAACAAGTACGTAGCGCATGCGCAGTCGCTTTTGGAACGGTACGGAAGCTACGCGTTGTGCATCAGCTATTTTTTGCCGGTCGTCCGCCACGTCGTCCCCTATCTGGTGGGGATTGGAAAGATGACCTTTCGCCGATATGCTTTATTTTCGTATACAACTGGGCTGATTTGGACGCTAGTCTTGTTTGCGATTGGCCATTTCACCGGGAATAATGTCGCCTATCTAAACGCCAACTTGGGTACGCTGACGCAAGGAATGGCGGCAGGAGTAGCTGGTCTGGTTCTCGTCGCGGTGGTGGGCGTGTACGGCTACAAGGTGTGGAAAAGACGGAAGGAACGCGTCGTCACGTCCAAAGAATACAGCAAGTAAACCTCTGCCCTCGCGGAGGTTTTTTCGTTGCAACCAAAAAGGAACGGCTCAGGGCTGCTAATCCCAGATTCGATCCAGCCTAACCAAAAGTCGTGAAGCCAGGCTTCATTTTAGTAACCGCCTTTACAAATTCCTCGTAAGTTCCCCGATAGATCGTGGAGTCGTGGTTGGAAGCACAATACCGTTTCAATCCGATTTTATTGAGAAATCGTTCCCCATCTGCGGTTACAGCGTCACCCACGATTCTTTCCATCCTCACTCCCTTCCTTTGAAATGTCTCGTAGTAATCAATGTAGCTGCCTAATAACATCGTTAACGCATCGGACTTCCGGAAATGGTCGTCAATGACAACACAGGAAAGAAACAAATGCATAGAAGTGACAGGTTCGCTTTCTACTGGGATGATTTCTCTGTATGTAAGATATTTGTCGTTATAAGTACCGTTTTCGATCTGTTCGTAAATATCCTGTTTAACGGGAAACAAATTCATAAATCCAATGATGCGATTGTCTTCTTCCAACGCGAGTATCGAGTGTGGACGTTGCACAAACCATTCGTACGATTCTGCATAGGGGGTGATATGTTCCTCCCCGTAATACTTTTTTTCCAATTGTTCCATTTGAATAAAATCTTGTATGGTTAGGCAACTTTTGATGTTCACACTAATCCACCTATTCTTTTGAAGTACATGTCATAGCCCCCGGCGTTTCCCGCGTTGGCGCAGCCATTCCGGTAGGACGATCGCGATTAGAATGACGCAGACGCCGATCATTTGCAGCATACTTACTGATTCGTGCAGGATGAAGTACGACGAAATGACGGCCATGGGCAGTTCGGCAGCACCCAGAATGGCGGCCATGCCTGCGCCGATGTGGGGAATGCCAAAGTTGAAGAGGACTGTTGGCAACAGGATTCCAAAAAAGGCGAGCAGGAATACATACGGGAATAAACCGTCCCACAACGCGCCATTGAAAAGAAAGACGGGTGGGTAAATCAGGCTGGCCAAGAGCAGGGAGCCCGTAGCCATTGTCGAGCTCCGCACCCACGGATGAACGGTGATAGCAGCCTTCCCGCTACTTAGGAGAAACAAGGTGTAGGATACTGCCGAGAGCAATCCAAGAACGACGCCGATGAGGTTGAACTGCCCCAATCCGCCGCTTTCGAAAAGGCCGCCTGCAAGCAAGGTTCCGATGAGTAATAAAACCAGTGACCCTACCGTTTGTTTGTCAGGGAGCTGACGGGACAGGATTGCTTCTGCTAGCACTCCCATCCACGTGAATTGAAACAACAGGACGATCGCGACTGACGCAGGAATGTATTGGAGGGCGTTATAATACAAAATGCCCGTCGATCCAACAGTCAAACCTACAGCTGCCAACAGGAGTAATTGTCGCATTTGCGGTTTTGTCCGCAGGAAGAATAATGCAGGCAGCCAGGTTAGCACAAAGCCGAAAAACATTTGCCCACCGATCACTTCTGCAGGGGAGTATCCTTGTCCATAAGCCAGTTTTACGATGGTGGAGAGGATTCCGTAACTACACGCCCCTATAAAGACCAGTAGTATATAACGCATAAGTCGAGTCTCCTTGTCCGAGATCATTTTGTCCTTAGCTAGGATAATACGCGATAGATGGTTTGTCTATGTAGGGAAATGCATTTTGTCCTTAATCAAAGGTTTTCCATTGGCTGTGCGCGGGAAATAAAGTGACTAGCAGACAGCTTAGAAGGACAGGGGGAGGCAGATGTATTTTCCGAAAGTAAAAGACCGATTATTTGCAACGTTTTTGCTGTTGAGCCTTATCCCTATTTTGTTCATCTGTTTCCTTTTCTACGGGGAAGCCCAAGAGGCGGTGATCGAGCAGTACAAAACGGGTACCGAAGGCCACCTAAAGCTGGCAGATGTGCGCCTGTCCTTTTTTTTACGAACCATGCAACATGAGGTCAATTACTTGGCGGAAAATAAACTGCTGCTCGCGGACGAGCAAAATGATACCACTCTACAGGCACTATTTTCGCAGTTTGTCCGTATGCAAGACTTGGTAGGTAACATTCATTTGCTAAGAGATGACTTAAGCGTCGTATCCCTGTATCCTGAAAAAGGCTGGGGGGAGCGCGACAGGCCGATCACATTTACTCGGGAGTCATTTGAGTTATATTCCCATAATCTTTGGTTGCTGAGTAGGAAGGATCAGCTTGGCAATCCAAATTCGATTTATGTTGCACAAAGAGTGAAAAATACAAGCGGACAGACCAATTCTTTACTCGTGGTAGAAATTCGGCTGGACAGGCTCGGTAGTTGGATTCGAACAAAGTACACGCCTGAACAGAATGAAATGATGGTCGTATCCCCAGGGGGGGAAATATTATTACATACGATGGTGGAACTCATCGGTAAAAAAGTGCAAGAGCTACCAGAGTACGAAGAAATCAGTAGAGCGTTGCGAATTCAGAAGGAAAAAGGTGTGGTAACTTTTCGAAAAGAGGGAGAGATCTTTTATTCTTTTTACTTCGTGTCACCCGTGAGCGGAAATGGGTACTTCGAATGGATCGAAGGAAATGGAATTACTCAACGCCTCGATCGGCTCAAGTTGATCCTGCTCTTCACTATTTGTCTCGTCGTAGGTTTTGCTGCGTATGTAGCCCATCGCTTCTCCCTTTGGATCGGGAAGCCGATCTATACGTTGGTTTCTGCCACTGACTCGTTGTTAAAAGGTGATTTTTCCATACGCGTTCCGATACAAGGGATGGAAGAAATCACGCTACTCGAAAAGAAATTCAACGAGATGGCTGGGCAGATGCACACGCTGATCGTGCGAGAAAGGAAGTACATGCAGGAGAGTCTGGATCAAATCGTACGCAGCTTTTACTTGGCGGTGGAAATGAAGGATCCTTATACAGCAGGACACACAGAACGTGTCACCGAGTACGCTCTGATTCTCTGCGATCATCTGGATGAAAAATCGCGCAGTCAATTCTCTCGGGACGATTTGCGCTATGCCAGCTTGATGCACGACATCGGAAAAGTGGCGATTCCTGATCATGTTCTCCTAAAGGTAGGGAAACTGACGGACAAGGAATACGAACACATGAAGCAGCATTCTACAATCGGGGCCAATATGGTGGAGCAGATCGAGAGCTTGGCTCACGTAAGCCAAGGAGTCCGACACCATCATGAACGATGGGATGGTCGAGGTTATCCTGACCAATTAAAAGGAGAGGAAATCTCCTTAATAGGGCGGATTATTGCCGTTGCCGACACGTTCGATGCCATGACGACGACACGCTCCTATCGCAAGGCAATGACGTTTCAGGAAGCGTATGATGAAATTATACGATGCTCGCATACACAATTTGATCCGTATATTGTGAGTGTTTTTCAGAAAGCGTTCCAAGCTCGTACTCTACAAGTAGATCCGCAGTCACATCCGAGTGGGACAGCGCTTGAAACAGCTGCTTCCGTAGCCGAACAACGAGAGTGAGGGGACGTTTCCCTGTATTGGGTGGCTTTTCACCTTGCTATCAATCCGTATCTCTGGTATTCTAATCGTACCGTGCTAGACGGGGAGGTTGCGGTGCCCTGTAACCTGCAATCCGCAATAGCAGGGTTGAATTCCTATCATAGGTTT